>CAZXLJ010000154.1:0-5977 GCA_964641175.1 uncultured Cellvibrionaceae bacterium
AGGCAAAAAGGTCGTCGAACCTTAAGGGAAGCTATGAAAGAATTCAACCACCGCAACATGACTTTGCACTGGCTCCGGCTGCGCACCGCAATGTACACCCTGCGCCGGCTCTTCGATAACCTGATTCGCGATTTCATGGCGCACGGTTGCCAGAAGAGCGCCGCGGCGCTGACGTATATGACTCTCTTTGCCATTGTGCCGTTAATGACGGTCATGTACTCGGTTTTCTCCATGGTGCCGGCTTTTGACGGCGTGGCCGAACGCCTGCAAATCATGATTTTCTCCAACTTCATCCCGGAAACCAGCCAGTCCATACAGGATTACCTGGCGACCTTTTCGGCACAGGCTCGTTCTCTCACCGCTGCTGGAGTGGCGATGCTGCTGGTGACGGCCTATCTGATGCTGGTCAATATAGAAGGTACGTTCAATGCAATCTGGGGCGTCGAAAAACCCCGTCGTGGACTGTCCAGCTTCCTTCTTTACTGGGCGGTTCTGAGTATCGGGCCACTGCTGCTGGGGGTAGGGCTGGCCACAAGTACTTATGTTCTTTCACTAAAACTCATGATGACCGGCGATGAAACCTTCGGGATGCTGGGTTCGTTGCTGTATCGCCTGCTGCCGCTGGTCACGACCTCCGCGGCGTTTACCTTGCTGTTCGTGGCGGTTCCGAACTGTCGGGTACCATTCAAATATGCCGCCATTGGCGGGGTGACCACGGCGGTCCTGTTTGAAGCGCTCAAGGTCGGCTTTGCCGCAATGGTGGCGAATTCCAGTTTCCAGCTGATATACGGTGCGTTTGCCGCAGTGCCGTTGTTTCTGCTCTGGGTGAATCTGGTGTGGACGATCATTCTGGCCGGAGCGATTCTGGTGCGTACGCTTGCCGAACGAGTTTATCTGATCGCCGACGGCAAAGTGACCGATACCGTGGCGGCGCTCAAGTGCCTTGCGCTGTTTCACTCCAGGGCGCAGCAGGGGGGTAAGGTTTCCGATGCTGACTGCTATGCGCGGGGACTGGGCGTGGTGCACTGGCAGCGGTTGCGGGCCCGTCTGATCAAGCACAACTGGATAGCCGTGACGGCTTCCGGCCGTTATGTGCTGTGTCGGGATTTGCGCAAGGTCACCGTGTGGGATCTGGCCATGATGATGCAGCTGCAGGTCAATGATCTGGCTGTGACGATTGCCCATCCCTCCCGTGAACCCTGGTTCGAGTCCTGGCTTAAAATACGGGCGGATCTGCTGACTCATTCAAAGGACGTCATGAACGTCAGTCTCGAGGATTTCTTTCAGGGGATGGCCAGTGAAGAGGCCCCGCGACGATTGTCCGGGGAAGCTGACGCCCCGGCGTCAATTCGCAAAATGTCATAACGAACCGTTATTGCTGTCTATACTTACGGAAACCGCGGAGTCTTAGGCAAGTTGCTGATTCTGCGATGCCGCTACAACAATCGGAAGGGAAAATTCCGATCGACTCCGGACCAGATATTCCCTATGGCGATACCTTTACTGATCTGTGATGACTCGTCGATGGCCCGGAAACAGGTCGCCCGTTCGCTTCCGGAGGGGTGGGAAGTGGAAATCACCTTTGCGGAAAACGGGCATCAGGCTTTACAGGCAATCCGGGACGGTAAGGGAGAAATGGTATTTCTCGATCTGACCATGCCGGATCTCGACGGTTTCCGGGTACTCGAAGCAATCAAAAACGAAAACCTCAAATCCGTGGTAATCGTGATCTCCGGTGATATCCAGCCGATAGCGCGCGCCCGGGTCCTGCAGATGGGCGCCCTGGATTTCATCAAAAAGCCGGTCAATCCCGAAAAGCTCAAAAAGACGCTTTCCACCTACGGCTTGCTCTGACACCGCTGATCGCAGTGCCGGCGAACGCGTCTCAGGCGGTCTCGCTCTCACTGACAACTTCCGGCTGGCTGCTTGCCAGCAATAGCTGTAACGGATGCGGTACCTTCACGAACGCTTCACGCTTCACCTGGGACCGGCACGAATAACCGGTTGCACAGATGACTCCCTGATTACCGCTGGCCCGGATGGGGCCATGCCAGCTCATGCCGAACAGCCTGGAAGATTGCTCCCGATGGGAGGTCTCGTGTCCATAAGTGCCGGACATGCCGCAACAGCCCACGGGTACGACATCGAGAGTGTGTCCCAGGGCCTGAAAAATCGCCTGCCAGGCCTTGAGCGAAGCCGGTGCGAGGGTCTTCTCGGTGCAATGAGGCAGCAATTTGAAGTGGCCCGCCGTCCGGAAGAGTGTCCGCCGGGTGCCGAGATGTTCCAGCTGGCCTGCCAGCCACTCCTGAATCATGACTACCTCAGGTGCGTCGTCGGCGAGACTCTTGCGATACTCACTCCGATAGGTCAGTGTCATGGCGGGGTCGAGCCCGATCAGGGGCACACCCTGAACGGAAAGCTCGGTGAGGAATTCTGAGTTGCGGCGGGCAACCCTGGCGAAGGTGTGCAGAAACCCGTGGACGTGCAAAGGCTTGCCATTAGCCTTGAACGGGGCCAGCAACGGCCGATAACCCAGAAGACGCAGCAAAATGACACTATCGATGACGACCTGTGGCTCATAGAAGCTGGTGAACGCATCCTGAACCAGCACCACTGTCAGCGTTTTATCGGCATCGCTGAGTTCTGCAATGGCGGCGGGGTCTGCGAATTCCACCGCATGTTCTTTCATCAGATCGCGCAGGCTGACGGCGGGCAATACCGGAGCATCTTCAAAACCGATGGCGCTCGAAAAGAACCGTCGCACGGGTTTGGCCTGCATGAAACTGTTGTACGTGCGCGGCATGTGTGCTGCGAGGGGTAGCAGAAATTCCAGGGAGCCAACCAGATAGTCCTTCAAGGGCCGGGTGTAGCGGGTGTGATAAAGCGCGAGAAACTTGCTGCGAAATGTGGGCACATCCACTTTGATTGGACACTGTCCCGCGCAAGACTTGCACGCCAGGCAACCCGCCATGGCTTCATGGACCTCTTTGGAAAAGTCGTATTCGCCCTGCTGCAGCCGGCGGGAATTCTTGCGGCGCTGTGGCCACTCGCGCACAAACTGCCAGAGCGACGGAGATTCGGCCAGGGAGGCGGCCGGATCGAAGCCATTTTTCTCCATTAATCGCAGCCATTCCCGCATCAGGCTGGCACGGCCCTTGGGCGAATGGTTGCGGTCGCGGGTGACCTTCCACGAAGGGCACATTGCATCGTTGAGATCCCAGTTATAACAGAGGCCGTTGCCGTTGCAATGCACAGCTTCGCTGTACTCGCGCCAGACAGCGACCGGGATTTCCCGGTCCCGCTCGCCGCGGGTTGGAACGCCGTCGATCTTGAGCAACGTCGCGGTATTGTCCGGCGTTGCGATCTTGCCGGGATTGAGCTGGTTACGCGGATCGAAAGCGGACTTGATGCGTTGCAGCTGGGGATAGAGACCGCCGAAGAATTCCGGCGCGTATTCCGAGCGCACGCCCTTGCCGTGCTCGCCCCAGAGCAGTCCTCCGTATTTTCGGGTCAGCGCCACCACCTCATCAGAAATTACCCGTACCTGCTTTGCCTGCTCCGGGTCCTTCATGTCGAGCATCGGCCGCACGTGAAGAACGCCCGCATCGACATGGCCGAACATGCCGTAATCGAGCTGGTGGTGATCGAGCAGCGCCCGGAACTCCGCGATAAAATCGGCCAGATTTTCCGGCGGAACCGCCGTATCTTCCACGAAAGGGATGGGTCGGGCTTCGCCCAGGGTGTTTCCCAGCAGGCCGACAGCTTTTTTTCTCATCCCCCAGATCTTGTTGACCTCCTGTTGCCCGCTGGCAATGCTCTGCCCGATGCAGTTGGGATTGGCTTGTCGCAGTGCTACTCGTAAACGATTGAGACCTTCCTTGAGTTCAGCTTCGCTGTGGCCGGTGTATTCCACCAGGTTCACACCGCGCACCGGCTGCTCGCTTTCGGGAAAATAACGGGCGACGTCGACCCAGATATTGTCTTTTTTTGCCAGCTTCAGAACTTTGTAATCGATGGTTTCGATACTCGTCGGCTGCGCCGTCATCAGCCGCGCGGCGTCTCGCAGGGCGCTGTTGAAATCGCTGTAGCGGACCGCCACCAGGGCAACAAATTTGGGTATGGGCAACAGATTGATCTTGGCCTCGGCAATAAACCCCAGGGTGCCCTCGCTGCCGCAGAGAATGTTGTTGAGGTTGAAACGCCCCTTCTCATCGCGAATATGGGCCAGATCATAGCCCGTGAGGCAGCGGTTTAACCGCGGGAATTTTTCTTCGATTTCCCGGCGGTGCTCTTTATAGATACCATCGACAAGGCGATGCACCAGGCCGATCCGGTCCTGTTGATCGCGTTGGGCGATAAATTCCTCGTCACTCAGTGCTTTCGAATGCAGTACCGAGCCATCCAGAAGTACCGTGGTCAGTTCCAGTACGTGGTCCCGCGTCTTGCCGTAGAGGCAAGAGCCCTGACCACTGGCGTCCGTGTTCACCATCCCGCCGATTGTCGCTCGATTACTGGTCGAGAGTTCCGGCGCAAAGAACAGTCCGAACGGTCTCAGAGCTGCGTTAAGTTGATCCTTCACCACCCCGCACTGGACCCGCGCCCAGCGTTCGGTGTGGTTGATCTCGAGAATCTTGTTCATGTGGCGCGAAATATCCACGATCAGACCGTCGGTCAGAGACTGGCCGTTGGTGCCGGTGCCGCCGCCGCGAGGGGTTAGCACGATCGAATTGAATTCGGGTTTCTGCACCAGCTCTGCCAGCTTCACCAGATCATCGATATCTTTGGGAAAAGCGATGCCCTGGGGTAACCATTGATAGATGGAGTTGTCGGTGGCCAGCACCGTGCGGCTGCCATAATCCCGCGCCAGCTCGCCCTTGAAGCCCGTCTTGGTCAATTCGTGGAGGAACTGGTCATAAAGCGGTGGGGTAGAGGGCGTCGTGGCAAGTCTTGGAATCATAGGGATATCTGTTATTGGAGCCTGAAATCTGGTGTCTGGAACGATTAAAACGTCACCAGTATTTATCTGCGATGCACAAGATGCAACAACCGCCCGATGATAAACCGCAGCTCGGCCAGAAGTGCAATGACAAATCCGGTTGCCGTCAGCACCAGACCACCGAGCACCGCCAGTTCCTGCTGCAGGGAGGGCGGGTAGTGGCTGTTGGAGATGACGATAATGATCAGGCCGGTAGCGAACAGGAAGGCGCCATTGCGAAATCGGCGCAGAATGACTGCCGGCGGGGCGCCGTAGTGGGCCAGCAGGGCGGCCTTAACCGCGTTAATCCGATTCGGTCCAGGCATGTGCGGCTTTGAGATCGCTTTGTTTGGCGGCAACCCAATGGTCGCCTTCCTTTTTCCAGAAGGGCGCCTGGGTCTTGAGAAAATCCATGATGAACGCACAGGCATCGAATGCATCCTGACGATGGGCGGCACTCACCCCCACCAGGACGATCTGGTCACCAGGGGTCAATTCACCAATCCGGTGAATGACCCGGGTTTTCTGGATCGGCCAGCGGGCCTGCGCTTGCGCAACGATGTCGGTAATGACCTTTTCAGTCATGCCGGGATAGTGCTCCAGCCATAAACGCCGACTGGCGGCCCCGGAGAAATCCCGGACCCGTCCGACAAAGGTTACGACCGCCCCGGCCTGGGTCCCGGTGGCGAGGTGAGCGTACTCGACCCCCACGTCGAAGTCGTCTGCACGGACGTCAATGTACGCATCGGCACTGTAATTTTTAACGGGGGATGTAGCTGTGTGGTGCTGATCAACTGTCATGACGTGGAACCCGTGGAAAGCATTGGACCGTGCCGGATGGGGGTGTACGAAATTCACCGGTCGGTCTACCAAGTCTAGCAATCATGTTCAGAGCGCAAATTCAGAAAACTGACCCCTGGTACTTGCGTTCTGAAAGCAGGACGCCAGGGAACTTCGGATTAAGTCCGGACAGCGTCTGCGCGCACCTGGCCGGCCGCACCT
>CAZXLJ010000155.1:0-5946 GCA_964641175.1 uncultured Cellvibrionaceae bacterium
ATCTTGGTCATTACGAGCGGTATCTGCGAACGAAAATGACCCGTCGCAACAATTTCACCACAGGTCGTGTCTATGAGACGGTTCTGCGCAAGGAACGGCGTGGGGATTATCTGGGCGGCACGGTGCAGGTAATTCCTCATGTAACCGACGAGATCAAGCGTCGCATCCTCGAAGGTGGCAAGGGTTACGATGTCGCTCTGGTTGAGATCGGCGGCACCGTAGGCGATATCGAATCCCAGCCGTTTCTGGAGGCGGTGCGGCAGCTCAAGGTGGAGCTGGGGCGGGATCGCTCTCTGCTGATCCATCTGACCCTGGTCCCGTACATCGCCACTGCCGGTGAAATGAAAACCAAGCCCACCCAGCATTCGGTCAAGGAACTGCGCTCCATCGGCCTGCAGCCGGATGTGCTGCTGTGCCGTTCCACCGGCATTGTCGACGAAGACTCGCGGCGCAAAATCGCCCTGTTCACGAACGTGGAAGAAAGAGCCGTGGTACCGCTGGCGGATGCGGAGACGATTTATGCCATTCCCCGCTGGTTCAAGGATTTCGGGCTCGACCAGATCGTCTGTGATCATCTGAAAATCGAAGCACCGGAAGCAGACCTGAGTGAGTGGGATGCGGTGGTCGATGGCAAGCTGCACCCCGAGCACCAGGTCACCATCGCGATGGTTGGCAAGTACATGGAACTTCTGGATGCTTACAAGTCCCTGAACGAAGCCTTGATGCACGCCGGCATCCATACCCGTACCCGGGTCAATATTCAGTACATCAACGCCGAAGATGTTGAAGCCAAAGGCCTCGACCTGATACGTGGTGCCGACGCCATTCTGGTGCCGGGCGGATTTGGCGAACGCGGCATGGAAGGCAAGCTGATGGCCGTGCGGTATGCCCGGGAAAACAAGGTCCCTTATCTGGGGATCTGCCTGGGCATGCAATCGGTGGTCATCGAGTTCGCCCGCAATGTCCTGAATCTGGAAGGGGCCAACAGTACGGAATTTGACCGCAAGACGCCGCATCCAGTCATTGGCCTGATTACCGAATGGATCAACTCGGAAGGTGAAACCGAACGTCGCGATGAAAACTCCGACCTCGGCGGTACCATGCGTCTGGGCGCCCAGGAATGCCGTCTGGAAAAGAACTCGAAAACCCGGGAAATTTACGGGGAAGACGTTATCGTCGAGCGTCACCGTCACCGCTATGAAGTCAACAACCGTTACCTGGACGCCCTGCGGCAGGGAGGATTGCAGATCGGCGGCTGGTCCGCGGATGACACTCTGGTCGAGATCGTGGAGATTCCGGATCACCCCTGGTTTGTCGCCTGCCAGTTCCATCCGGAATTTACCTCGACACCCCGGGATGGTCATCCACTGTTCCGAAGTTATGTAGAAGCGGCCCTGGCACATTACCGGGCCAACGGGAAATCTCAGCTCGAGGAGAGTGCGCGCGCATGAACCAGGCTGCATTCATTAACAAGGTTGTCAGCGTTGCCGGAATTCCGGTCGCCAATGATCACCCCATGGTGTTGTTCGGCGGCATGAATGTGCTCGAATCACGCGAGCTGGCGCTGCAAGTCGCAGAAAAATATGTGGAAGTTACACAGAAGCTTGGCATTCCTTACGTATTCAAGGCGTCCTTCGACAAGGCCAACCGTTCGTCGATCCATTCCTATCGCGGCCCCGGGCTGGACGAAGGGCTGCGGATTTTCGCCGACATCAAGGCCGCGTTTGGAGTGCCGGTGATCACGGATGTCCATGAACCCGGGCAGGCCATGGCGGTTGCGGAGGTTTGCGATGTAATCCAGCTGCCCGCGTTTCTGGCCCGACAGACCGATCTGGTCGTAGCCATGGCAAGGACCGGCGCGGTCATCAATGTAAAAAAACCGCAGTTTCTCAGTCCCGGGCAAATCGGGAACATTGTCGAGAAAATCCGCGAGTGTGGTAACGAGCAGATTATCCTGTGCGAACGGGGCAGTTGTTTCGGCTATGACAATCTGGTGGTGGATATGCTCGGGTTTCGCACCATGCGCGAAGTCAGCGGTGGCCTGCCAGTCATTTTCGACGTTACCCATTCTCTGCAGATTCGTGAGGCAACCGGCGCGGCGTCCGGCGGGCGGCGACAGCAGGTGCTGGAGCTGGCCCGGGCCGGGGTGGCGGTCGGCCTCGCGGGATTGTTTCTGGAAGCGCATCCGGACCCGGACCGGGCCAAATGTGATGGCCCCAGCGCCTTGCCGCTGGATCAGCTGGAACCGTTTCTGGCCCAGCTCTGGGCACTGGATGAACTGATCAAGGGGCAGCCGCCTCTGGAAATCCGGTAAGGCAAAAGACCGTCCGCCGGGCGGCCTGATTGGCTTCAACGACGTGTTTCAGACGTTACAGATTCCGGTTTTAATTTGTATCAATCACAGGTTTTCAAAATTGCGGGTGTCCGGATGGCGGGCGCACGTTCAAATTCATCATCCAGATTAATCGGGGATACAGTTCCATGAGCAAGATTATTGATATCAGAGGCTTTGAAGTGATGGACTCGCGGGGCAACCCGACCGTTATGGCGGAGGTCGTCCTGGAGTCCGGCGCGCTCGGCAGTGCTTGCGCGCCTTCCGGAGCGTCGACGGGTTCCAGAGAAGCGCTGGAATTGCGCGATGGTGACAAATCGCGTTATCTCGGCAAAGGCGTATTGAAAGCCGTGGCCAATATTAACGACACCATCAAGCCTTTATTGCTCGGAAAAAGCGCTCTTGAACAGCGTCAGCTGGATCAGCTCATGCTCGACGCTGATGGCACCGACAACAAATCGAAACTGGGTGCCAACGCGATTCTGGCGGTCTCCCTCGCCGCGGCAAAAGCGGCGGCGATCGCGAAAAACGTACCCTTATACGCCCATATCGCCGATATCAATGGAACGCCCGGTCAATACCGCATGCCGGTTCCAATGATGAACATTATTAACGGCGGCGAACATGCCGACAATAACGTCGACATCCAGGAATTCATGATCCAGCCCGTCGCGGCGCCATCATTTACAGAAGCACTGCGAATCGGCGCAGAAATATTTCACGCGCTCAAAAAAGTGCTCTCTGCACGCGGTCTGAATACGGCTGTTGGCGACGAAGGCGGTTTCGCGCCCAATCTGCCATCCAATGAAGCAGCATTGGAAGTCATCGCCGAAGCAGTTCAGAAAGCTGGTTATAAGTTGGGTAAGGATGTGACTCTGGCACTCGATTGTGCGGCATCGGAATTTTATAAAGACGGCGTTTACGACATGTCCGGAGAAGGCAAGAAATTCTCCCCGGAAGAGTTCGCCGATTATCTGGCGGGACTGGCCAGCAAGTACCCCATCCTGTCTATCGAAGATGGCATGGATGAAAGCGACTGGGATGGCTGGGCGACGTTGACCCGCAAGATTGGCGACAAAATCCAGCTGGTCGGTGATGACCTGTTTGTCACCAACACGCGCATCCTGCAGGAAGGCATCAACAGGAAAATCGCCAACTCGATCCTGATCAAGTTCAACCAGATCGGCTCTTTGTCTGAAACTCTGGATGCAATCAAAATGGCGAAGAATGCAGGTTATACCGCCGTGATTTCTCACCGTTCAGGCGAAACCGAAGACACTACCATTGCTGATCTTGCTGTCGCCACCTCCGCCGGACAGATCAAAACCGGTTCGCTGTCGCGATCTGACCGGGTCGCAAAATACAATCGCCTGCTGCGTATCGAAGCAGAGCTCGGCGGCCAGGCGGCCTATCGCGGACGTGCCGAGTTCAAATAGCCGACTGCCAGCCCCTGCTGAACCTTCGGCGGGGGCACGGGCGTATAGGGCAGAAGCAGGTATACAGGTTGCTCGCAACCCGGCTCAAGATTGCTGGTAATTTAGCTATAGTTAGTGTCATCGGTTTGCCAACCGGCACCTGCTTATGTCCCGATTGATGAATGACCTATGCCCGATATTGCCCTCAAGAGTTTGTTGATTGCACTTGCTGCGCTTCTGGCAGGCGCGCAATATCGCCTGTGGGTTGGTGACGGCAGCCTTTCACACCTGAAGACACTGCACAGCCGCATACACGAGCAACAAAGAGAAAATATGGAACTGTACGAACGCAAGCAGTTGCTCGCTGCGGAAGTGCACGCGTTAAAGACTTCCAGTGATGCAATTGAAGGCCGCGCCAGGAAGGATCTGGGCATGATCAAGAAAGGGGAGACCTTCTTCATGATTCTGCCGTCAGAAAAAAGCCGTCGTCCCGATTAATGATCAATCAGAAAAAACTCTGGGCAATTGTTCCTGCGGCTGGTATCGGCGCGCGCATGAATGCGCCGCTTCCCAAACAGTACTTGCCTCTGGCCGGCGCCACAGTCATTGAGATTACATTGCGCAAGCTGCTCGCGACCGTCGCCGTGGACGGCGTATGGGTCGCAATCGCCCCCCACGATGAGCATTTTCACCGCCTGCCGATTTCACGGCAGACCGGGGTCGTGGAAGGCGGCAGCGAGCGGGCGCACTCTGTGTTCAATGTCTTGCAATCGCTGACGGGTCAGGCAGACCCGGAGGACTGGGTGCTGGTGCACGATGCGGCGCGCCCCTGCGTGCGCCCTGACAGCATTGCCCGCTTGATCGCCACAACCAGCGCGTCACCCCACGGCGCCATACTTGCGGCTCCGGTGGCAGACACCCTGAAGCAGGAAAGCGCAGGACGGATAATGCGGACCGTAAGCCGGCGACATTTATGGCAAGCCCATACTCCCCAGCTGTTTCGTCTTGGTCTGCTGCACAGGGCTCTTGGCGAGGCACTAACGGCCGGGGATACCGTGACTGACGAGGCATCTGCAGTGGAGCGTTTGGGCATGCAACCGCTTATCGTTCCCGATGCACGGGATAACATTAAAATCACCCAGCCGGAAGATCTGCCACTGGCGGAATTTATTCTTTCCCGTCAGATCTGAGACGCCACGTGCTTGCGCTCGCAAGTAAAAACGCTTCGTTTTGGAAATATATACGGATGACTGCCAATAGCGGCAGGGCGCTAGTTTTTTGAATTAATCTGAGAAATGGGGTTTTTTTATATGCGGATCGGGCAGGGGATTGATGTTCACGCTTTCGGGCCGGGAGACAAGATTGTCTTAGGCGGCACTGTGATTCCGCATCGTTACGGCCTTATCGCGCACTCCGATGGCGACGTGCTGCTGCACGCGTTGTGCGACGCTCTTCTGGGCGCGGCGGGACTGGGCGATATTGGCCAGCATTTTCCCGATTCGGACCCGGCCTGGGCCAATGCCGATAGCCGTGCGTTATTGCGCCTGGTGATGGCAAAGTTGCGCGCCCGCGGCTTCAAGGTAGTCAACGTGGACGCAACGATTGTGGCCCAGCAGCCACGCATGGCAACCTATATCCCCTACATGAATCGCAATATCGCAGAAGATCTTCAGTGCGCTGTTGACTGCGTCAACGTCAAGGCAACCACCACAGAACGGCTGGGTTTTAATGGCCGTGAAGAAGGAATTACTGCACTGGCAGTGGTGCTGATCGAATAATCTGCATGATTTTAAGGAATTTGCAAAAATCACTCGTCGTTGCACGCTAACTTCAGGCTCTACGACAGGTTTTTTCCTGAATGGATGACTGCGTATTCGAGCGTTTTAATTACAAAAATGCAGTCTGCTTCACAAAGAATTTATAATCCATACCACATTTCTGCGGCGCTATCTGATCTGTATCACAAGTCAAATAAAAATTATGTGAAAGTGTGACGTGGGAACCGTATACCCCCGGCACGCGTGGTAAATTACCTCTCGTTGTTTTTAGAAGACGTACTGTTTTGAGTAAAGTCTCGGTTCGGATTCAAGGATGAACGCTGATAATTGATTGTTGGGGCTTGCAAGCAAGTACAACTCGATACGCTGCGTTGATAAAAATAAACCGAAAAATACAATTAATCCTTAATCGGAGAACACA
>CAZXLJ010000156.1:0-5800 GCA_964641175.1 uncultured Cellvibrionaceae bacterium
ACTGGCTAACCCTTCCGGGGTTCGTGGGCCCCCGCGTACGCGAGGGCGACGAGCAATTGAGACAAGTTCCCGGTTAAAAGTACTTTTCGTACTCAACCTAAAACGGTTCGGCTGCATCCTTCATTCGGACAAGCCTTTGCAGACGCGACATTGCGCCATACCCCGCATCCGTAGAAATTTTTGCACTCTCTGCGGGTAAAAAATGTCGCCAGTGTGAGCCATCACCTGCACCGCTGAACAGGTTGCTTACATGTTCAGCCGAGCTCTCGTCTGTAGTGTCATAGACAAAATTCTTGAGAATGTTCATGCCACTGCTGAGCCTGGTGGTTTCATCGCGAATCTCGCTGAGAAGATTGCGTGATACGTAAACGCCTTTGTTCGACTTGTTTGATTTTTCAACAATGCGGATTGTTCCACCGCTACTGCCCGGCCACGGGAGCAGCGTATTGTTGCGCACGACAACATTGCTGGTGCCGCCGTTAATGTAAATTGAGTTGGGGGTTCCCAGGTACAGCAGGTTTTCTTCGACAAGTATGTCGTGATATCCCTTGCTCTTCGGGTCGGAGATAAATATGCCCTGCATGGTCAGGCGCACGCCTTGTTTCCCTCCGACGCAATACGTTGGCCGAACCCCGTTGTTAAGAGGATCATCATAAATATGATTGCCCCGAATGGTGATATTGGTCGGGTTGGTATCGTCGGCTCCGAACATCTGGATGGCGTCACTGTGGCTATAGGCGCAGCGGTCAGAGGAGGAGGGTGTATTATCCGGAATCGCATCGTACAGCGTATTGTTCTGGATAAGTCCGTTAGCTGAATAACCCGTGATTCGCAGCAGGTCTTCCCGTGCTCTCGTAATATAGTTGTTCGAAACCGTAAAATTTTTGATGTGGTTCAATATCAACGCATGTGTTGCACCCTGGGCGTTGATCTCGTTGTTTTCCAGATAAATGTTCGAAGCGTTTTTAAAATATGCAGTTGAATTGAATTTTGAGCGGCTGACCTTGATGTGATGCGCGCCTGCAGTCACGCGAATATCCGCTGCCTTGACGCCGTCCAGATGCAGAAAGCCATAGGTGCCGCTAACATCTATGCTTCCGAACGATGCACCGAGATGCTGTTTCGCACGCAGCATCACGTAATCGTTGAAATTCCGGTCGTATTTGAAATCGCCATAATTTCCATTGTTGAGAACAATCACGTCGCCCGCCACAGCGCTGTCAAGCGCCGCCAGCAATTCCTTGCCGCTGGAAACGGTGAAATCGCCACTGACCGTGGTTGTATAGTTGCCGCTCGAACTACTACTTGAAGTTGCACTACCGGATGCATTCTGGTTACCGCTGGTTTTACCTTCAGCAGCATAAGGCCGGCTGGGCGGGTTCGGGGTGGCATAGGCGGATTTATCGGTACCCGGGATCTCTATTTCAGTAAGGCTGCTCCAGCTATTTTCGGTATTGCCGCGACCAATGATGCGGATCGTCGATGCGCGCGTGGATTCGAGCTTGTAAGTTTCCAGCCCTTTCGTCAGCCCCGACGACTTTCCAGAATACACCGTCTGCCATTGCTTTCCATCCATCGAAGTCTGCACATCAAACATCATGCGCCGTCGGGTGCCTCGATAAAATGCCATCTTGATCGCCCTCACCTCAATGGGTTCGGAAAGCTCAATCTGCAACCACGGATCAACGCCCTTACTGGACTTCGCCGCCCACCGGGAAGTATCGGAAAAATGACCATCCAGCACCCACTCGGGCTGAGTAGTGTCCCGGGCGGAAGCGGAAATCAGGATAATATCGACGGGACTTGAGACAGCTGTCGATTCAGAATTGGCTGAAACGGTTGTCGTGACCGCGCAAACACTCAACAAATACGCGAGCGAAAACAGCGCCACCTTGCATCGGCGGTTGCGGGAGAATCGAGGGTACATACGGAACACCATTTATAGTTTTATTACATCCAGGGAACGTCGCGTGGATGGCTTCGAAGAAAACTGTCGAGCCGGCCTGAGTGTAAGGCCGGCTTGCAGTTCTTTTTAAGATACTTAATCCTCGCACAATTGTTCCGCTTAATGCGTGAAGAATTCAGCAGGAACCGCGCAGATCAGGGTCTATGCATGGAATGACGCGCCAACAGGTTAAAAATGTGAAGCGTACACGTTATGTAAATTGCCAGAACTGCCTGGTGACGTTTGCATCCCTCGACGAGCCGAGTTATTAGCATAGAGGGGACTGCCTGGATGTATGTCGAATGGTGCTTGCTGGTGGCACCCATCCCGCTCAAGCGGACTCTGGCAAGTGTTAACTCTGTCACGTGGCTGCGCGTGAAACTCGTTCTGCTGTCGTTCAGACCGCAATCTCGCGGGTTCTGCTATCTATATTCAGCGACGCTTCATACGAATCGGAGAAGCAGCATCGTTCGGATGGCGCTCAGAGTAGAGATACCACAATCGCTTCGGTCGCAGACGCTCGCCGAATTGAGACATATGCATGAGGCGGCTCACCGGGCACGGATGAAGTCGAGAAGCTACTCCAGGTTCATGCGAGATGACTCTGAATGCCGATATTGGGTCGATGCAATCCAATATTATGTGGATGGCTGGGTGCTCTGTTGGAAGAATTGGGAAAAAAGGATCTTCCATCCTCTGCAATTGGCAGGTATGACGATGAACCGGGTCGACAGCCAGCATCGGAATTGCATCGCTGCACCCCGGGTGGTGCCCTGTTTTCTGGATAAGGGCGCTTACTTTCAACCTATAATTCCGACTATCAGGGAAAAGGCAGAGGCTTTGCGTGGAAGTTTGACGGCTCAGTTTGCACTGGCCGCTCCCAAAGAAGTAGACGAAATGAATGCTGCGGATGCGGAGCCGCTTTGTACAGACCAGGCGATCCGGGAAAATTTCTCCAGGGTCAAAATAGAAGGGTGCGTGCGAGTTTCCCTCGAGTGCTGCGGGTAGCGCGGTCAGAAGTGCCGTGCCGGTCCGAGAAGATGGATAGTGAGGTTCTTTTCCTGATAAGTCCCAAATCTAGAACCCGACGAAAATCGCCAACGGCCATAATGACGACACTGTTCGGTAGCATCCTTATGTCGACGGTACCCGCTTAAATGGAGTCAACGAATGCGTAAATCGCGACTTGCAAACACAATAAATTCAATAGTGGCCATACTGATTTTTACGTCAAATGTCACCATGGCGCAGAACGATCGTCAACAGGAACGCGACCAGCCTACCGAAAGCAAACTTCGATATGCGGACCATCGAAATACTACGGCACCACTGTCAAAAGCCATGGAAGGCTTTGAAGATTATTGGACCTCGGTTTATGAGCCTGCTATGGAAAAGCAACGCAGTTCAAACGATCCAAAGACAATGTTCGAAATACCCCAGCCTGTGCGCATGGAGCTGGTCGCGGTGATGAACCATGTGCATGGAGTAGCACAGATAGTGCTGCGGCAGTCCAGCAGCTATTCAAGATTCAAGCGGGACGACGCTCAATGCCGTGTCTGGATTGACGTGATGCAGTATTACGTTGATGGAATCGGTGCACTTGCAAAAGAAATGGGTCGGTCTGACCTCTCTAGCGGTGCTTTTGCCAATATGGCCATGGGGCAGCTGACCACTGCGATGTGGGGGTTAGGTTCGATGCATGCGGCGGTACTTCCTTGTTTCCTCGAAAAGGGTAAGTATATTCAACCGATCATGCCTGCCGTCAGAGATAAATATGAAGAAATTCACGGAACGAAACCGCCGGGGTTCCGTTCGTCATGAAAATTGCGGCTTGCCGTTCAAGGCAACGGTTGCCAGGCTTGTATAGCGGTTAGCAGAAAGCAGGAAAATTTGAAGTAACGACCCCCGGAGATTGTTCCGGGGGCCGAGAGGTTAAGAAATCTATGGAGACAGCCGCCAGACCAGTTCGACCCGGCGGTTCTGTGTGCGTCCGCCATCGGTCTGATTGCCGGCGGCGGGCGCAAAAGGCCCTACCCCTTGCGGTGACAACCGTTTGGCAGCAACGCCGTAGGTATCTATCAGCTCTTTGGCGACTGCAGCCGCTCTGCCGCGGGACAGGCCCAAATTGCTTTCCAGTTGACCCGTGTCGTCCGTGTGACCTACCACATAAAAATCCATGTCAGGGTTTGCTTTCAGAAAACCATTGATCGCATCAAGTGCGGATTTGGACTCTGCCTTGATCACTGACTTACCGGTATCGAAGTAAATTCCGTAAATCAATGCTTTACCGGTATGCCGGACCTGCTGGGCAATTTCGTCACTGGTAATTTCGATCAGGCCGGTTTCCAGATCTTCGACTTCAATAATTGCCTGGCGAACATACGCCGTCCCTTTTCTTTCCGCGTCAGTAACCAGCAGGCCTAGCTGCACAGGGCCTCTTACCGCTTTTAGGTAATAGCCATGATGTCCTTTAGGCGATTGACCTGGGAAAAGCCTAGCCGCAATTTCTTTCAGGCTGGTATTCCGTACCGGGCAGCCATCTGGTTCACAAAGGGTTGACAGGGTAAAGCCGGCTTTCTCCAGTGCAGCTTTATAATTCAGGTAAACTTTTTCGGCCGAAACATCATCCACCACATATATGGCCTGGTGGAGCTGGCCGCGCAAGGGTTCCTTTTTCGAAGTCGCGCCCGTAGATGCTTCGGGAAGATCCAGCGAGCCATAGTCGGTTTTTGTAAGAGCTATGTCTCTGGATTCCGGATAACGGGGCAACAGAGGATGGTCTTTCTCGTTGGGCTCTATGACCCGTTTGTTCCTGGTCTTCTGCATTGGCTGATAATTTTCAGCAGCCTTCACCAAGCCTAACTCCAAAGGAATTTCTTCCAGAAATATTGTTTCGACGAATGCCTGGTCTGCGATATTATTATTGGCCGCCATGACTGCAAATGTCACCGGAATACCGCTTTCGTTCTTGGAGGCGATCAAGTAATGAGGATGTTTGTCGTGAGGCGGCAGCGACATGAACAATGACTTGGCCGCCGCATTCCGTACGTCAAATGGTCCGCATGATAGTTCAGCGCACTGATAAACAATGTTAAACCCTGCGTCCTTAACGGTTTGCTTGTAATTGAGAATCACTTTTTCTGGAGAAACATTTTTTACCCGGTAAGATACTTGGCGGGTATCACCGGTGACGCGGTGCACCTTGGGTTCTGGTTGGTCCAGATCAGAATGGATTGCGACGGTATTGTACTCAACAATTTTTGTTTTGATCAGGGAGGCCCCGGGGTAGTAATCGAAGCGTGGTTTCGTTCTTGGATCGTCTTTGGATGCATGGCAGGGTGCAGCCAAGGCGGTGAGGAGAACGAATGCTGTCAACTGGAGATCATTTGATCCCATCCTGTGCCCTACGCCAGCGACGTATTCTGCGATAGAGGATGTGCTTCTTTTGATGTGCTTTTTCATATGAGACGTTCAAGTTATGGAAGTGACTGGATTGATTTTAAGGTGCGGATTGCAGGCTACCCGTAATTTCGCACAGCAGCATGATGCAGCAAATTGCGATTGGCTGCCTGACGCTTTCCGCAAAATACGATCGGCTCGTCTGGGCCGAATATCTTTCGCCCTACCCTTAATAAAGTAGAGCAGGTCCCGCTTTGCGTGCTGCGTCGCAGATTTGCGAAAAAGCAAAGGTTGTCATATTGCCCGTCCCGCTAGAATGGTCCGTCCGCTCGGTTCACTCCTTTGGATCAGTGCCGCGCGGATCTGCTTCGTACGTCATAAGAAAATGGTCACTTTACCGGCTGAAAGGAAAAAGCGTTTGATGCGGGCCCAATTGGCCCGCTGTTGTGACAACCA
>CAZXLJ010000157.1:0-5754 GCA_964641175.1 uncultured Cellvibrionaceae bacterium
TGATCGCCCATGTTGTTGCCGAAAGCGTTGCGCTGGAATGTCACCACCGCTGCGGCCTCGACGGGTGTCAGCTGCTCCCCGAATGGCGGCATGCCCACGCCACCGTTGAGTACCCGGTCCAGCTGCCCTTCAACGGCACCATTGACCAGCGGACTGCCGGCAATGGCCGGGAAAGCGCCTGCCACACCCTTTCCGTCCGCCTGGTGACAGGCAGCGCAATACCGGACATAAACTTCTTCACCCTGACTGTAGAGCTCGTCAAAGGTGAGCGTCTGCTTGGCGGCTTCGCTGATCGCGCGGGATTTCTCGCGTTTGTCTTCAAGCCATGCATCGAATTCCGCCTGCTCTACCGCGTGCACAACCACCGGCATGTAGGCGTGGTCCTTGCCGCACAGCTCCGTACATTGCCCGCGGAATACGCCGGGCTCTTCCACCCGGGTCCAGGCTTCGTGGATATATCCCGGAATCGCGTCGCGTTTGACCGCCAGCTGCGGGACCCACCAGGAGTGGATTACGTCGGAAGCGGTGACCAGAAATCGCACTTTTTTGCCGATGGGGATGTACATGGGCTCATCCACTTCGAGCAGATAGTTCTCGGTCATCGGTGCTTCGCCGTAGATTTCTTCGCGGGGGGTACTCAGGTTACTGAAAAAACTCACCCGCTCGCCGGAATCGTCCAGATATTCGTACTTCCATTTCCATTGCAGACCGGTAATGAGAATGTCGACGTCGGAGTCTTCCGTGTCGTAGATCTTGATAAGCGTTTTGGTGGCCGGGAAGGCCATGATGATCAGAATAATAAAAGGAATGACGGTCCAGATGATTTCGAGCGTCGTGTTCTCATGAAAGTTTGACGCCTTGGCACCGCGGGATTTGCGATGCGCGAACATCGTGTAAAACATGATGCCAAACACCACGATGCCGATGATCACGCACCACCAGAAAATCTGCATGTGCAGGCCGTGGATCTCGTGGCTGACTTCCGTTACCCCTACTGGCATATTCAGCGGCCAGCTTGACGCTGCCGCTGCCACCGCCGGGAACAACCCGGCTGCGGTCCCCAGCAACGGTAGCGTAAATAACCGTCTAGTTCTGCTCAACATTAACCCGTCTCCAACCTAGTATTTATAAAAGATCAAAATCAAGAAATTGGTCTGTCTGAAATCGTATTGGGCCATCAGCCGCCTTACCGGCTGGCGACGACGCAGAAAGGATTACCTCTTCCAGCCTGCTGGATTGAACAGGGGACTTGAATCCCGATGTATGCACTTGGTCGTGCTTTTATGGAATGGCTTGTCGACTGCACTGTGATGTCAATCATGACCCCCACCGACACAATGACCATGGTAATAGCCCATACCGACTGGTCACATTGTGATCAATCCGCACAGTTTGTCGCGTGGGCAAAATTGGGGCGTAAGGAAGCCACAAAAAGTTTAAAAAATCAATGGGCCGTCAAAATAATTCTGGAAATCACGTAAAAGCGCTTATGGATTCTGAAAAATGTTACCCCTGTCACACAAAAATATTCACTACCCGTCAATCACTGGTCATTATCTTGCAGCATTGAATTCCGGGGGATAAACCCGGTTCCCGCACCGGACCCCTGTCGGGCGGTGCTGCGAACCGCCTCCGGGCGCTCGACCCACCCTATACAACCTCGCGCCGGCCATCCATTCGGCCGGCACCGCCTTGTAAATCGACCAACATAGTTTATGTTGAGTTAGAAGGTGTTTCGCCCGTTACAACCCAGGTGGACATAAGGCACAGAGCGCGCAGGCAGCAGTTTTACTGGACAGAAAAATCGGGCAGAAACAGCGTGACAGGCAGGCTACCATTCCCGCTGTCGCGGGCAAGTTCTCATGTAGTAGTGCTAGCGGAGTCTATAAATTGAGCACCCTCGCATATCAACCTTATGAAGATGAAATGAATCACACCAATACCGATGTCATCCGCAAGACCATTGAGATAGCGCAGCGGCTCGAGGCACAAAATCATGCACTGGAAGGTTATCTCGAAAGTGTGGTGCCACGCTTGCATAAAGCGATTCGCCTGCCGGAGCAAGAGCCCGGCAAGGCCCTGCTGCGTTTTGTGGTCCGCTATATCGAACAGGCACCTGAATTGCTCGATACCCTCGCGGCCTTGATGCAGGAAGCGTCCATTTACCAGAGCGGCAAGGTATTTACTGAAATCGCGGCGAATTTCTTCTTGCGACCGCCGGAGCTGGTGCGCGAACATTCCGGCCTGCATGCACTGGTGGACAAGGCGTATCTGGCCCACCGGATGGTGGAGGAAGTCAATGATCGGTTAATGCTGTTATGTGATGTGCCACTGGCGCCCATTGACATGACGCTCGCAAATGTCATCGTCCATGAACTACTGGGTGAAGACTTCGCCAATCAGCTGGATCTTGCCGTGCACTATGCCGTGGAAGCGCTGTTTCAACCCGACAACCTCAGAAGTGATGCCCGTCTGGCTCCATTCCTCGGCAGCCAGACCACCCAATTGTGGCGCAACACCCTGGAAGGCTGGCCCCGTCTGGCCGAGGATTCAGCAATATCCCTGCTATTGCGGGAGCCGGAAACCAATCCGGCGGTTCACTGATCCGGATCCTCGATCAACTTGATGGGCGCAGGCTCCACCTGCTCTACCCGGGTCGTTAATTCCACGGCAATGCCCTGGAGGCGGCGCTCATCGCTGAAGCCGCATTCAACGCACTCCCGGAAATCCTTGCCGTCTTTCGAAAAAACGGTAATCCGGTCCATCGCCCCGCAGCCGGGACAGACCGCCCCCGCGATAAATCGCTTGCGACTGCGGGTCATGCGCGGATCCCGGACTGTTTCAGCAACGCGTTAATTTCCGGTTCCCGTCCGCGAAAGTTCTTGAACAGCGTCATCGCATCCTGTGAACCGCCCCGCTGCAATATCTCCGTTAAAAAGCGCTGCCCGGTTACCCGATCGAATATGCCTTTCTCCCCAAAGGCAGCGAATGCATCCGCCGACAGAACTTCCGCCCATTTGTAACTGTAATAACCCGCTGCATAGCCGCCAGCAAAGATATGGGAAAAACTGTGCTGAAAGCGATTGAACCGGGGTGGTGCAAGTACCGCCACCTGATTGCGAACCTGATCGAGCAGATCCTGGACTCCGGTAAAATTGGCCTGACCATATTCCAGATGCACGCGCAGATCGAACAGTGCGAACTCGAGCTGTCGCAACATCATCAGCGCGGACTGGAAATTACGGGCCGATACCAGATTGTCGATGGTCGCATCAGGCAGGCAATCGCCTGTTTCCACGTGAGCGCTCAGCTTCTGGAGTATCGCTTTCTCCCAGCACCAGTTCTCCATGAACTGGCTCGGCAGCTCCACCGCATCCCAGGCAACCCCGTTGATACCGCTGACCGAGGCAACATCAACCGCCGTCAGCATATGGTGCAGGCCATGCCCGAACTCGTGGAACAATGTGGTGATTTCCGCATGGGTCAACAAGGCCGGCTGGCCGTTGGCCGGTGCACTGAAATTGCAAACCAGGTAGGCCACCGGCAACTGGGTTTCCCCGCCCGCGCGGCGACGCACGCGGCAGTCTGCCATCCAGGCGCCACCGCGTTTGCCTTCTCTGGCGAAAAGATCCAGATAAAAATGCGCAATCACCTGTCCTTCGCGTTCCACCGCGAAAAACCGCACATCCGGATGCCAGACTTCTGCAGTACTGACCGGTTTGATTTCCACCTCAAACAATTCCCGGGCGACCCAGAACAGACCTTCAAGCACCCGCGCCAAAGGAAAATACGGACGCAGGGATTCCTGTGACACGCTGTGGCGGCGCTCCTTGAGCTTTTCCGAGTAATAGGGCACGTCCCACATCTGCAAATCGGTCACACCAAATTCTTCGCGACACCACCGCCGGAGTTGCTGCACCTCTGCTTCGGCCGCCGGCCGGGATTCGTTCGCCAGGGCTTGCAGGAAATCCAGCACCTGGTCCGGGGAGTCGGCCATTTTGGTGGCGAGTGACAACTCGGCGTAATTGTTGTAACCAAGCAACACCGCCAATTCTGCCCGCAGCGTAAGTATCTCCTCGAGCAGCGGTGTGTTATCCCATTTACCGGCTGTAGGGCCCTGATCGGAAGCGCGGGTCATAAACGCGGTGTACATTTCTTCACGCAGCTGCCGGTCATGCGCCTGCGTCATGACGGTGAGATAGACCGGGCCATCGAGCGTCAGTACCCAGCCATCCAGCTGCTTGCGCTGCGCGGCCTGTCTGGCGGCTTCGCGGGATGCCTCGGGCAGACCGGCCAGGCAGGATTCCTCCTGGACATGTTTGAACCACCCCTGGGTAGCATCAAGAACATTGTTGGAAAACTGATTGGACAACGCGGACAACCGGCTCTGGATTTCGCCATAGCGCGCTTTGCTCTCGGGTGGAAGTCCCACGCCGGACAGTTTGAAGTCACGGATTGCATAAATGACACTCTGCCGCTGAGCCTGATTCAGTTGCTCAAACTGCGCCGAGGCGGCCAGCGTCCGGAACGCCTGGTACAGCTGTTCATTCTGGCTCATGGCGGTGCCGTAGGCGCTTAGGATCGGCAGGCTTTCGTTAAATGCGGTGCGGATATCGTTATCGTTGGCCACACTGTTCAAATGCCTTACCGCCGACCACGCATGCCGCAACCGGTCATCGCGTTCTTCCAGAGGCTCCGCCAGGGTCTCCCAGGTGATGGCATCCATGCTTTCCAGCTGCTTATCCAACGCTTGCAGGTTCTCTTCGGTTAACTGCCTCAGCGCCGGAACGATATGCCGGGCTTTGATTTCAGAAAACGGTGGCAGTCGATGGGTCTGCAACAACGGGTTATCGGTCATTTCATATACCTTGATTGGAGTACTTCAATTTTTGACGGCGGGCCGTATCATACGGTCTCGACTTGTGTTTATGCCACGCCTGGAAACACGCTTGGTTCGATCAGAGCCTTTAAAGATTCCAGATGGAATCCAGTCCTGTCCACTTCAGTGATTTATGGGAGACGAATATGTCCGTGCGCAGCTTCAGGGGCCTTCGACCCCGTCTCGGTGAGAAGGTTTACACAGATCCGGCCGCAACCGTCATTGGCGATGTGGAACTGGGGGATGACTGTTCGGTGTGGCCGGGGGC
Organism: uncultured Cellvibrionaceae bacterium; assembly: GCA_964641175.1. Classification (GTDB taxonomy): domain Bacteria; phylum Pseudomonadota; class Gammaproteobacteria; order Pseudomonadales; family Cellvibrionaceae; genus CAYNST01. The sequence continues at coordinate 5,148 of CAZXLJ010000157.1, forward strand.
GGTGATCCGTGGAGACATGCACCGGGTCCGCATCGGTGCCCGCACCAGTATCCAGGACGGCGCAGTTCTTCATATTACCCACGCCAGTGAATTCAATCCTGACGGCTGGCCCCTGATCATCGGTGATGACGTCACCATCGGCCACAAGGCCTGTCTGCATGGATGCACACTGGGCAGCCGGATTCTGGTGGGCATCGGTGCCATCATACTGGACGGGGCCGTGGTCGAAGACGAGATCGTGATCGCGGCCGGCTGTCTGGTACCGCCAGGCAAACGCCTGGAATCCGGGTTTCTTTATCTGGGAAGCCCCTGTCGCCAGGCTCGCCCCCTGTCTGCTTCTGAACGTCGCTTTTTCACTTACTCCGCGCAGAATTACGTGAAACTCAAAAATTCGTATCTGGACGACACCGCCGGAGAAGAACCTTAATAATTATTGAAGACAGTGGCCGGACTAAACAGAAGGGGAACTGATAAAGCAGTTTTCGATGAGCACTCTAGAAGCTGTTTCATAACTCGCGAGCGAAGCCGAGACAAGGAGTAAATGAGCAGCCTGAGGCCATTTTCAACGCGGTATCGGCGAGTGCAGCAGTTATGAAATAGCTTCTAG
>CAZXLJ010000158.1:0-5724 GCA_964641175.1 uncultured Cellvibrionaceae bacterium
TATATAATGCCAGCCCACAAAAATTCTGGCCAATTATCAATACGGACGCAGACCCGGATGACGGGGTGCCGACTCCAGATCCACACTTTTCAAGCATTGCGGAGCACTCATGAACAACAGTGTTTTTAAGTTCGCCTTTATCTGCGGAATTACCCTGATGGCACCCCTGGCGCTGGCGCAAGGCGATGCGACGCGCGGCGAAAAGCTGGCCGGCGTGTGTGCGGCATGTCACGGTGAGGATGGCAACAGCGCGGTTCCGAATTTCCCGAAGCTTGCCGGGACGGGTGAGTCCTACATGCTCAAGCAGCTGATCGACATCAAGAAAAACGTTCGTGTTGTGCCCGAGATGACGGGAATCCTGGAAGGTTTGAGCGACCAGGACATGGCCGATCTGGCGGCATTTTATGACGAAAAGACTTTGCAGCTGAGCGGTGCCCAGCAGATCGAGATACAGATAAACAGTGGCGAAAAAGTGGATGGCCTGAAGCTCGGTGAGCAGGTGTATCGTGCGGGTACGTTTGAAACATCACTGCCTGCCTGTACGGGTTGCCATTCACCGCGCGGGCTCGGCAATGACCCGGCCGGATTCCCCCGTCTTGGCGGCCAGCACGCACAATACATCGAAAAGCAGCTGCGTGACTTCCGCTCGGGCGATCGTACCAATGATGCCGAGGGCGTGATGAGAAGCATTGCGAAGAATATGACCGATGCGGAGATCACGGCGCTGGCGAATTATATAGCCGGGCTTAACTGATCCACTGTCTACGCATTCAGATTGCATACATCGGGGAACCTGCACCCTGAGTACCCATCTAACAGCCTGTCACGAAACCACGATCTGGTGTCCGGCAGGTTGAGGGTGCGCTCTGAAGGAAGTGGCAGGGCGTATGGACAAGCTGCCGGAACAGCCAAATCTAACAATTGAAAACTCGTAAGGAGTCATTATGCGATTTCTCGCCGTAATCCTCGGGCTGGCACTGCCACTATTCGCCACCGCAGAGGCCGCCCCGGAAAAAACCGCTTATCAGGAAGGCAAGCATTACTCGGTCATTGCCGGGCAGCCGAAACCGGCCAAAACAGGGAAAGTAGAGGTGACCGAACTTTTCTGGTATGGCTGCGGACACTGCTACACCTTCGAACCGGTGCTGGAGAAGTGGGAGTCGGCGCTGGGTAACGACGTAAAGGTCGTTCGATCTCCAGCCATGTGGCGCCAGCGAGGCAACCCGGCCGATGCGATGTGGACCCACGCGCGTCTTTATTACACGGCCAAGGCCATAGGTGCATTGGACAAACTGCATATGCCATTTTTTGAAGCAATGCACAAAAACAACAAACTGCTGCTCGACAAGGCGGAAATCGCCAGCGTAGTGAGCGCGCAGGGTCTGGACGGGGATGCATTTGTAAAGACCATGGATTCCTTTGGTGTTAACGCGCAGGTGGAACAGGCCGACGCGAGACAGCGGACTTACAAGATAACCGGAACCCCTGAAATGGTGGTAGGCGGGTACTATCACGTGTCTGCATCGAAGGCGGGATCGCAAAAAGAAATGCTGAAAGTAGTTGACCATCTGGTGGAGAAAATCAAATCCGAACGCTGAGAGGCGATGGGAGAAAATAGCCGGGTAACCGGCTTTTTTTTCGTCCCGATTTTGGCTTTAGTTTTCTTGACCCGGTGGAAAGCCACATAGATCTGTCATATCAGACCTTTTGTGGTGGGAGTAAGGGTCGAATTGTGACCAACTATTAATAAATGATGAATAGGAAGCGAAACTGCGGGGTGGTTAACAGTTCGATCGGGCCTATTCGTTACCCTTGAATTGTTGTCATATTTATACTTGGCGGCGCATATAAGTCTGCGACAGAAGAGTCGCCGATGGGAGTTGTGACTGCAGGCAGCACGAAGTCCTCGGGAAGATCATCTGGCCGACGAGCATCCGGGGATTTGAATATCGAGCGGTCACATACCCGGATGTATAAGGTCTGGACCATAAGACAACAATGGACTGCTCTAACGGGCAGGTCCAATTGAGAAATAATCATGGGATTAGACGTACTAGACAGTTCACGCAATTTGACTCATCAGCTCACGCACGAACTGGGTAAGGCCATTGTGCAGGGCCAATACAAGATGGACGCTGATTTTCCCACCGAGGCAGAGCTGTCTGAACGCTTTCAGATCAGCCGCAGCGTGACGCGGGAGGCCGTGAAAATGCTCACTGCCAAAGGGTTGATCTCGTCACGGCCGCGCAAGGGTATCCGGGTACAGCCGGTCGCGTCCTGGAACATGTTCGATACCGACGTCCTCAACTGGACTTCAACGGTGCGTCCTTCGTTGCGCCTGCTCAAGGAATTTACCCAGTTGCGCCTTGCGATCGAGCCGGAAGCAGTAGGTCTCGCCTGCGCATCCGCGGATCTGGAGCAGTTGGAAAACATCGCGCTCGCGGTAGAACTGATCGAGCTGGCGGAGAACGGGGAGCACGATCCTCTTGAAGCGGAAGTGAGTTTTCATACCGCGTTACTGCTGGCAAGCAATAACCGGTTTTATGGTCAGTTTTGTGAATTTATTCGGGCCGCCGCGCGCTTGAGCGTCGCCTGTCGCAGTCAGATAAAAACGGTCCCCGGCGTATCCAGTGTGGATTACCGGATCGTATACGAATGCATTCATTCCGGTCAGTCTGCAAAAGGCAGCAAGGCCATGCGAAACCTGCTGGAAATGACGCTGGATTCTGTGGTCGCTTCGCTGGCCGAATCGCGAAAAACCGTTAACGCAGATGCGGCTTTGGCTTGAACGTTCCGCGGGTCGTACCCGTCGTGGGTGAACATCGTGATCGAAAATCGCGCCCGAGCGAAACATTGCACTCCTTTTCTGGCGCGTGTATCTTGTCGCCGCTATTTCGTGTTTCACGCGTTATCTGATTAATCAAGGCAACCAGGGTCTGACGGCAGTCACCATCTTCCTGGTGGCCGGTCGTCAATAATAAAAATAAAGGGATCTCTGATTAATTCCATCAAGCGCTGCTCGTCTTCACGGCTCGGTCAACTGTTCATCTGCCGGAAATTCGTCGTACCAAGAGCGGGCATTCCGGTGCGGACGTCGCTCGGTGCGCCGGACGTTTGAGTCTCGTCGAACGCTGCTCTGGAATTAATCCGAGATCCCTGTAACTCCGGGAATTTTATGGCCATACCAAGCCCTCTGACGTCAACTCACGTCGCTCAGGATTTTGAGCGGCAAAATCACAACTTCGCGCTGGTTTCTCTCACGACCCTGTTTTTCATGTGGGGGTTTATCACTTGCCTCAACGATATCCTGATCCCGCATCTGAAAAATGTCTTTGATTTAAGCTATGCAAAAGCGGCTCTTATCCAGTTCTGCTTTTTCGGTGCGTATTTTCTGGTGTCAGTTCCAGCCGGTGCACTGGTCAAACGCGTGGGATACAAAACCGGAATTGTGGTGGGGCTGGTAATTGCCAGTCTGGGCTGCCTGCTGTTTTATCCGGCGGCTTCCTGGCGGGTCTATGAAGTTTTTCTCGCGGCCCTGTTCGTTCTGGCCGCGGGCATTACGATACTGCAGGTGTCCGCCAATCCTTACGTTACCCGCCTGGGCAGACCTGAAACAGCGGCCAGTCGCCTGACATTAACCCAGGCATTCAATTCTCTGGGCACAACCATCGCGCCACTTTTTGGCGCGGTGCTGATACTGTCGGGCATAACCGCCGGGATGAGCGAGGCCGAACTCAAAGCCCATGAAGCGCAAGCGGTTCAGGGCCCCTATCTTCTGCTGGCAGGCGCACTTCTCGTGCTGGCCATAGTTTTCAGTTTTTTGCGCTTGCCCCGCCTGGTGGATGAAGAGCTCGCGGAGTCTGAAACAGGAAAAGGTATATCCGCCTGGGCATTCCCCCATCTGACCTGGGGGGCGGTGGGCATCTTCGTGTATGTCGGCGCCGAGGTTGCCATTGGCAGTTTCCTGGTGAATTTCCTGGGGGAACCGGATATCGCCGGAATGGGGGAAGCCACCGCGGCGGGGTACATCGCCTGGTATTGGGGAGCGGCGATGGTCGGCCGGTTTGTCGGCGCGGCGGTGATGCAAAAGATCGATGCGCCCATCGTGCTTGCGGCCAATGCAATTATTGCCGCGTTGCTGGTGGCGGTGGCCATGACGACTAAAGGCAGCCTGGCCATGTGGGCGATTCTCGCAGTCGGATTTTTTAATTCCATCATGTTCCCAACCATCTTCAGTCTCGCGTTGCGAGGCCTGGGACCCCACACCAGTCAGGGCTCCGGCATTCTTTGTCTGGCGATTGTAGGAGGGGCGATCATTCCGTTACTGCAAGGCTTTATGGCCGATCAAATCGGACTTCAGCTGGCATTTGGGCTACCCATTCTGTGCTATGTCTTTATTGCCTGGTATGGTTTCAGCGGGAGTAAAGTTGAGCGCCGTCGCGGTTAGGACGCGGCCTGTCATTGAAGTGCATGCAGGTTGGCGGGAATAGGTCTGGAGGCGATGCCGACAATGTCGGCATCGAAGTACCACCGGGCGGGCCGGAACTATTCGGCCAGATGCAGGCCGTCGCGACTGTGCAGAATGACAGCCATCGCACAGAACATGCGCAGATCGCAGGTTCTGTCAGAAAACACATGCATTTCCATAACGTCCTGCGGATCGTCAGAACTGCGTTTGAGCCACTGATTGAGTTTGCCCAGAATTCCGGGGCGTTTTCGATTATCGCGGGGAAGCCGGTAAAAGAAGGCTGCAATTTCGCGTTCGCGCATATTGACCGCCATTGAATCTTCCGGATAGATGTCGCCCAGCGTGAAAAAGAAGCTTATTTCCAGTTTGGTAAGAGGTTTGACTTCCAGGACCGGCTCGTCGTTGTCATTGACCAGCGTATTGCCCTTGAAGGTTCCCAGCAGATCACCGGATTGTTTGTCGAAAGCGACGATCTTGGGTTTTCCGGCCTTGTTGGTCTGCTCAATAATAAAGTTGCCGGATTCGCCGGGCGCCACGAACTCCGAAATCTGATAAAAACCCAGTTGCTGGTTCAGATGGACAGAAAATAATTCCCGGTCCTGATGCCGAAGCATGTATGTGGAAACGTATCCAGGGTTCTCGAGCAAGTCGGGATTCACCCAGTTGCTGACGGTTACAGTATTGAATGCCTGGTGTTTGTGGCCGTTCGACCGGTCGTACGCGGACGGCCGAACGTCATGTCTTGATGACTGCTCTTCTACTTCACCCCAATATAAATTTTGCATGTATTGTCACCGCACCATTTTACTGAAGTTTGAATATACCAATGCTGACGCTCAGCAAGCCGTACTGCATGGTCTTGCGTTTTCCGAGTAATGGCTTTGGTTTAAAGAAGAACGGCAAGAGAAGATCGGCAATTATGGGTTTTTTATGAGGACGAATATTATTACTTTCGCGAGGCGGTAACAAGCCGTGGACACTAAATAACCAGTTTTCTCCAATAATTCCGACAGCATTTCAAAATGTGACCGGGATAACATTTTTGCCCCGAGATTATCGGGTTTTCCTGTCCTGGGGGTTTCGATCACAAAGGGCGCGGCTTCGGAAGCTCCTTACGGTGATTCAGAGAGTCTGGCGCTGAGCCCGACCACCGGCTCGTCACTTTAAGGTGCGGGGTCGCGCTGAAATTACCCCCTTATTTCTTTTTAATAACCTTTTCCCCAAATCCATACCGCTCTGATCTGGCGTTATTCTTT
>CAZXLJ010000159.1:0-5631 GCA_964641175.1 uncultured Cellvibrionaceae bacterium
TTCTCCTGTGGTTGATGCAATCAATCTGCATTCAGGGCGCTATCATAGGCGCCGAAGCTTAACGCAAGATGAATTGGACAAGGGGGTGACGTCTTCCCATCCTTGTTGTCGCACCTGTTCCATAACTGAAGTGAATGTGGATTACTGCAGAAATTCCTGCAGGGGCTTTACGAATTGCTCAAACGCCTCAACATGCGGCATATGCCCCACATCATCAAGTTCCACCAGTTTTGCATTCGGAATTGCGTCTCGGCTCTTTTTACCCAGCTTCGTATACAAGCCCATCGTCTTGCGCGTTTTTTCATCGGCCAGCGGCTTTCCCAGAGCGGTACGGTCACGGGTGCCGATGATCAGCAGAGTCGGCGTTTTGAGATTGGAAAATTCGTGCACTACCGGCTGGGTGAATATCATGTCGTAGGTGAGGGCGGCGTTCCAGGCGATGCGGGGGTAGTCGGGATTGGTAGTCCAGCCGGCCAGCAGATCGACCCAGGGTTGATATTCCGGTTTCCATTTGCCGTCGTAATAGTTTTCTTGCTGGTATTTCTTTATTTGCTCCGGAGTTTGTTTAAGTTCGCGCTGGTACCAGACGTCCACGCTTTGGTAAGGCACAAGAGGGCGGTAATCTTCCAGTCCGATGGGATTCACCAGCACCAGCTGTGTGACGGTATCGGGAAACATGAGCGAGAAACGGGTGGCGAGCATGCCGCCCATGGAGTGACCAACCACTGCCGTTCGTTCAATTTTCAAATGGTCCAACACGGCTTTGGTGTGATCGGCCAGCTGCTGGAACGTGTACTGATAATGGGCGGGCTTGCTGGATTTGCCGAAGCCGATCTGGTCCGGCACCACCACCCGGTGCCCTCGTTTTACCAGTGCCTCAACAGTCGTCTGCCAGTAGGCGCCGTTGAAGTTCTTGCCATGCAGTAGCAACACAGTCGAACCGGCAGGCTTGTCCGGTCGGATGTCCATGTAGGCCATCTTCAATGTCTGCTGCTGGCTCTTGAGAGTCAGTTTTTGCACCGGATAAGGGTAGTTATAGTTCTCCAGTTCAATATCCAGCCAGGCTGGTTCTTTGGCGGTGACGGCTGCGCTGAGGGCGAGGCCGAGAAGTAGCGCGAGAGTTACGTTCATTGGATCTCCAGAGGTTTCCGGTATTGACTTTAGATACGAGGCTTTTGACGTTTGAGGATTGTTACGACACGGCGCAAACTTTTGCACACCCGCGGTTTCGCTGATAAGGTTGTGCCCGGCTGCAATGCCCTGCTGCATTGTCTGGCCGCCTGCTGAATAAATCCAGAGATCCGGCGCGGCCGGTCGTGAAGAGGGAGAGAAATCATGAGCAAAATGAGTACTCGAATTGCACTGCTGATCGACTGTGACAACGTCAGCCATGACTCTGTAGAGGGCGTGCTTGAGGAGCTGGCAAAATACGGAACCGTCAATATCCGCCATGCTCATGGGGACTGGAAAAAAACCAACCTGTCTGGATGGACGGAGAAATTGCACCCGAACGCCATCAGGCCTATCCAGCAGTTCGCCTATACCACAGGAAAAAATGCTACGGACTCAGCCATGATCATTGATGCAATGGACTTGCTGTACAGCAACGACGTGGATGCGTTTGCCCTGATGACCAGTGACAGCGATTTTACGCCGCTGGTGCTGCGTTTGCTGGAAAGCGGGAAAATCGTCTATGGATTCGGTGAACGCAAAACGCCAGCGCCCTTCGTTCATGCGTGTTCGCAGTTTATCTATACCGAGAGTCTGCAATCCAAATCCGAAGGTAATGAAGCTGCGCCGTCGACCAGAAAATCCCGCAAGGAACTGCGCGGAGATGCCGCACTGGTCAAACTTTTGCGTACTGCCGCGGAGCAGACATCCGAGGAAGACGGCTGGTCTCACTTGAGCCGGGTCGGTAATTATATTTCCAACAACAGCTCCTTTTCGTCTTTGAATTACGGTTACAAAAAACTCAGTGATCTGATCAAGGCGACCGAGCTGTTTGAACTGCAATCCCGCAGCAGTCACAACGCGATTTACATTCGCGACAGCCGGCAGCAGTCCTGATTCCAAAAAGCCCGGAAGCCGTTTCAAAACGCGCGATCGAAGTCGCGACAAGGCGCTGCCGAAAAATAATTTTACTTCCAATCGATACGGAACGCCGCAGTTCGGCGGCGCTTGCTTATCAAGACCAGGAGACCTTGCCGAATGACGACGAGCGGCACTGTAAAATCCGCCATTCTGGCGCCCGTTTTTTTTCCTGCCGTCGCGGTGATTCTGCTGCTGGTTATCGGCACAATCAGCAGTCCGGAGCTTGCCGGCAAAGCTTTTGCCGGTTCTCTTGCCAGCATTACGCGGAACTTCGGCTGGTTCTACATGTTGTCGGTTGCATTTTTTCTGGTATTTATTGTCGGTGTCGCACTATCCAGATGGGGCCGCATCAAACTTGGGCCGGATCACGCAGATCCCCAATACAGCTTCCCCGTTTGGTTCGCCATGCTCTTTTCTGCCGGGTATGGCATTGCCTTGCTGTTCTTTGGCGTTGCCGAGCCAGTTCTGCACTACGCGGCTCCACCGGCCGGTGCCCCGGAGACCATCGATGCAGCCAAACAAGCGATGCAGATTGCCTTTTTTCACTGGGGATTTCATATCTGGGCCATATATGGCCTGGTGGGTCTGGTGTTGGCGTATTTCGCATTTCGCCATGGGTTGCCTTTATCCATCCGCTCGGCGTTGTACCCGCTGATCGGGGAACGTATTCACGGCCCGATCGGGCATATGGTGGACGTGTTTGCGATATTGGGGACCATGTTTGGAATTGCGACTACGCTGGGCCTTTCGGTCGCACAGATTAACGCTGGCCTTAACTATCTCTGGCCCCAAATACCGGTGTCTGTTGTTGTTCAGGTGATTGCGATCGCGCTCATCACCGCATTGGCCGTCCTGTCGGTAGTTGCCGGCCTGGACAAGGGCATAAAGCGTCTGTCGATTCTTAACATGACATTGGCGATTCTGCTGATGCTGTTTGTATTTCTGGTTGGCCCGAGCGTCCACATACTTGAAAGCTTTCTTCAGAATACGGGCAGTTACCTGAACAATATTGTGGAGCGCACCTTCAATCTGCAGGCGTATACCCGCGGCGACTGGATCGGTAACTGGACGCTGTTTATTTTCGGCTGGACAATTGCCTGGGCGCCGTTTGTTGGCCTGTTCATCGCAAGGATCAGCCGTGGGCGAAGTATCCGTCAATTTGTTCTGGGCGTGATGTTCGTGCCGTCGTTGTTTACATTCTTATGGTTTTCCATCTTCGGAGACACGGCGCTGCATCTGATTATGAACGAAGGCTATTCCGCCCTGATTGGTCACGTGCAGGCGGATCATGCGATAGCATTATTCAAACTGTTCGAAGTGCTACCTTTCACTCCGGTCGTGTCTTTCCTGACGGTTGTCCTGATCATCACCTTTTTTGTGACTTCCTCAGATTCCGGCTCCCTGGTGATTGATTCACTGGCGTCGGGCGGCGCTGCGTTGACTCCGGTATGGCAGCGGGTGTTCTGGGCATCGTCAGAAGGTGTGGTGGCTGCAGTTCTATTGGTGGCTGGCGGGTTGAGTGCGCTGCAGACAATGACTATTGTCAGTGCCCTGCCTTTTTCAATGATCATGATCATTGCAGCAATCGGGATGTGGCGCGCGTTGATTATTGAAAGTCACCAGCAGGAAAGTCTGCAATCCCAGGTTGGTGCGCGGCACGCCGGCGCTCCAGGTCGGGGATTGTGGCGCCGGCGGCTATCAGGTCTGGTGACCTTTCCGGCGCGCGACAGTGTTGACGCTTTCATTGCCACGACAGTGGCCAAGGCGATGCATCGCGTTGAACGCGAACTGAAAAAGCATGACTGGCCGGCGGAAGTCTGCGAAGACTTTTCTAATGGCCGGATCTATCTGGAGGTGATCAAAGAGCCTCAGATCGATTTTATTTATGACATCAGGGTTATGCAGTACACCTTGCCCGATTATGTCGCTTCACAGGCTGCCGACGCGCATCCACGACGGGATTATTGCCGCGCTGAAGTATTCTTGCGGCGCGGCGGGCAATCTTACGATATCTACGGATTTGAGCAGCAGGATGTCATCAGTGACATTCTGGATCAGTTCGAGAAGCACTTGAATTTCCTCCACGTCTCCCCTGGCAGTCTGCCCTGGCGCATGGATGATTACGAAGATGTGCTGCGTACGAAAGAAACTCCAACCAGTACAGGTAATGGATAACGGTTAACCAATGACCACTGTGCAATTGAAAAGACCGAACGCGAGCGGGACATTATTGATGTCCGTGCTGTGCGCCCTGGGTATCTTTGGTACCTCCCTGTGTGCGGCAGACTCGGCAGCTCAAGTCACCTCGACTGTTTACGAATCCTGTCTGCTGGAGAAAATCGAAAGCGCTTCCGACGATGCCGCCGTGTCACAGCTTCGGCGGGAATGTCTGGAAGAAACGCGGCAAGAGGAGCCATCCGGGCCAGGCATGACGCAGCACGAATATTCCATATCAACAGAAGATTCACTGCTGTACCAGCGCCTTGAACGGGAGATTGGAGTGGAAAGCCTGCCGTCGATCCTGACGCCGCACAATCGCAATTACATTCTGCCGCTCAGTTATGTCCGGGAACCCAATGGCGAGCCCTACCAGAGCACGCCGGGAGACAACGCGTTCGCGCGCGAACTGGATAACCTCGAGGTGAAGTTCCAGCTGAGTATCAAGTTTCGTCTGGCGGGTGGATTTTTTCATAAAAATGACCGGCTTTATTTTGGCTTTACGGCGCTGTCGTTCTGGCAGGCGTATAACAAGCTGGTGTCTGCACCGTTTCGCGAGACCAATTATGAGCCGGAAATATTCTGGGTTTCGTCATTGCCCTGGCGGCCATTCGGAATTGATGGTTCATTGCTCGGCGTGGGCTACAGTCATGAATCCAATGGCGGCACCGGTCAGTTGTCGCGCAGCTGGAACCGGCTGTATGCGAACCTGTCATTTGAAAAGGGACGCTATGTGTTCAGCGTCAAACCGTGGTGGCGCATACCGGAACGTGAAAAGCGGTCTCCTTTCGATGCTTCAGGAGATGACAATCCTGATATCGAACACTACATGGGACATTTTGAATTTGCCGCCGCACAGCGCATCGGCGAGCACGAAGTCAGCCTGATGCTCAGGAACAATATGGATACCGACAAGAAAGGTGCCGTCCGTCTGGAATGGGCCTATCCGCTGTGGGGTAACGTGCGCGGATTTGCTCAGTATTACAACGGTTATGGCGAAAGCCTGATTGACTACAATGTCCGGATCGAAAGGATTGGGGTGGGAATACTTATCAGCAGCTTATTCTAGTGAACCTCCGATTAAGTCCCAATAGCGTCTGCGCGAGACAAATCGGACCGACGCTCGGCGCTCAGCCCGCAAGGCGCTTTTCGCAGCGAATGGCCTTAGCCCTTAGCAATAAGAGCAACGCGGCGAATGAAAGTTTTGGCCGCACCTGGCCGGCCGCGAAAAGTACTTTCACCGGGAACTTGTCTCAACGGCTCGTCGCCCTCGCGCACGCGGGGGCCCACGAACCCCGGAAGGATCTGCCGATTGGCGTGGAA
>CAZXLJ010000160.1:0-5583 GCA_964641175.1 uncultured Cellvibrionaceae bacterium
TCAAGGCGGATTGATAATCACTGATCTGCGGAACGAGGCAGCCAGCAAGTTAACGTGTCACTATCCGCGCAATCGCGCCTCGATTGTTGCGATGTCAATTTTCTTCATGGTCATCATAGCGTTGAACGCTCGCTTGGCAGCTTCGCGGTCCGGACTGGTAAACGCCTTCGTCAAGACGACCGGTGTGATTTGCCATGAAATGCCCCACTTGTCTTTGCACCAGCCGCAATCGCTCTCCTGTCCTCCATTGCCGACGATTGCGTTCCAGTAGCGGTCTGTTTCTTCCTGATCTTCGGTCGCAATCTGAAATGAAAACGCTTCGTTATGCTTGAACGCGGGCCCACCATTCAAACCCAGACACGCCACGCCGCAGACCGTGAATTCAACTGTCAGTACATCTCCTTCCTTGCCCGACGGAAAGTCTCCAGGTGCCCGATGAACTGCTTTGACAGAAGATCCGGGAAATATGCTCGCGTAAAACTGCGCTGCATCCTCTGCGGCGTTGTCGTACCAGAGGCAGATTGTGTTCTTGCCAATATCTGTCATTTCGCTTCTCCGTCAAGGGTCGCCGATCTGCACCAATGATCCAGGCTGATTCAGCGGTTAGTCAAAAAGAGTCGCCGCCAGGAGGTGGCGTCACGGGGACCACTACCAAAGCTCCACTTCAACCGCGGTTGCTGTACGCCAGTTGTATTTTCCTTGGCATCTCCTGAGCGCGCCGCAACAGCCATCCAAGGGTACTCTCGAATATCTTTTTCCACGCAAAATGCAACCGCGTCTCTATCACGTAATGCATTCCGAACGCGATCACCAGTACCGCTGAAAGGGTTAATGCGTAAACCATCAGCTTGTTCTCTTCAGTCGCATAGCTGTTCAGGATCATGTAACCAAAATGTGCATGTATCAGGTAGACTGGATACGTCAGTGCCCCTGCCATGCGTGACATTGGCAGGTTCAATTCACGCCCGCGTTTCGTGTTCTGCCAAACGAAGAGGACAAAGATGAATGTAATGATTGAACCGATTACTACTGGAGAATATTCCGTACCTTTCGCTTCCGAGAGATAGACGGCCTTATCCACGGAAAAATTGATGCATAGCGCAAATGTTACCAGCAGACTTATAACCGCCCGCCACTGGAACCTGTTGGCCAGGACTGCGAATAGAGCGCCTGCGGCAAAATAGTAATAATAACTTCCGAGATATGGAACCGACTGAAGGTTCACCAGCAGGGCGATACAGAACAGTACCGGCCAATAAATAAATATGGAATTTAAATGCCTTTGCAATCCGAGGAAAAGCATCCCGAAGACCGCAAGATAAAACGTAAGCTCATAGATCAGCGTCCAGTACACCCCGTCCACATGCGCAACACCCAGATATGACTGGACCATCGTGAAATTGATGAATATCTGACCTGGACTCACCGCCATCAGGTCCCCGCCCCAGCGCAATGCAAAGAATGAAGTGAACAGAATCGCAAACCAGTAAGCCGGATATAACCTCACAGCCCGGCTCACCGCAAAATCTGCCGCCGAGCGGTTTTTCGCCGAGAAAAATATGACGTAACCACTGATCATGAAGAACAGCTCAACGCCCAGATAGCCGTACTTGGTCACCTCAATCAGCGGTGGAATATGGTCTATCGATGTTACTTTACCGTTGGCAATCCCGTTGAACGTGTAGTGAAATGCAATGACCGTGAGGGCCGCGAAAAACCGCCCATAGTCCAGTAGCGCTAGTCGTTTCATATGCTGTACCTGGTTCGTATTACGGCTCCCGATTTCTGCCAATGGCTGCGAAGCTGTACTTTTGTTGATTGGCTATTTAGAGCCGGCGACCGTAATTATTGGGGTGCCGGCGTGAAGGCGATACCGCTGCTCCATTTTCAAGCCCACTGGAGTGACGCTGCTGCGTTGAACGTGACGTGTGCAAATACATGCAAGAACAATAGATAAGGTATAGCGCCAGACGAAACCATTCCCGCCGACCGTTGTGAAACCAGATGCATAATACGCTGGATCTACGGTCAAAGTGCCTTGCAAGATGCCAATGCGCTCAACGGCATGTGTAGCTATTCGACGGGATTTACCAGACCCATCAAAGCCCTGTCGTGGTTATTAGCCACTTTGCACTGCATATCAAAGATCATGGTCGCACCATTTTCCTTCGAATAAGGCTTCCATGGAGGTAGCCTGTCCCCGACGTTAGGGTCGCCGCTTCTCGCAAAATTGATCCAGGCGGCACTCATCCGGTCGGCCAGCTCGCGGGCTTCCGGTCCCGTACCGGTCCAATGTTTGCCCAGCTCAATGTTGTTGAATACCAGCGGTATATCCAACCCGTGAAATGACCCTCTCGAGCTGTCTTCGACAGGGCTTTTCCAGCTCAGCAAGTAAGAATAAACAGGCGCGTTATCTCCGTCGGCCCTGGCATCGGCGACCCTGATAGTGTACGGGCGGAAGACCGTATCCAGTGACAGAAGATCCTGGGGCGTGTAGCCCGGATAAGATTTACCGAAGAGATCGATATAATTTTCGGTCTTGTCGCCGTATTGGTTTTTTAGTCTGGCTCTCGCCTCCTCCATTGTAAGATCTTTTTCGCCGTAGGCTGTCTTCACCAGCTCGTGCAAAGTCGTTCCTATAAGCAGGGGAATATCCTTGGACATGTCATCAAAACCGGGGGTGAAGGGTTGCTGTAACAGATCCACCCCATCCGGAACGGGACCAAAGCCGAACATCTTGCTGGAACCGGGCGTCCTCACGCCGACTATTTCCGCGACAGCCTTGTTGCCAGCCTCGTAGAGCTCTTTGTATGGAACCGTCTCCAGCCGATTCATGTCCATCCCGGACAGCCCCAGAATTTCCACCACTTTTTGGCCGACCTTCTCCGATTTGTCTTTGGTCATGACATTGACGAGTGTGCCACTCTGGATGATGGCCTTATGAAACAGCCCATGTGCTGCGGGCATCGACATCAGTGTGCCGACCTTTCCGCCGCCGCCGGATTCACCGAAAATTGTTACGTTGTTCGGATCTCCGCCGAAATTCTGAACGTTCCGGTTCACCCATTCAAGCGCTGCTACAACGTCGAGCATACCAACATTGGCGGAATGCGCGTATTTCGGTCCGAAAGTTGAAAGATCAAGAAACCCTAAAACGTTCAAACGGTGATTCACTGAAACCAGCACCACATCGCCAATTTCTGCAAGTCTCTTGCCGTCTGTAATGGGATCATCACTGGCACCGACGGCGAAGCCGCCTCCGTGCAACCAGAACATCACTGGCCGCTGTTTGCCATCGTTTATTCCCTGGGTCCACACATTGACCGTAAACAATTCTTTCTCGTTCATCGCGGATTCCGGCGACCAGCTGTTCACCTGCATGGCGATCGGCCCGAAATTTATGTGCTCGCGCACACCCTCCCAGACGTCCGGCCTTTCAGGCGGCATGAAGCGGTCTGCCTTCGCATAGGGAACGCCCTTGAACATGTATATGCCGTCCTCAACAATCCCCGAAATCATTCCCAGGTCTGTTTTCACGATCGGCTTCCGGTTCGCCCCGGAGGTTGTGACGCAGCCACTCAAACCGACCAGGGCAGCCAGTAGAACAGGTAAAAGAAGGGCTTTTATTCCGCGCATGGTCGGCTCATTTAGTTTGCGTAAATCAGAAATGTTTTCAGGAGAGATTTCCCGCAGCAATCATCATTGCGGTGCAGCCCGGAATCCGCCTGCACCACAATGAATTATTGTGCCACTTCCCGGAGTCGCCCCGACGCCCGCCCGTCTTGCTTGGGATCGAAGACTTCAACAGCCAGGACCTGGTAGGTAGGGTCATCACTGGCATTGAGGTTATTCATATCCGGTATTATCCAGCCAGTGTCCGCCCAGGCGCGCACATGATCCGCGAAGATGATCTTATGATCCTTGCCAAGCGGCAGCTGCCGAGAAGGCTTGCTCCAGTATTGATAAAAGGTAGATATACCATTGATTGAGGGCTTTTTGTCGCGAACCGAACGGAAAGTTGAGTATTCAACCCCGTTGCTGACAAATTTTTTCCCAAAAGTACCGTCCTGACTGGGGTCATAGGTCCACCGCTGCAATACGTAATATTCAACGAGGTGGGCTGGATCCGAGGTGGGCATGTTCTTGTCGTATCCCCATCCGTACAAGGTAATGTACGTCGCGCCACTATCTTCGTTCAGACGATAGTCGATTACCCGATCCTTGTTTCCAAAATGCCATCCGGGGCCGCCAACATAGTTATAGCCGCCGCCCTGCCAGCTCACGCTGAAATCGCCATCTGCTTTCAAGGTTAATGCGGCAGCGCCGCCGTCTTTCCAGTGAGTAAAAAAGAAATCGCCGACATGGCCAGTCGCATGGTTCTGGGATAGTACCGCGGATTGGGGAAATTTCTGGGTGTATGCCTTGAACTTGTCGACGCTATCCGCCGGTTGGGCAGCTTCTGCAGCGACTGCGCCAGGTGTTTGCTGCAGGGTACAGCTCACCACGCCACACAAGGCCAGCAAAAATGTCGCCTTCATGCCAATATTGTTTTTCAAGTTGCTATCCTGTCAAGTGAAGGTTCAGCTCGCAGCAATACCGCTGCTTGCAGTACCTGTTGATTTGTCTGTTCGCAAGTCGTGGCCAATTAAATATCAACGGGTCGGTCCAGGGATCGACCCGTTGCAATCTTCATCCGTACATCCGCAAAACCAGAGCAATCTACGTGCCCTCTCGCGAAGGGGATTTTCCGGCCGGAGCTGTGCGCAGCCTACTATAGTTTGGACCAGGCAGGCCAGTTCTGCACGCCCAGGCTTACCGGCCGGGTTCCCATTCCGGATAGGCCATGATTTGAGGGCCGTAAGTGAGCCAAGGCACTTCATCGGACTTCCAGATCTGCGCCTGAGGCTGAACCCCCGGGTCGTCATCCAGTGTAGCAACTCGAAGAATAAGGAGGGCATTCCCCTGCTTTTTTGAGATCATCTGGGAACCGCAGTTTGAGCAGAAGAATCGGCTTTTGCCTGGCGAGGACTCGTAACTGCTGAGCAGATCCTCCCCCGATAGCCAGTGAAAGTGCTCCGGCCGTACCGCGGCACCCGTATTAAAGGCAGCGGCGTGCGCTTTTCGGCAGATACCACACGAACAATGTTGAATGGGTGAATCAAGTTGATCCACCTGATAGCGGATTGAACCGCATAAACAACTTCCTCTCATTTCATCCCCCAATTTCATATGTTCATCCGTCAACCCTGTCGAAACAGGGTTTTCCAGGATTCTTCGATCACCCTGCCATATCTGCAGTACCGGAGCATCCAGCAATTTTGCTTCTTGGGCAGGGAGGGACGCGGATACTGCACGTGAACGTACTCAAGCGTCGAAAAGCGCGTTTGTTATAGCTAACTGGGCGAATTGGCATAATCGGCTTCGCATTCCTGACCGGCGGAACCACGATGGTGCCGCCTATATCGGCAAAACAGCCGTTGGGAACCTCTGATCAAGTCCGAATAGCGTCGGGCTTACAGCGCTTTGCGAGATCAGGGCGGCGCTTCGAAGGCATGCTGACTGCCTGTCGAGAAGCGCCAACGC
>CAZXLJ010000161.1:0-5574 GCA_964641175.1 uncultured Cellvibrionaceae bacterium
TCGCCTGGATCTCGCAAAGCGCTGTAAGCCAGACGCTATTCGGACTTGATCAGAGATTCCCTAGAAAAGCTTGCCGAGCAGTACCGGAATCGCGGTTTCTACCCGAAGAATACGGTCCCCCAGCTGGACCGGACTGAATCCCCGGGCGATAAAGCCATCGACTTCCTGGGGTAACAGCCCGCCTTCAGGGCCCACCACCAGAGTTGTCGAAACCGTTGGATTGGAGGCCGCCATCGGGTAGGGACCGGGGTGGGCTACCAGGCGGCGTGCAGACGTTTCGGCGACGAAGGCAAGTTCATCTTCCATGAATGGTCGAAACCGTTTGTGAAAACTTACCAGCGGGAGCTGGGTCGCTTTTGCCTGCTCCAGTCCGGTCACCAAATGTTCCCGGACGGTGCTTTCCTCCAGCAGCGGTGTCTGCCAATAGCTCTTTTCCACTCGCGCTGTCTGCAACAGGCATAGCCTCTGGACGCCCATGGTCGCAATAGTCTGCAATGTTCTCTGCAGCATTCGGGGTCGCGGCAAACCCAGAATCAGGGTAATTGGCAAGGTGGCCGGGGGCGGCGTGGCAAGATGTCGCAACTCGATGGTCACCTGATCGGGGCCCTCGATACCAATAATATCGGCGGTACCCATCCATCCGTCTATTACTCCGACATTGAGCTGATCGCCCGGTTTGCCTTTAAGGACGTCGACAATGTGCCTGGCTCGCCGCCCCCGCAGGATCACCCGGGGACCCGCTTCTTCAGGTTCGAGCAAAAGGAGATTCATATCAGATTCAGATGATTAGCGGGTTTGATTGCTGAGCGGACCACGATGGATCCAGAAGAATGGCGTCCCCGCCAGGACTCGAACCTGGAGCTCGCGCTTAGGAGGCACGGGATTTATCCTGTTAATCGACGGGGACCTGACCGGACATTGCCCGGCCGGCCGCCACTATACTAAAACTTAAGGCGATTAAAAACCCGAGGCGGAATAGTGTCGGTACCAGCACGACGACAGGCATCGGCCATGACGGCGCGACTTTTTTGCGCTGGCCGGCACTTCACATGAGCCACTTCACCACATGAGCCACTTCACTCGAGGGCAGCCACAGCCAGACGTTAAGGCGCGGGTCCGTCCCACGGCTTGCCGTCGAGTGGATTGACCCGGCCGAGTTCGGCTTCATCCAGCCCTTTGCCCAGACCCACTTCGTCCGCACGCACGCTGCGCAAGGCAGAATCATTTGGCTTGACGCTGCCAGCTTCCCGAGGGGATCTGGCGCCGTCATCAGGAATCAGATTTTCGGGCGTAAGGTCGTCGTTGGTAGGATCATGGTCCGGATCCGCCGCACCCGTCAGACCAGCCGTGCGCACGCGACGGGCGGACTGTTCGCCGAACAGCTCCTCGTCCGGTCGGCGGTCGCCCGCCCGTACAACCTGTTCATCATCATCGAAGGAAAGTTCGTCCATGTCGACGGATTCCTCATCTTCAAAGCCGGTGCCTGCCAGTTCATCTTCACGTTCTTCCATCATAAATCGCCACCTGTGCAGTAAAAGATTGTAAGCGCCTGCATGGGGGGAGACCCAGCAGACACTCCCTAAGTGCTTACGGGACATGTGGAGAGGTATACGGCTGATCCAGGAGCAGTGGATTCAGGCGGGAATCAGGCTTCACCCAATGGCGTACCGGACTGGCCGCGGCGGGCAGCGCCCTTGGCGCTGTAAAGCGCGCCGGTTTCGCTTTGACCGCGAACGATTTTAAGGAGTTGGGAGTAGGTAGCCTGTTTGCGGGCGAGAACCTTGCCATTAACCGTATTTCCGGCCTGGCATTCTGACAGTAGTTCCTTGAGTTCGATCCAGCTGTGCTCCGCGGACGGGGCCATATTCTGGATCATGATGAGCCAGCGGTCTTCCAGAGAAATTTTCCCTTTGGCGGGCGTAGCTGCGACCCATTGGGCCCGCAGATTTGCCTGTCGCTCCAGTTGCTCAATGGCTTTGGTCTTGCGATCAATGACATCTTCCAGCAGCGCGAGATTACGCTCCTCCAGCGCCTGTCGCTCCACGCCAAGTAACTGCAGCAGTTCCTGACAGGTGCGAATATCGCTTTCAATGTGTTCTACCAGGTTTTCCCGCGTAAGGGCAGGTGGCGTATTCATTTCGGTCTCCAGATGCGGGCCGCGAAGTCATCGCGGCCGTGACTGCATTAGAAAAGACTGTCCTGGTCCAGCATTTTGTTGGCCACCGACTGACTGTCAACTACGTAACTACCGTCCGCAAGTGCCTGCCGGATCGCCGCTACTTTAGCTTCATCAACATCCTTCGATTGCATGGCCTGTGCCTCCACTTTACTCATGGCATGGGCCTGCTGGCTCAGGGACACACTGTCCTGGGGCGTCGCTCCAGCCTTGCTGGATGCCGGCGCGTTTTCCGGGCGCGTTGCCTGCTCCGGTTTCACACGGGAAGAGCTCGTGCCGGTGCCATGAACGCCGCCTTTATTCATATTGCTCGGGTCGATCACCATAAAATCAAATCCTGCTCGCGTGCCTTAGGCAGATACAAAATGAATTTCTCTGTAATCCTTATCGGCCGAGACGAACGCAACTTTAGTGAAATCCGGAGCGTCACCTGAAATAATCAGAATGTCACCTGGACTTTTCCCGGCGCGACCACCTTGGCATCCACGACCCGGTTCGACTGGATATTGCGGACCTTGATCTGGTCTCCCACCTGACCGGCAGCAAGCGCAGTACCGGAAACTACCACGGAAATACCGGAACTTCTTGCTTCCACGACGACATTGTCCCCCCGTTTGACGACATTGGGGGCGAGCAGGTGAGAGGCTCTCACCACTTCCCCCGCGCGTAAAGGCCGCTTCAGCGCCATTCCCTGGGCGGCGTCCAGCGTAGAGAGATGACCGTATCCCTGCGCTGAGGTATTGATGCGTGCGAGCTGGATGTCCCCTTCCTGAATGAGCTGTCCACGGGCCAGAGAGTTTATGGCCACAACGGCTGAGGAAAACACTTCGACCTTCACCGGAACAAATACAGACCAGCGATGGGTTCCATCGCACATTGCCTTCACCGTCAAATTGGTGCCGTAAGGTTGAGGAGACGTTATCGACTGACGAATGAAGCCATCACACTGAGGTAGATTGATGCGTGCGTCCAGATTGGAAACTGTTATCTGAAGGTCTTCGTCTTTATGGTCCGGCGGCAGAGTCTCCTTGATTTCCTGCTCGACAAAATCATGTACCAACGCTTGTAACGAGCTCGCCGATTGCGACTCCGTCGCCCACCCGGGTATACAAATATGCAGCAGGAGTAGAGCGGCGAAAAATTTGAAGGGTCCCATCATTATTGTCCTATGCTTATTTTAGTTTAGGGATTGGCCAGATGATCAAGACGTCAAAAGATTGTCAGTGTCAGCCTTCATGTACATGTATAGCAAACCGCGGGCCTATCGTAAAACACTGTCAGATGGTTGCTCCCCCGGCATATGCAACCACGCAATTGTTACCTTAAGAGGAAAATGGCATGACCAGTGTGCTGGATTCAGTAAACCAGAGAACGCAACTGGTGGGTCAGAACCGTCTGGAACTGTTATTGTTCAGCCTCGGCGACCGGCAGCTTTACGGGATCAATGTATTTAAAGTCAAGGAAGTGCTGCAATGTCCGACGTTGCACGCCATTCCTAAACGCAATCCGGTGGTCCGGGGCGTTGCCCATATTCGTGGAGGAACGATTCCGATTATGGACCTGCGTCAGGCCACAGGTTCACGTCCGCAGGAAAATGTTAAAGACTGTTTCGTAATAATCACTGAATACAATCGGTCTACCCAGGGGTTCCTGGTCAGCGGCGTAGAGCGCATCGTAAATATGAATTGGGGTGCGATTCACCCGCCTCCGAGCGGCACTGGTCGCAACAGCTACCTGACGGCAGTCACGGAAGTGGATGGACGCCTGGTAGAAATTATCGATGTCGAAAAAGTGCTGGCGGAAGTAACGCCCCATATCGAAGAGGTTAGCGACAGCATAATACGCGAAGCACAGCAGGAAACTGTTGCGAAAAGGCATGTACTGGTCGCCGATGATTCCTCTATCGCGCGCAAGCAGATCGAAAAAGTGCTTACGTCCATCAATGTCACTGCTACATCCATGAAAAACGGACAGGAAGCGCTCGATTACCTGCAGGCCATGATCTCGGAAGGTAAAAATCCCTATGAAGAATTGCTTCTGGTGATTTCGGATATCGAAATGCCGGAGATGGACGGCTACACGTTCACCGCAGAGGTGAGATCCAATCCTTCATTAAAAGACCTCTACGTCATTCTGCACACGTCGCTCAGCGGGGTCTTTAACGAGGCCATGGTCAAAAAAGTAGGGGCGAACGATTTTATCGCCAAGTTTCATCCGGATGAACTGGCCAGGCGCGTCAACAAGCGGATTACGGAAATAGCGGTAGGCCAGAAGGCCAAGTAGACACCTCGTCGGGTGAGCCTGGGTATTGGTCCGTCGACCGGATCGAAGTGCAGTCAGTGGCAGTGCGGAGAAAATTTGTTAACCGAGCATCGTCGACGGGACAAATGATCATAAATATCAACGAGAAAAAGTTCCTCAGCACCAGCAACAGGACAGCCGACAGTATGATCACGACGGTGAACAACGCGGGGTGTCTGTCGACCGAGGAATATCAGGCATTTGGCCGCTTCCTTCGGTCCGCCTGTGGTATTGATCTGGGTGAAAACAAGCAGTACCTGGTAGCAACCCGTATTCGCCGGGTGATGGTGCAACACCAGATAGCTTCATTTGCTGAGCTGATCTTTCGAATTAACGGAGACGGCGACCGGCAGTTGCGTCAAAACGTGATCGACGCCATGACAACCAACGAAACCTTGTGGTTTCGCGATGGTTACCCCTTCGATTTCCTGGCGAACCACTATTTGCCTGATTATGTCCAGCGACAGGTTGTTCCGCGTCTGCGCATCTGGTCAGCTGCATGCTCATCGGGCCAGGAGCCGTATTCGCTGAGCATCGTGATGGAAGAATTCACGCGCCGTACCGGGCAACCACTCGACGCCGAAATTCTGGCGACGGATCTGTCCGTTTCCGTACTTGAAGCGGCACAGGCCGGGTTTTACGACCGAATGTCCGTTACTCGCGGACTCTCAGAGAAGCGCCTGCAGCAGTTTTTTGTGCCTGCCGCCAATGATTTGTGGGCACTGTCTGAACAGATCAGGAAACGTGTGCGCTTTCGATCATTGAATCTTCAGGAGTCTTACCTGACGCTGGGGCGTTTCCAGATTATCTTTTGCAGGAATGTACTGATCTACTTTTCTGCTCCGCTGAAAATGGAAATTCTGCGCAAGCTGCATGACCAGCTGGAACCGGGCGGGCTGCTGTTTCTGGGCGCCTCGGAAAGTATTGCCGGCGCTGCGGATCTGTTCGAAATGATTCACATCAACCCCGGGGTGATTTACCGGGCCCGCTAGGGAACCTCTGATCAAGTCCGGACAGCGTCTGCGCGAGCCAAAAAGTTCACTCCGCAAGGCGCGGTTCGCAGCGAATGGCCTTAGCCCTTCGCAAGAAGCGCAACG
>CAZXLJ010000162.1:0-5444 GCA_964641175.1 uncultured Cellvibrionaceae bacterium
AAACTCAAGTCACGCGTGACTCACGCGTGACCAAATTGTTTTTTCCCCAGTCACACGTGAGTCACGCGTGACTAAATTTTCAAATCTCCAGTCACGCGTGACTTTTTACGTGACTCTTGGCGTGACTCTTGGCAAATCTTGGCAAATCTTCGAATTTTTTATTACCTTTCTGGGCTTCTCTCGCTGTGCTGATTCAGTCACATTTTGAACAAAAAAAAAGAGTAGTCACATGTGACTTTTATTCTTGAAGGCCAGTCACGCGTGAGTCACGCGTGACCATTTTGAAAAATTTCTAGTCACGCGTGACTTTTTGCGTGACTTTTTTCGTGATGTCACGTGTGAAGTCACGCGTGACTTTAGTCACTTGGTGAAGCCTAGATACAACGTTTGAGGAGAGCGCATTTGCCGTCTTCCCTGCTGCCTTCAGGGAGTTGCATATAGACTTCTTCCTTCAGAACGCCATAGAGAAACGCCGTTTTGACATCGAGTTGTCGAGGTTTCCATCGCTTAGATGCTGATATAGCGAGGAGTAGACGCATGGAGTCATAGCGGACGACAGGAGAGAATATTTCATCAAAGTCCTGGCCGGGAACTTGGGTAAAGCCCCTTGCTACAAGGCGAGCCTTGTATCGTTCGAGATTTCCGTCTGCATCTGTTTTCACCTTGTAGACCCACTTGCTGTCCACAATCTTTCGGTTAGGAGGTTTGGGGACTACCTGCCATACCTCGTTCTCTTGCAGAGATCGCAGTTCCTCGTCCATGGCTTTACGCCATTCAGGCCATTCAGTAGAGGCTTTCGCTTGCTGAAAGGACTTAGGTTCGGGGATGATGCTTGCTGAGAGAGCGAGGCCTTCGACAAACAGAGTTGATTCCGTGGAGGTGGACTCATTTAGGGCTGGTGCATCAGGCATAGGTTCATCACCATCGAGGTCGGGGGGTGCGTTTGACCTAGGAGTATCTCGAGTTTCCTCTTGATGTCCTTGGTTGACAACCCACCATTCTCTAGGTGGCCTAACTGTGCGCCCTGATCGAGTTACGATCTGTTGTTGAGGAGAAGGTGCAGGTGTAGTGGGTGTTGTAGGAGGAGAAGTTTCGGGTTCGATGTGTTGATCGGGTTCTGGAGTGTTCTGAGAAGAAGATTGGGATATGTCGTTGTTTTGATAGTCCCAGTAGTCTGGACCGAGAAAAGTGTCGCGTCTTCCTTTGTTGAATTCCCTGTTGAACAGCTGGGTTACCTTGGGGTGACCTTGGTTAAACCACTGATTAGCTGTATCAGGGTGTCGTTCCATCCATGCAATCCACATGTCGTCAGTAGGGAACCCCTGAGGGTTGTGTTGTCCCTCAATGGTGACTGTTTGAGGACTGGTGGTGGAAGAGGTATTCGTTTCGAGGGAGGACGAGCGGAGTACAGAGGGAGACCGTAGCTCAGTGGTAGTAGCTTTGGTAGAAGCCCCTTCTGACTTGTATGGCGGGAAGAAAACGTCTCTTGAGATGAAAGTACGTTTCTGTTCCGTTATGAAGACTCGGTAATGTTGCTCAACGTTGGTATAGCCAACAAAGAGACCTCTGTCCGCTCTGGGAGTGAGTTTCATTCCTGCGGGGCGTTTAGCCAAGGGGATATGAACATAACATTCACGCCCAAACGGTTGGAGGTGGGAGACCATTGGTTTGGTGCCATTGAAAGCTTCATAAGGTGTCCGGTCTGAGATCGCCTTATGTGGTTGACGGTTTTTGGTGTAGACGAAGTATGCTGCTGCTTCGGCCCATAGTTGCTTGATGCCCAATGGAAGGAGCATAGCGCGAAGGGCTTCACCCATGGTTCGATTGAATCGTTCTGCGACGCCGTTCGATTCTGGAGAGTAAGGAGGGAGAGGATCGATGAGAATGCCTTTAGCCTTGAGGGCGTTATCCAGTTCCTTGTTGATATACTCCCTACCATTGTCACAACGAAACCGCTTGATCCGAATGCCATGTTGGGTTTCCATTTCAGTAACAAAGTCCTTGACCAGTTTAGTAGTCTCAGACTTATGTTTCATGAAGCGGATCCAAGTGGTTCGGGTGGAATCATCGATGAGAGACATGTAGTAGAGGGAGCCTCCAAAGGAGGGAACTGGGAACGGTCCTGAAAGGTCAGTGTGGATAAGATCGAACTTCTGGGTAACCTTCTTCTCTGTTGATCGAGGTTTGGCGTGTGTAGACTTTGCAATGGCGCAGTCTTCGCAGTGGAAGTCCTTGGGTGGTTGAGGGATGACGTTGGCATCAAGGTAGGATGGTCGTGCCTTTTCGATTGAGGAAGGGGCGAGGTGTCCGAGTGCTTTGTGCCAAAAGTCATAGGTGAGGAAAGCAGAATCATTAACTTCGGGAATCTTAAATAGTGTGCCGTCATACACAGCTTCAATGAACGTTTTGTTGCCTTTGAAAACTCGAATATATTCACCAGTTGCAAACATTGAATAACCAGTAGCTGCCAGTTTTCTCCAAGAAATAAGAGGATGCGGGAGATCAGGAACATAAAGAACAAACACGCGAAAAGAAGAAACAGTGCCATCCCTCAACACAGTATCCATAACCACATAACCTTCACCCTTAATCT
Organism: uncultured Cellvibrionaceae bacterium; assembly: GCA_964641175.1. Lineage (GTDB taxonomy): Bacteria > Pseudomonadota > Gammaproteobacteria > Pseudomonadales > Cellvibrionaceae > CAYNST01. Next base: position 2,594 of record CAZXLJ010000162.1, read on the forward strand.
TCATGAGTTGATTCGATGAAGATCTCACAAATCCGGAACGAACCTTGAAGTGTTCGATTCGATCTATGAATGGGATCATGTGTGAGGTACAGGCCGTGTCAAGATAGAAAGGGTGGTTACTGACATCTTTGTTTCCGGTTGTTGCATGTGCTTCTTCTTTGACGTCCTTCTTATCGTCTTTTCCTTTTCCCTTTTCCTCATTGTGCTTCTTGAGCTTGAAGCATTCCTGCCAAGTGTGTCCTAGGTGCTTGCCTGGGAAGCGTTTGGCACACCAGGTGCATTCCTTGGTCTTGGAGGACGAGGAGGAGGAGTTGTTCGAGGAAGAGGAGGGCTGAGGCTTCTTGCCTTTCTTGCTTTGAGTAGCAGAGTAGGCTTGCTCGTTCTTCGGAGTGAGGTTCTCTTGAGAGTCGATGATCCTTTGCTTGCACTCTGCTCGAGAGAGGTTTGCAAGAGAGAGGGAGTCAACGAAGTCTGGACGATGAGGGTGGATTGCGCCGAGTTCGAGATCTCTGAGGAATTCATCATGCTCGAGGAGCTTGAGAAGAGTCTCGATGTAGGCGGATTTTTGGCCCTTCATTCGACGGAGCATCTCCTTGAGACGAGTTCGATTGGTTTCATTGTTCGCAAACCATTCAGCATGGTCACAGTTGGGATCGTAGGTGCTTTTGAGGTTGACGAAGTCTGTGATTTGCTTGGTGACGCTGTAATTCGAGGATCGTTGGTGTTGTGCTTGCAGGTAGGTCCAAATCTCGTGAGGGTCTTCCATTTCGACCGTTCTCTCCAGAACGTCTTTGGAAACCGTCTGGATGAGGATTCCAGCAGCATGGTTTTTGATGAGTTCGTATGCTTGTATTTCTGAGTCGCTTGCATCGTCGCTTGGTTGTGCTCCGTTTACCACGATGTCCATTGCTCCACAGGATCTCAAGACCACCTTCATTGCGTTGGCCCATAGGTCGTAGTTCGAGTCTCCTTCCAGGAGCCCCAGGTTATCCAACTTGAATGTTGGAGGCCTGAAGGTGTCCATGTAGGAGCGGTATTGGAACCGAAGGGAGCCATTGGCGTTATGGGTAGACTTGGAAGTCGATGTAGGTGTAGTGGGAGCCATTGGTGGCGAGTGAGGAAAATCGGAGGGTAGTTGGGGGTAGATATCGGAGGGTTCTGACTTTGGTGATGCCAGGTTGACGATGTGCTGTCTAGTAAGCCGACAGGTCCGGGCTCATAACCTATTGGAACTGAAGTGGTGCGAAAGGTCGGAGGGACGATAAGATCCCGATACTAGAGGAGCGCGAAGAGAGAATAAAGAACACAGAGGAACGAGGTGTGAGGAGGACGGGAGATATCACGATAGTGAGTCTTGACCGTGTGTGTGAATGCTTGATTGATTGAGTGTCTAACTACGAGAAAAGAGAGTACTTATATAGCCGCCACAGCGAGAAGGACCTTCATGGTAACTTCGAGCGTGGGGATCGCTTTGACCCTGAAATCCTGCCAAGGAAAGAGAGGAAAGCATAACATGTGAGATGTGACAGCGCGACAAAGGAAAGACAAAGTGGTGTCATGCAGTGTAAGCGCTGACATACATGCAGGTAAGAAAGAAAGTGGGGCGGAGCAAACAAGTCTGTTAGCCTTGCAGCGTACATGAGTCATATTGAGTGGAGAGCGCAAATGAAAGCATGTGACAAAGAAGAGACAGAGTTACCCGTGATTTCCAACACCCCTTCTCACTTTGTACCGAATATTTTGGTGCATAAGTGACTGTAAATCGGTCTCGCCAAAGACTTAGTGCAAATGTCAGCGAGGTTGTCCTTAGAAGCGACATGGAGGAGTGTGATGTTGCCTGATTCCACTTGTTCTCTGGTGAAGTGGTAGGCAATGTCGATGTGCTTCGTTCGATCGTTGATCTTCGGGTTGTGAGCGATATCATCGGCTGCTTGATTGTCACAGAAGGTAGCTGAAGGGATATTGGTCTTAAGGAATTCCTGAATCCCGCGTTGCAACCATATTTGTTGTTTGACTGTGAGGGTGAGCGCCATGTACTCAGCCTCGGCTGTTGAGGCTGCTACTGAACGCTGTTTCCTGGATCTCCAACAGATGGTAGCTTCGCCAAGTTGGAATATGTATCCTGAGAAGCTTCTTCGTGAGTCGAGGCAATTGCCGTAAGATGCGTCGCTGTATCCGGAGAGTTTGAGTTCGGTTCCCCAGGGATAGTGTAAGGTATACTCCCTGGTTCCCTTGAGGTATCGTAGGACTCGCTTGACGAGGGATAGGTGCGTCTTCGAAGGATTCGAGTTGTACTGAGAGAGGTGGGTAATGGTGTAAGCCAGGTCAGGTCTTGTCGCAGTAACAAGGTAGTTGATTGATCCGACAATTTGCTGGTACAGAGATGCGTCGGTCCGTTCATCTTCATCTTCCACAGCTCTGATCTGTTGGTTTGGATCGAGGGGAGTTGAGACAGGATTGCAGTCTGTAAGGGCGAACTTGTTGAGGATGCGATCAATGTATGCTGATTGCGAAAGGTGAATTCCGGTCTTGTCACAATCGATTCGGATTCCAAGGAGCCAGTGAACGTTTCCCATGTCGTTAACCTTGAACTCAGATTTGAGTAGGTTGATGGTCTGGTCAGTGAGGTCGTTGGATTCGCCGAAAAGAGTGATATCGTCCACATAGATAGCGATAAAGAGGTTTCCTGATTCGTGGACAAGAACACAGGGATCGAAAGCAGAGATAGCAAAACCATAGGGAGAGAGGTAGATAACCAACCGAAAGTACCATTCCCTTGATGATTGCTTCAGGCCATAGATACAACGTTTGAGGAGAGCGCATTTGCCGTCTTCCCTGCTGCCTTCAGGGA
>CAZXLJ010000163.1:0-5376 GCA_964641175.1 uncultured Cellvibrionaceae bacterium
CCCATTCGTCGTGGGTCCCCGCGTGCGCGAGGACGACGGACTTGAAAGGCACTTTTCGTACACAGCCTAACGTCTGATTTTCTGCCAGACCAGCAAGCGATTGTTGGCCGGCATGGCGTTATCTTCCACCAGTTCCAGCCCCGCATCCTGAGCCACCTGATCCACTGCTTCGAAATCGCGAATACCTTGATCCGGGTTTTGCATTTTCAGCCACGCATCAAAGCGGGCGTTGCTTTCACTGGTGAACTGACCGTGATAGTTGAACGGTCCATACAAAAGAAAAAGCCCGTCGGCAGGAAGGTTTTGAGCCGCTTCCCGCAGCATTTTCTCCACCAGCGGCCAGGGCATGATATGCGCGGTGTTGGCGGAAAAAACCGAATCCATCTGCGCTGGCCATTCGGGATGCCGGATATCGAATTCCACGGGCCCCAGCAAATTTTCGCTTGGATGCATGATGCACCACTGGCGTATGCCCTGCAGATTATCGACAATGTCAGAGCAATGCCATGTCAAGGCAGGAAGCGCGGCCGCAAAATAAACCGCATGCTGTCCGGTCCCCGACCCAATCTCGAATACATGGCGGCAGTTAATCAGGACGCGCCGCAATACTTCAAGAATCGGTTTTTTGTTGTTTTCACAGGCTTGGGAAAATGGCAGTGACACGGGAACCTCGTTGCAAGCTACAGTCTGCGGGTAAATATCCAACGTTCACCGGTTGAATGCTTGGCATCGAACCGGTAGCCGTCTCCATTATATTTCTGCAAATCCCCAATCCGCGTCAGACGGTGACGAACGGTAAAGGCAGCCATGGCGCCACGTGCATGTTTGGCATAAACGCTGATGACTTTGTATTCGCCGTTTTTATAATCCCTGAACACCGGTTCTATAATCGGTCGGACCAGGCGCGCGGGGTTTACGCTTTTAAAATACTCCGCGGAAGCGAGGTTTATGACGGCTTCGGCGCCAATTTTCAAAGCCTGTTCATTAATTCGCTCAGTGATCCTGTCGCCCCAGAATTTATAGAGACTGGCTCCGCGGGGGTTCAAAACGCGGGTGCCCATTTCCAGACGGTACGGCGCGATCAGATCCAGTGGTCGCAGCAATCCATAAAGACCTGACAGAATGCGCAGATGTTGTTGAGCGAATTCGAAATCGGCGGCGGCAAATCTGCCAGCGTTCATGCCCTGATAAACGGTACCTGCAAATGTCAGGGCGGCGGGACGGGCATTGTCGAGGGTCAGGGGAAGTCGCCAGCTGGCGAAGCGTTCGCAATTGAGCTCCGCCAGGGTTGGGCTGATATTCATGAGTTGCATCAGCTGCTGCGCTGAATAATCCCGCATGATCGCCACCAGCTGGCGCGCCTCATCAAGCATCAGCGGCTGAGTGAAGTCCAGCGGCGGCAGAGGTGTTGCCAGATCCAGGTTCTTGGCAGGTGACAGCAATACAAGCATCAGGGCAGGCCTACTGGGGTTTAAGTATGTCGAGCCACCAGTTCAAAGGTGTGACACCGTCATTGGGATCATACACGTTGCCGTATAGCCATTGACTTTCTGCATCCACGGCCTCATTGAGAATAGCTTCGACCTGCTGGAAGCCACAGCTGACATGAATGCTATAAATCAGCATGCGAGGTGTCTGGATATCCAGCTCGCCCCCAAGCTTTTCCCAGAGCGGTGTAATGCGTTCGGCGAGCGTGTTCGTGTCACCTCGACAGAAAACCCGTACGCACAGATTGCCGCCTCTTTGCCGGACCTCATACTGTCCGGTGTCTTCATTGAGTTTGATAAGGTCATCTCGGGCGATGCCCTTGATAAAGGCGGGCGAGCGCAGCAGGCGACAGGCGCCGTCGGCATCGATGGTCACCGGTATTGTTTCCAGCACCGGTTCGCCCTGCGCATTGCAGCCGGCAAGCATTTCAATATGGTCTGAAGCGGTCATGATAGTGTCTGTGAGCAGTGAATAAACGTATAGGTCAGGCAAACGGCCAGGTGAGTGCACCTGGGAGAAGCTCCGTGCGACGGGTCGAACCGGCGTGAACGGAGCGGAATTATAACAACCCTGCCGATCTGCTAGTGGCTTGACTGCACATTCAACAGGAGAGTTCCGAAAATGGTTTTGATCAAACGTCTGGTAATCACGGTTTGTCTGGCGACCGCCGTGGGCTGTTCAGTGAACCCTGTGACGGGTCAGAAAGAATGGACCCCATTGAGCCCGCAGGGAGAAGTGGCCCTCGGCGAGCAGAATTACGAGCCTTATCAACAGCAGCAGGGCGGGCGCTACGTAGTGGACCCCGAGCTGTCCGTTTACGTTAACCAGGTGGGCCAGAAGCTGGCCCGGGTAAGCGATCGACCGGATCTGCCCTATGAATTCGTGGTTCTGAACGACGGCACGCCCAATGCCTGGGCGCTGCCCGGCGGCAAGATTGCCGTCAATCGCGGATTGCTTGAACTGCTCGATGACGAGGCCCAGCTGGCGGCGGTGCTCGGGCATGAGATCGTGCACGCGGCGGCGCGCCATACGGCACAGAAGATGGCGCAATCGACACTGATGCAAGTGGGTATGCTGGCCGCCGGTGCGGCCTCCCGAGGGTCGGAATATGATCAGTTGATCGCGATGGGAGCGGGACTGGGCGCAAATCTCTGGCAGGCGCGCTACGGCAGGGAGCAGGAATCCGAAGCGGATAAATATGGCATCGATTATATGGTGAAGGCCGGCTACAACGCGCAAGCGGCCGTGGAGCTGCAGGAAAAATTTGTTGCACTGAAAGAGGGGCGTAAAAGTGGTGCCATGGAAGCCCTGTTTGCCAGTCACCCCGCGTCAGAGCAGCGAGTCGAAGAGAACCGTGCGCTCGCCGCAAATTTGACCGGCGGGACTCGCAATGAAGCAGCCTACAAGCGGGCCATCGGCCAGATCATCAAGGACAAACCCGCTTATGACGCTCACCAGGCTGCCATCAAGGCGGCGACTGAAAAGGACGTGGCTGGCGCTTTGAAACAGCTCGATACCGCCATCGCCCGACAACCCAATGAAGCCCAGTTCTACATTACCCGCGGGCAGTTACTGATGGCGGACAAGAAGCCGGAGGCTATCCAGGCCTTCCAGCAGGCGACGCGGCTAAACCCCGAGTACTTCCTTGGGCACCTGGGATTAGGGTTGACCTATTTGAGTCAGAAGAACAACCCGGAAGCCCAACCGGCCCTGGAGAAAAGTTTCAAGCTGCTACCGACGCCGTTGGCCAGTTACTACCTGGGTGAGCTGGCGCTGGCGGGCGGAGATCGCAACAAGGCGCGCAGCCATTTCGAGTATGCGGCGCAGGGCGAAGGAGAAGTGGCGCAGGCCGCCAGGGCGCAACTGGCGAAAATAGTGCCTGCGGCACCCGCAGCGGCGCCGAATCCCCGCTAGGGCGCCGGAGGAGGCTATTCACTTTTATGGAGGACTTGCCCGGGCTTGACGGACTTGTGCTGGAACACCAGCGCGCCTGCAGCCTGGAGCAGGCTTTCTATCGTGGTATATTTTTGTGGCGTCACCGAGTACACGCCAATGGTTGCGGTAATCGTGTGCGGTCTTTTCTGAAAGTCGTACAGGGGATCGCGCTGGATCCGCTGCAGTAACGCGCGGGCCCGTTCAAGAATGCGCTGATCTTCATCTTCGATGCAGAAAATCACAAATTCATCATCACAGACGCGCACCGCAAGGTCGGTGGTGCGGCAAAAATGTTCGCTGATCAGGGTTGCGATCCGCACCAGACAGTCATCGCCGAGGCTGCTGCCCCCCAGGAGGTTCAACTGGCGAAAGTCGTCCACATCCAGCATGACCGCGTGCATGCGCATATGCTGGCGCTTGGCCGCGCCCAGCAGGAATTCTCCCCGGGTACTCAAGTGATTGCGGTTCTTCAACTGGGTAAGGGGGTCGGTCTCGCTGCTGTATTCGAGACGCTTGCACATCTCGCGGTATAGCAGGTTGACCTTGTCCAGGACGTTTTTAAGGTACTCTTCCTGCGTAATGTCTTTCACGACAAGGAGCGCGTGGGTAATCTCCTCTGAGTCGGGACAGCGCAGAAACCGGGTTTTCACCAGCGCCCAATAGATGGAGTTGTGACCGTTGCTGCTGTGGATTTTGATGGAGCACTCTGTCTGGCTCGTCAGTGCATGGTCAATGAGCGCCAGCCCTTCCGTGTGATGGGTGCCGATAATGTCGAGTAAGCGTTTGCCCAGAAGTTCATGGGGTGGCAACCCGCTGATTTTTCGGTAAGCACGATTGGCAAAGATGATGTGACCGTCGGCATTCTGGTATTCGGCCAGCAATAGACCGTCATCGGTGTTATCCACCATCTCCTGCAGCCAGAGCGACGAGGTCATGATCAGAACTCTCCCTTGGGTTGGGTCAAAGCGGGTCTGATCATACCAATTTCCTTCCTGTGCCTGTACTTGGCGATTGCCGGGGCATCCGGGGTTCGGAAAGCCTCTCTAAACTTAGTTGCCGGTCATGAACCTGGCAACAAATAAGGGTTTGCGAGCTGATTTGATAACCGTATCACATACCGTTTTGCGCTGTTTCATAGTTTGGGGTAACACCAAGGTTTAATATGCGCCCTGAGATTAATACTCCCGTAGGAAATATCACATAACACAAGGACTCTGCGCCGCAGGCAATCTCGATGCAGAGGTGGTGTTCCCCCGCTGCCAGTCGCAGTTAGTTATCGTTCGAAACAGAAGCCAGCTGGCTCGACAGGAATTGTTGAAGCCCCGGGGTCGTTCGATGTGTAAATGCATTAGGAGAATATTTGTTTGAAAACGCTCGCCTCGATTCTGACGCTATTCAGCTTACTGGCCCTGCAAGGCTGCAGTGACGGAGGGCCGCGACCTGTTCCGCATCCGGATGACACGGGCCCGGATTACTCCGGCGGAGCTGAAAAGCCGGAGGAGCGGGGACTGTTTCTGATGCAGGACACCCTGTGCGCAGGCTGTCATGAAGACAACATGGATGGCACTTTTGGGGGGCGTGTTCCGTTTGATGTCAACGATCTGAAGCTGACTTCACTGGAAGATCTGGCGAGCTATATTGACGAGACCATGCCGCCAGGCAACGAAGACATGTGTGACGCAGAATGCGCTGAAGATCTCGCGGCATATCTGAGTTCTTATTACATCCCGGGCGGCGTACCCGATACCTCCAGTTCTTCTTCATCTTCGTCGTCGACATCCTCAGGCGAACCGTCGGCGTCGTCTACTTCCAGTTCTTCCAGCAACAGCAGCACGTCGTCCGGTGCGGTGGGTACGTCTTCGTCATCCTCAGGTGGCGAAGCCAAACCGGAAGTGCAACGCGGCCTGGAGCTGATGCAGGGCACAATGTGCGCCGGCTGTCACAATGACAATG
>CAZXLJ010000164.1:0-5317 GCA_964641175.1 uncultured Cellvibrionaceae bacterium
AGGGCGCTGATGTTGTCCCGGTTAAGTCGCGCTTCTATGGCATTCTGGATGTCTTCAACCAGTGCCTTGCGGTTACCGCGCACATTTTTCAGGGATGCCTGCAGGCGCGCTGCCCGCAGCGGGTACATGGCGGTGAAGCCGCGGTCTTCGAATTCAATGCGCAGATCGTTCATGCCCAGGCGGTGGGCAATCGGTGCATAGATTTCGAGGGTTTCCTTGGCGATGCGGCGTTTTTTCTCCGGCGCCAGGGCGCCCAGAGTGCGCATATTGTGCAGACGGTCGGCGAGCTTGACGACAATGACGCGCACGTCTTTGGCCATGGCCATGGCCATTTTCTGGAAGTTCTTTGCCTGTTTCTCGGCCTGGGTTTCGTACTCAATGATGGTGAGCTTGCTCACCCCGTCGACCATTTCCGCGACGGCGTCGCCAAACTGGCTGGCAATCGCCTGCTTGCCGATGCCGGTGTCTTCAATCACATCATGGAGCATGGCAGCCATCAGGCTTTGATGGTCCATATGCATGGAGGCGAGGATATTGGCGACGGCCAGCGGGTGGGTAATATAGGCTTCGCCGCTGGTGCGGTACTGGCCGTCGTGGGCCTGCTCGGCGTAGAAGTAGGCCCGCTTGACCGAATTGATCTTGTCCACCTCAAGGTAGGAGGACAGCCTGTGGCTCAGGGAATCAATCGTTAGCAAGCGGGCCTCCTGTTACATTTATTCAAATGACCCGTGGTGATGGTGCTCTGAGGAATGGCTGGATGGTCGATGCACCACTTCGTCGGGTTCATTCATGATGGCCACCTTGTCAATGAGGCCTTTTTCGATTTCACGCAGCGCTATTACAGTAGGCTTGTCATTTTCTTCCGGCACCATCGGGGTTCTTCCCATGGTAGCGATCTGACGCGCCCTTTTACTGCCGACCAGTACCAGTTCGAAGCGGTTATCGACGTGATCCAGGCAATCTTCTACGGTAATTCGAGCCATATTCGGTTCCAGTAAGAGTAAATACGAAGTCGCACCAAATACGCGCAGTGCAACTGTACAGGGTGTGACCGATCAGGAAATTTTCAAGGGCCGAGGCCTTCAGGGCCCAGCAGTGTACGCAAAATGCCCTATTTGGACAACAGACTGGCGATCAAAGCTTGGTGTTTCTGCGCCTGTTTGGTGAGTTTCAGCCGCTCGGTCGTCAGAATCGCCTGAAACTCCTGCAAAGCGTCAGCGAATATGTCATTGACGATCAGAAACTGGCTCTCCACATAGTGGGAAATCTCGCTCTGGGCCTCCGCCATTCGTGCGTCAATGACGCTCTGGGGGTCCTGCCCACGGCCCGTCAGACGCAACCGCAGGCTTTCCCGGGACGGCGGCAGTATGAATACCGAGACCGCTTCGGGCACAAGACGCCGCACCTGCTGCGCACCCTGCCAGTCAATTTCCAGAATCACATCCACCCCGGTGGCCAGCGTCTGTTCCACCCATGCCTGGGAGGTGCCATAGAAATTGGTGAACACCCTGGCATGCTCCAGAAACTCCCCGTTTTCCAGCATCTGCTGAAAAGTGTCATGGGAGACGAAGTGGTAATTCACCCCGTCTACTTCACCCGGACGAATGGGGCGGGTGGTATGCGAGACCGACACCAGCACATTGGACGTCGTCTCCACCAAAGCTTTAACGAGGCTGGTCTTGCCGGCGCCGGAGGGTGCAGAGACGGTGTATAAGGTGCCGGGGGTCGTCATGGCGCTGAATCCTGCGAAAACTTCATCTATATGAGTGTAGTGTAGTGCGCGCGGCCTGCGGCTGCGCCTCGTCGGGAAGCGGGTGCCGTACAGCCGGAACTCCACCTGGGAGAGCGGTATTTAAGCCCGCGTATTATAAACACGGATGGCGGGAAACTGATTCATCCGTGATTATCTTTGCTGCGCGAGCAAGGCCTCACGGCAGCTGGCCGCGCTCAGCCTCGTCCGAATGCCATCCGGGTTACTCAATATTCTGCACCTGCTCGCGCATCTGCTCGATCAGCACTTTCACTTCGATGGACGACTGGGTGATGTCACTGGCGATGGCTTTTGAAGAAAGCGTATTGGCTTCGCGGTTAAGTTCCTGCATCAAAAAATCCAGACGGCGCCCAATCGGTTCGTCTGGCTGCTTTAAGGTGCGCCGCACTTCCGTGATGTGCGCTTCGAGACGATCGAGCTCTTCAGCAATATCGGATTTTTGCGCCAGATAAACCAGCTCCTGGGTGAGTCGGTCCCTGTCGACTTCCACCTGCAGCGCTTCGAGCCGGGCGCGCAGTTTGTTTTCCTGGGCCGTAAGGACTTCCGGGTAGCGGGCCCTGACTTTGCCAACTTCCGTCGCAATTCCCTGCAGACGCTGTTCAATGAGCGCACTGAGTTCCCGTCCTTCCCGTTCGCGCGCTTCTATCATGGCCGTGAGTGTGGCGTCGAACTGTGCCAGCGCCGCCTGTTCGAGCACGGCGTGATCCAGCTCCTGGGCATTTAAAACGCCGGGCCATTTCAAAATATCGAAACAATTGACCGGCGCAACATTTTTGCATAACTCGTTAACCTGCTGCGCCATCTCCAACAAATTGCGAGCTAATGGAAGATTGATTTCCATCGCCGCACCGGCTGTGTCTTCGGTCTTCATCGCGACCACAACTTCGACTTTGCCGCGCCCCAAACGTCTGCGCAGACTGTCCCGCAACTGCGCCTCGATTTTTTTGAAACTGTCCGACAACCGGAAAGTCGGTTCCAGATAACGGTGATTGACGCTGCGTACTTCGCAGATAAGTTGTCCCCAAGGGTGTTGAGTCTCCTGTCGCGCATAACCGGTCATACTGCGTGGCATGGAAATTTTTCCTCTGGCAATTTGAGTGGATGACCGCTGTCAGCTAAGGGTGCGGTTCATATTCTGGTGCCGGCCTGGCAGGCTGTTAAAAAAACAGGCTGCGCTGCCACTGCGGCGTTAAAAGTGGCGCAGTTTAGTACATCTGCGCGGCGCAGGGATAACGACTTGACCCTCAAATCCGGACCTGCTTCAAATGAACTGCCTGTCGGGGCGATTGGTTTTCGTTTCACCGCCGGTATAATCCCGCCTCATTTGTAAAATTAGTAGGTGAAACATGTCCAGACCCAGCGGCCGCAACGCCGATCAGCTCCGCCCCATCAGCATCACCCGGCATTACACCAAACACGCCGAAGGCAGTGTGCTGGTCTGCTTTGGCGATACCCAGGTGTTGTGCACCGCCAGCGTCGTGGAAGGAGTCCCGCGGTTTCTACGCGGCACCGAGCAAGGTTGGCTGACTGCGGAATACGGCATGCTGCCGCGCTCCACCGGCTCGCGCATGGATCGGGAAGCCGCGCGCGGCAAACAGGGCGGACGCACGGTGGAAATTCAGCGTTTAATTGGCCGGTCGTTGCGCGCTGCAATTGATCTTTCCAAACTCGGCGAATACACCATCACTCTGGATTGCGATGTGATACAGGCCGACGGCGGCACGCGGACCGCATCGATTACCGGCGCATGCGTCGCGCTCGTTGATGCCCTGCGCTTTTTGCAGCGCAGCCATCAGCTCAAGACAGATCCACTGCTGAACCTGGTCGCGTCGGTTTCAGTGGGAATTTTTGAAGGCAAACCGGTTCTGGATCTGGATTATCCTGAAGACTCCAAAGCCGATACGGACATGAATCTGGTGATGACGGAGACAGGCGGCATTATTGAAATTCAGGGCACTGCCGAAAAATCTCCGTTCAGTGAGGATGAGTTCCAGACAATGCTGGCCTTGGGCAAAAAAGGCATCGCCGAACTGATCGGGTTGCAGCAACAGGCACTGCGCGACTGATATCAAACAGACAACTGGTCTTAAACAGCCGGGAGATCGCTTGCGCCCTCTCGTCAGAGCTTGCGATAAACTGCCGCAGTGGATTTGCTGACACCCGGCCAGTCATAACTTTCGGCACGCCGTAAACACGCGGCACCCATTTCTGCAAGGTCTCGTCCGAGCGCTTCAGCCAGCGCTCCATGGAGCGCGCCTTTGTGTTCCGGGTCGTAGAGCACCGCGTCTTTCTCACCAAAGGTATCGACGGCAAATCCGCAGCGCGGCATGATCACAGTCTTGCCGAAAGACATCGCCAGAATGGCACTGCCTGATGTGAGGATGTCCTGATAAGGAAGTACAACCACATCGGCGGCTTTCAGATAACACTGCACGAGCTCATCGGGAACAAAACCCAGAAATACGCGTACCCGCGGATCGCGCCGGGCTCTTTCCTGTAACCGGTTAGCAATGTTTTCATCCCAGGGCTTACCGGCAATCACCAGGCGCGCATGGGGCGCGTCCAGTTTTTCAAACGCGTCGAGCAGATCGAACGCGCCCTTGTATTCCCGGATCTGGCCAAAATGGATAAATACCGGGGCATTTTCTTCCAGCTGCAGACGTGCACGCGCTTCTTCGCGGGTCATGCTGTCGTCGTAAATCCCGATAAAACTGCCGTGGGGAATTGCCGTGAATTTTCGGGCGTAACTTGCGGGCAATTTGAATGCGTCGGATACGATTTCACTGGCCGAGGGGCAGTGCACGATGATGCCGTTATAAAACCGGGCCGCCAGGGCGTTGGCGAACAGTTCCACGGATGAATAGCTCTTCTCGTGGTCCACCAGATTGTGGGCAGTCCAGACGATGCGGATGCCCCGAAGCCGGATAATCGCCAGCTCGGCCAGAAAGCGCACCGTCCTGTACAGGGTGTTTCCCATGCTTCGGCCGACGACCAGCCGATGGGTCCAGTGCAAATGCATGACATCGACCGGGCCATGTTGCCGCAATGCATGCAGCAGCGGCAAGCGCCCATGAAACTGGGAAAATGCCACGCGGACATTCTCGGATTCCAACCCTTCCACCAGCGCCCGCTGATAAGGATTACCCCCCCGACCATCCGGCATCATCAACACTTTCAGCTGGGTCGGCACAGAAGCTGTTCTTGAATCAAGGCTCATTTGACCGGCGGCAACTGGCGCCACATCCCGGGGTTCATATTTCACGTCGTCATGGCTCCTGTAATGTCCACCGGTCACCCTTGGCCGCACTGGCATTCTGAAAATCGTCCCGGAAAGCGTGGGGGAACAAGATGCTCCGCAGGGCGCGTCATATTAACACTCAGGTAATGACCGGGACAGGGTGAGGCGAATGAAGGTGATATCGATGGTGGCGATTTACGCTTGCCGAACTGGCGTGGATCGCATTTGGCTGTGGTGGGTGTCCAGAGTGTAAACGTCTACTCACCAAGTACCACAAATAAGAAAACCCTCGCCAGGAGGGTTTTCTT
>CAZXLJ010000165.1:0-5305 GCA_964641175.1 uncultured Cellvibrionaceae bacterium
GGCTGCAACAATCCCACGGCAATATTGACCAGCGAACTCTTGCCCGCCCCGTTGGGCCCGATAAGGGAGACAATTTCACCGGCACGGATGGCCAGGGAAATATCCTGCAGCACGGGCAGGGCACCGTCAGACCAGCTGACGTCGCGCAACTCAAGCAGTGGGTCGGTTTTGCTCATCATTTGTTTGCGCAGCCGGATTCCAGGAGGGCGACATCATCGCACAAGGTCGGGGATGTAGCATAATGTGCGCCCGTATATACGACCCAAGCTTCTTATGAAACTGTCTGCATTGTTGTTCATTCTTGCTCCGATTTTACTGTTGCCGGCCTGTGAACGGGGTAACAGGATTTCTGGTGCGGCCGAAAAGACGGCGGGCGATGAGGCTGCGCACGTTGCGACGCTCGACGCTGGAACCCCGGAGGTCGCGGAATTTGAAGCCTTGAAAATAGTTGCGACCATCCGCCCGCTGAGTCTGCTGGCGCATGAACTGCTCACCGGGGTGGAGGATGTCGATGTGCATACACTCTTGCCGGGTTCGGCCGACCCTCATAATTTCGCCCTGCGTGTCTCCGACCGCAAGGCGCTGGCCGAGGCGGACCTGGTGCTCTGGGTCGGCCCCGCGCTGGAGCGCTTTCTGGTGAAACCCATGGCGTCACGTTCTGCCGGTGAACAGGTGATCATGCTGTCCATGCCGCAGCTGACCTGGCCCGGGCAAGCTGGCGAAACGCAGTCGCATGATCATCGGGATGAGTCCGGGGCAGGGGATCCGCACGTGTGGCTGGGTCCGGACAACGCGCGCATCATGGCCGCCGGCGTTGCGGCGAAATTAAAAGAGTTGCGACCTCAGCAGGCCGTTGTCATCCAGACAAACCTCGAGGATTTTGAGGCCGCATTGAATGCATTTGTTGCAGAAACCGGGACCCGGTTCCAGGCAGTAAAGAAAGAACCCTTTGCGGTACACCACAACGCACTTGGCCATTTTGTGCAATCATTCGGGCTCCACCAGGTGGCGGCGGTCAATAATTCGTCTGAAGAACGGTTAAGCGCAAGTCAGCTTGAATTACTGAGACAAAATGTGGCGCAAGCGCGCTGCCTGCTGGTGGAGACCGGCTCACCGGCGCAGCGCCTGGCGCAGACTCTGAAATTGCCGGTGGTGGAGGTTGATCCACTGGCCATATCACCGCAGATCACCTCATACCTGCAAATGCTCGAATCCTTGCGAAACGCGCTGGCGCGATGCATTTCCGCCGAGTGATCACCAGCTTTCATATTTTTCCGCCGAATGGCTTTCGGCTTCAAGGTCGTATCGGCGCCCTGCGGCGTACCAAGGGAGCCGTCATCCGGCAAACTTTCGACGTCTTCGTGGCAGCGAATCACAATCCAGAATACAGCTATAAAAAGGGGGCAGTATGCGTTGGCAATCAGGTCGGCGTAGTCAGAATGTAGACGATCGCAGAGGTCTTTCGGGGCGGGCGGCAGGCGGCGGCGCGGGCGCCATGGTACTTATGCGTTTATTACCGCGATTATTGTCCAGCCGCGGCGGCCGGATTGTACTGCTCATCGGTGTTGCCATATTTTTCGGCGCACGCCTGCTGAACATTGACCTGCTGCCATTACTGACCGGCGGCGGTGTGGTCACCACGCAGACCGAGCGGACCATTTCCCCGGAAGAGGACGTATTGGCGGATTTCGTCAAAGTCGTGCTCGCCGATACTGAAACCACCTGGCACGAACAGTTTGCCAGCCTAAATCAACCTTATCGTGAGCCCAGTCTGGTGCTGTTTTCCGGCGCGGTAAATTCCGCGTGCGGTTCGGCCCAGGCAGCCATGGGGCCGTTTTACTGCCCCGCTGATGAGAAGGTCTACATCGATTTGAGCTTTTATCAGGATCTCAAGGATCGCCACGATGCGCCCGGGGATTTTGCGCAGGCTTACGTTATCGCCCATGAAGTCGGGCACCATGTGCAGACGGTGCTGGGTATCTCGGAAAAAGTACATGCACAACGCCAGTCGGTGTCGAAAGCCGAGGCCAATACGCTCTCGGTACGGCAGGAATTACAGGCGGATTGTTTTGCCGGGATTTGGGGCCATGCCGCCAGAATTGATCGGAAAATGCTGGAAGAGGGCGATCTGGAAGAAGCCCTTGTCGCCGCCTCGGCCATTGGCGATGACCGCCTGCAAAAACAGACTCAGGGCCGGATAGTGCCGGAGAGTTTCACCCACGGTACGTCCGCACAGCGTATGCGCTGGTTCCGCCGGGGTTTCGATTCGGGCCGCCTTGCCGACTGCGATACGTTTTCAGCCAAGCAGCTGTAAGTCGGTCAAACGCTTCGGGTCGTTTAAACGGTAATCGATTAACCGGTCGCGCTCGCGCCACCGGAATTCAGCCGGGTTGAATAATCCAGCCAGCGCAACAGCTTTTCAGCAAACTGGTCAGCGTGAACCGCAATGGCTTCCTGGTCGAGCGAATGCCCGCACGTGTGAATAAATTGCAGCACGTTGCGCCAATGCCGCTCGGTCTGGTCGCCCCAGCCGCTGAGATAACAGAAGGAATGCTCCTGGCCGAGCTGACTTTGCAGTTGCTGCAAAAGGCGGGTTTCGTAGAGCTGCGTGGTTTCCTTGATGAACAGAATTGCGAGGATTCCTTCCAAAGTATTTGTCGACGGTAAATCGAAGCAGCGGCGAGAATCGTCAAGGTGGCATCGGTAAAATGCCAGATCCGCGCGCAGCCAGTCGACGGATGGAGAAGCGACGCGCCGGTACGCGAAATCGAAATAGCTTGCCCCGATGCGACGATCCAGTGGTGCGTAAAATCCGTGCAGACTTTGCAGGACCTGCACATAGTAATGTGCATTCGCTCCGGTATCCTGTGCGCTCAGCAAAGGGCGATGACACGAACTGATCCGTTCGATGGCAGGCAAAGCGGCTTGCAAACCCGGCAGAAGGTTAACGGGTTGTGGCATGAAGTGCTCCTCCTGTTGAACAGGGACAGACAAGCTGGGATATGCATGAAGCCCGTCGCAGGGGGCGAGGGCCGCTTCCACAATGCCGCGACCGCCGAACTTCAGAAAACGAAATCCGTGTTTGCGGGGTACCGTTGGACGTCCCCCAATTACAGCCCACGCGGGCTTTAAGCGCCAGAAGCGAGTCGCCGGGTGGAAGGCTTTACCGACGAAAGGAGCGCCAGGTCGACCGTTTCGTCAGGCAACCGACACAAACCTGCCTGGCGAATTTGAGCACGGCTGAAACGCCGGATTTCTGCAGCGAATTTTTGTCTATTCGCTATTTTATGAATACCGCCGGCAGTGGCTGAACTCTCCCGGGGACACTCGTGCTAAAGTGCTGCCCGAATTTGGTCCATCTGGACTATTGATATCCATTTTTCTCCGGGAAGAACCATGGCGGAACGGCTCGATAAACTTTTGGTTGACCGTGGCCTTGCGGCTTCCCGCGCGCAGGCTCTGGAAATGCTCGACGCCGGGCAAGTGCGCGTGCGGGCGGCCGGCCAGTGGCAGGTTCAGCGCAAACCGTCTACACGTCTGGATGTCACGGTTGAGATCGAAGCCGAACCCACGCCCCAGATGCGGTACGTCTCCCGCGCCGGTTTAAAACTGGAAATGGCGCTGGCTCGGCTGGTTGAAGATGGAATTCTTGAGTCGCCCCTGGGCAGTTGCGCGACGGGACGACGGGTGCTGGATATTGGCCAGTCCACCGGCGGGTTTTCCGACTGTGTGCTGCAGCACGGGGCGGCAGGCGTGGTGGGGGTGGATGTAGGGCGCGATCAGTTGGCGCCGTCACTGCGGCAGGACGACCGGGTGGTCTGCCTGGAGTCCATCAACGCGCGCCGCTTGCCCGCGGAAACCTTGCTGGAGCATGCGCCGGACGGATTTGACTGGGTAGTCATGGACGTTTCATTTATTTCGCAGACCCTTATCGTGCCGGAACTCCCGCCCCTGATCTGCGACGGTGGCTACCTGATCAGCCTTGTTAAACCCCAGTTTGAACTGACTCCGGCGGACCTTGGCAAAGGCGGACTGGTGCGCGACGAAACCCTGTACCCGCAGGTGCGGCAGCGTGTTCAGGACTGCATGCAGGCCAACGGACTTAAAATCAGGTCATGGTTCGAAAGCGGCATTACCGGTGCCGACGGCAACCGGGAATTTTTCCTGGTGGCGCAGAACGCCGGCGCCTGAAGTGGTCAGGTCGATCTTTTTCAAGAGGAAAGTACCATGCCGTTTTTAAAAGTATGCTGGCTGTTCGCAAGTCTCGGGGGAATGCTCGCGGTCATACTCGGCGCCTTTGGCGCCCATGCACTGAAAGAAAAACTGACACCGGTTTTGCTGGGGACCTGGCAGACCGCGGTGAGCTACCAGTTTTACCATGTGTTCGCGCTGATGATTGTGGGCATTTTGCTGCATATGGGCTGGCAGTCCCGCTGGCTGATGTTCGCCGCCATGGCCTTCATGCTGGGTATCGTGCTCTTTTGCGGGAGTTTATACTGGCTGGCTCTTGGCGGCCCCCGCTGGCTGGGGCCGGTGACGCCACTGGGCGGACTGGCGTTTATTCTCGGCTGGTTGATGCTTGTGCCCGCCGTGCTTCAGCTATCGTCGGGGCTCCGGTAATGTCGCACCGGAATATGATCTGGCCGTCCGGCAGATTGGCGGTGATGCGATAAAAAAACATTGCGCTATATCACAGTCAGAGGCGCGGATTTGATGCCAAATACCCATGCGGACCAGCCGGTGATGGCATCCGGCTGAGAGTTTAATAACAGGAGGTCTGCAATGCTGCTGGAAACCGAGAAGTGCTTCTGTCCGAATTGTGGCGAACGCATTGAACTGGTCGTCGATTGTTCGGAAAGTTTGCAAAGCTATATTGAAGACTGCTTCGTGTGCTGCCAGCCCATGCTGGTGCAGGTTAAAGTCGAAGACGGTCTGCCCCGCGTGATGCTTTTTACGGAAAACGAAACCTGAACCCCTGATCCGGGATTCACCGCCATTCAACTGAGACCGGGCGCTGCGCCCGGTTTCTGTCTGATTGCTCTGCCAGTCTTTTTCCACGCCTCCACAAGTGTCGCGCCATCCCCAAAGCGTCTATAGCGGGCTGCTTCTCCTCCCGCGTTTTCATACATGACGGCAAGGCTCTCTGCGGTGGGTGCCGGTAATGATGTTAGGTTGTGCACGAAAAGGACTTTTAACCGGGAACTTGTCTTAACTGCTCGCCGCACTCGCGAACGCGGGGGCCCACGAACCCCGGACGGATTAGCCATCGGCAGAGGATAGCGACAGCAGGATAAATGAACAACGA
>CAZXLJ010000166.1:0-5256 GCA_964641175.1 uncultured Cellvibrionaceae bacterium
TTCGAATTCCGCTGGGAGGACCAGTTCAATCTGGGCCTTGATCCGGACACCGCTCGCGCCTACCACGACGCCACTCTGCCAAAAGACTCTGCCAAGGTGGCCCACTTCTGTTCCATGTGCGGACCAAAATTCTGTTCCATGAAGATTACCCAGGAGGTGCGGGAGTACGCCGCCCGTGAGACCGGGCAGAATCTGGATGCCGAGCAGGTAGTGACCATGGTGGATGTCGAGGCCGAGATGCAGAGCAAGGCACGCGAATTTCGCGAGCAGGGCAGCCAGCTGTATCGCAAGGTTTGAGTTATATTCGATGATGAAGCCTAAACACCCACGCCTGAACCACAGCCGTTTCGATCGAAGTGATGTCGAGGTCATTGAGCGCGAAACTGCTTTCGAGGGGTTCTTCAGGCTCGACCGGTTCCACTTGCGTCACAGCACCTTTCGTGGCGGACAATCGCCTGTGCTCGAGCGGGAACTGTTCGTCAAATCCGGCGCCGCCGCCGCGGTGGTCTACGATCCGGTCAACGATTTGATCGGTCTGGTGGAACAGTTTCGCATCGGCATGTACGACAGCGAATCCAGTCCATGGTCACTTGAAGGCGTGGCAGGATTGCTGGAAGAAGACGAAGCCCCGGAGGCGCTGATCCGCCGGGAGTTGATGGAGGAGGCCGGTATCGAAGCGACGCAACTGGAATTCATTACCCGCTTCTTTCCGACGCCCGGCAGCTGCAATGAATTCACCTGGTTGTACTGCGCACTGTGTGACCTTCAGGGGCGCGAGGGGGTGTTCGGTCTGGCCGAAGAAGGTGAAGACATTTTTTTTCACGTCTTCCCGGCGGAGGACGTCTTCGCTACTATGCTGGAAAACAGGAGCGCCAATGCCGCCGCTTTGATCGGGCTGCTGTGGCTGCAACTTAACCGCGTCCGCCTGCGGGAAACCTACGGCAGGACTTAATCCGGGTCGCCCTGGCGGCCGCAGGCTGTATGGATGTGATGACATGGTCAGAGTGTGTGATGAGCCAGCAGTAAAGCGCACATCAACGGTCAATTTGAGCGGCCACCACGCCCAATGCGAGACCAACTACGATTTGTGCATGGCATTGCTGCCGGACTGTCGTCAGGGACGCAACCAATGGAATTTCGCCATCACGGGACAGCGCCCCGTCAAGATTCAGCTCATTGTCATTGAAATGGCGCCATATACCACCACTTTGGATCTTGTGCAGATCGATGGAGGGAGCGCTTACCTGCAGGCACCCCGCATCCGGATCCGCCTTTATCACGATGCGAGCATGGCCGAAGTTGTCGCGTGGAATCATCACCGTCACTGGCAACCCGTCTACGATTATCCCAATCCGCACATGTATCAGCGCGATGAAAAGCTTGTACTGAACCGCTTCCTCGGTGAATGGCTATCTTATTGCCGCAAATTGGGTATCGAGGATGAAAACTTCTGTGAAAAGAGTCGCATAAACGGAAGGTAACCTCTGGCTAAATCCCGACATGAGTTCACACTTAGTAAAGGACGACGGGCTGAGGTGCCGGGCTGTCGGTTGCCAACGATATGGCGGACTCGTTTCTGGAGATCCGTACGGTAAATGAGGAGCCCTCTGCCGGGTTTCATTGCGGGTTAATAGCAAGAGGATGACGGATTATGTCGCGGGCGAGTGGCAAACCGATTCGAGTCTTACAGGTGACAGACAGTCACCTGGGGGAGCACAGTGACGAGACCCTGATCGGCCTGCGCACGGCGGACAGTCTCGACGATGTTCTGCGCCGGGCGCGCAAGCACGCAGGCGAAATCGACCTCGTGCTGGCGACCGGCGACATGTCCAACGACGGCACGTCCGGATCTTATGTTCGTTTCATCGATGCAGTAAAAACCTTCTATCCTGGTATTCCTCTGGCCTGGTTGCCCGGTAATCATGATGATCCGGGTGGCATGAAAGACGTGGGCAAGCCCGGTCCGATCACAAATTATGTAGAGTTGGGGGAGTGGCGCTTTATTCTCCTGAACTCGAGAGTTCCATTCGAGGAGCGCGGCGAACTGCACCCGATCGAATTGAAACGACTGCAGCATCTGCTGGAGTGTAATCCGGGTGCCCCGACAATGGTTTTTCTGCACCATCAGATCGTTCCGGTAGGCAGCGCCTGGCTGGACACCTACGTGGTCAGCAATGCCGACGAATTTTTCGCCATCACTGACCGGTTCGATAACATCAAGGCGGTATCCTGGGGACATGTTCACCAGGAATTCAACTCGGTACGTAGAGGTGTGGATCTGTTGGCAACACCATCGACCTGTGTCCAGTTCAAGCCATTAAGCCGGGATTTTGCGATTGACAATGCAATGCCCGGATACCGCATCTATGAACTCTTCGCCGACGGTTCCTACGCGACCGCAGTCAATCGCATTCGTCAGAAGAACTACGCAATTGATTTCGCATCTTCGGGATACTGATTCCGGTACCGCAAGCCTCAGGCTGAGGCTGCTGTCCAGTAGTCTCCAATATCAGAGCTGTAAATTCCCGCCGTCACCACAAATCTTTGTCCTGCCGATTTGCGGTCTCACCGGCTTGCAACTTCATTAAGCGGTTGTGCCGGCCACCTGTGTCAGCGCAAACCCGCGCACCTGGGTTAGAATTGGCGCTTTTCACGGGAACCCGCGATGCACCGGCTATTGTATATCCACGGCTTTCTAAGCTCTTCCCAATCAGTAAAGGCCCAGCAGACGCGGCGCTGGTTGCAGCAGTACCGGCCGGACTGGGAGTTTATATGTCCCGACCTGGACGCAGATCCGCGCCGCGCGATGGCACAACTGGCCGCGGCGGCGAGCGGTGCGGCGGGGTCAAAGCTTTCTTGCATCGGCAGTTCTCTGGGTGGATTCTGGGCCACTTGCCTCACAGAACGCCTCGGCTGCAAATCCGTTTTAATCAACCCTGCCGTACGCCCGCACACTCGCTTTAAAGACCTTGTTGGTCAAACCTTAAGTCACTACTATACCGGCGAACCCTTCGTTCTGACTTCCGAGGCTCTGGAATTTCTCGCTTCAGTCAATCCCACAGTCCGGATTCCTGATCGGTACCGGATATTCCTGCAGACCGGAGACGAAACACTGGATTATCGGGATGCCGTCGAATTCTATGGCGAATGTCATCTGGAAATAGAGCAGGGAGGCAACCATTCATTTGTCGGGTTTGCCGAACGACTGCCCGCAATTATCGATTTTCTTGAAAACTGATTTTTAGAAACCACTGGATGATCGACAGGCTGGCGTCAGCCGACTTGGAAAAACGCCAGTTCGCATGCGAGTTTAATTAATTTCCATTGCCGCGACACAGCAAGATACAGTTTGCGCGACCCGAACCATTCGCGCCCGCCAAGCATTTCAGCACAGGATTATTTCAATACATTTATGGCCAATTACACTGCAGAAGATATTGAAGTTCTCACGGGACTTGATCCGGTAAAAAAAAGACCCGGCATGTATACCGACACAACACGACCCAATCACCTGGCGCAAGAAGTCATCGATAATAGTGTCGACGAAGCTCTGGCGGGTCACGCAAAAAATCTGTCCGTCGTACTTCACAAAGATAACTCTGTGACTGTCACTGACGACGGCCGCGGCATGCCGGTGGATCTTCATCCCGAGCAACGCAAACCCGGGGTCGAAGTAATCCTGTCGACCCTGCACGCGGGCGGCAAGTTTTCCAACAAGAATTACCAGTTTTCGGGCGGTCTGCACGGGGTAGGTGTTTCCGTCGTCAACGCGCTGTCCAAAATTCTCGAAGTCACGATAAAAAGAGACGGCCAGGTGCATCGCATCGGCTTCCAGAATGGCGACAAGTCTGTGGATCTGCACGTGGTGGATACCTGCGGCAAGCGCACCACCGGGACCAGTGTCCGTTTTTTGCCGGACCCGAAATATTTCGATTCAGCAAAATTTTCTGCCTCGAGACTGCGTCACGTACTGCGAGCCAAGGCCGTGCTGTGTCCCGGTCTGCGTGTTTCATTTCTGGATGAAAATACTGATGAGCACGACGAATGGTTTTATGAAGACGGCCTGCGCGATTACCTGCGTGCTGCCACTCAAACCTGGGAAACCCTGCCCGCCGAACCTTTCGTAGGTTCCTTTGCCGCGACGCGCGAAGCGGTGGACTGGGCAGTCCAATGGTTGCCGGAAGGCGGTGAGCTTATTCAGGAAAGCTACGTCAACCTGATTCCTACCGCGCTCGGCGGAACCCACGTCAATGGATTGCGTACTGGTCTGCTGGATGCCATGCGGGAATATTGCGAACTGCGCAACCTTATCCCGCGGGGCATTAAGCTGGCACCGGATGATATCTGGATCAACTGCTGCTTTGTGCTTTCTTTCAAGCTCGCGGACCCGCAATTTTCCGGTCAAACCAAAGAGCGGCTGACCTCCCGGGAAGCCGCGGCATTCATTTCCGGAGTCACCAAAGACTCGTTCAGTCTCTGGCTTAATCAGCATACGGAAGAGGGCGACAAGCTCGCCGAGTTCTGCATCAATAACGCCAACAAACGCGCCCGCGCCGGCAAAAAAGTCGCACGCAAGAAAATCACCCAGGGCCCCGCGTTACCGGGCAAACTCGCCGACTGCGCCAGTGATGATCCAGCGCGCGGGGAATTATTTCTGGTGGAAGGGGATTCGGCCGGAGGCTCCGCCAAACAGGCACGCGACCGCGAGACCCAGGCCATCATGCCGCTGCGCGGCAAGATTCTGAACACCTGGGAAGTCGACAGCTCCGAGGTGCTGGCCTCCCAGGAAGTGCACGATAATTCAGTTGCGATTGGTGTGGACCCGGGCAGCGATAATCTCGCCCAATTGCGCTACCACAAAATATGCATTCTTGCCGATGCCGATTCCGACGGTCTCCACATCGCAACCCTGCTGTGCGCGCTCTTCGTCCGCCACTTCCCCGCACTCGTCCGCGCCGGCCACATCTTCGTCGCCATGCCACCGCTGTACCGCATCGACATCGGCCAGGACGTCTACTACGCCCTCGACGACAGTGAGAAACAGGGCATCCTCGACCGCATCATCGCCGAGAAGAAGAAAGGCAAAATCAACGTCCAGCGCTTCAAGGGCCTCGGCGAAATGAACCCTATCCAACTGCGCGAAACCACCATGGCCGCCGACACCCGCAGACTCGTCCAGCTGGTTCTGGACTCCGGCGACGACACCATGCAGATCATGGACATGATGCTCGCCAAAAAACGCGCTGGCGACCGGCG
>CAZXLJ010000167.1:0-5212 GCA_964641175.1 uncultured Cellvibrionaceae bacterium
CCGCAGCTACCCTGTCCGAAAAGATGCGAGCGCCCGTCTGGATGCGCTGAAGTTTCAGGAACGACCGGGGTGACTTATGACCCATGAGCAGGCTCACAGATCCCACCGCGCCGGCTGGTTGCGGGCCGCCGTGCTGGGCGCGAACGATGGTGTGGTGTCTACGGCAAGCCTGATTATCGGGATCGCCGCGGGCGGCGCGACCCTTGAGGCCATCTTGCTCTCCGGCAGCGCCGGTCTGGTGGCCGGCGCCATGTCCATGGCGGCAGGCGAGTTCGTATCCGTCAGCTCTCAAGCCGATACCGAAAAGGCTGATCTCGCCCTGGAGCGCAGGTCTCTCGCGGAAAACCCTGAATCTGAGCGGGATGAGCTCGCCAGGATCTATCGGTCCCGTGGGCTCGATTCGCAACTGGCAAGGCAGGTGGCTGACCAGCTGATGGAGCACGATGCCTTGGCCGCACACGCTCGGGATGACATCGGCATACCGCTGAATTCCACGGCCAAACCCCTGCAGGCCGCCATCTATTCGGCCGTGGCATTTTCACTGGGCGCCGCATTGCCTTTGCTGGCGACCTGGTTGTCGGGCGGCGACAATCTGAATCTGCTGGTTTCTGTCACATCGCTGATTTGTCTCGCCTTGCTCGGTAGCCTTGCCGCCCAGATCGGCGGGGCGTCGAAATTCCGGGGCGCGCTGCGGGTGACGTTTTTGGGAGCGGGTGCCATGGCAATCACCGCGCTGGCGGGAACGCTGTTTGGTGTGGCGGTTTAAGGGATGAACCGGCGTGGGGGAAGCGGGTCCCCGGATGAAAAATGAAAGACGGTGCCCGGCCCGTGAGGCGGACACCGTTGACCGGGAAGGTTACTCGGCGGATTTCTTGGCGTCTTTGGCTGCAGGGGCTTTCTTGTCGGAACCTGTGGTGCCTTCTTCCTTGTCCGGCGCACCCTGACGGATTCCTTCAGCGGTCAGCAGGATTTCCACGGTCTCGGCAGCTGGCCCAAGATCTTTCATGTTGATGCCCCATTCTGCGGGTTTGATAACGGCACGACCTTCAAAGCCGGCCCGGAAGCCGCCCCAGGGATCTTCGCCCATGCCGATCCGCTGGATGTCCATGACAACCGGTTTGGTCACGCCGTGCATGGTCAGTTCTCCATGAACCTGCGCGCGGGCCGGGTTCATTTTGACGTATTTGGTGCTGACGAATTTGGCTTTGGGAAATTTTTTGACGTCGAGGTAATCGCCGCTGCGCAGGTGCTTGTCGCGCTGGGCGTGATTGGTGTCGAGACTGGTCATGTCGATATCAACCGAAACCGTACTCTTCTCCGGTGCCTTGCTGTCGTATTCAAACTGACCTTCGAACTTGTTAAAACGGCCGTACAGCCAGCTGTAGCCCAGATGCTTCACCCGGAACTGGATAAAAGCATGCGCGCCTTCCGTATCGATCTTGTAGGTGGCGGCCGAGGCCGGAGTGGCCAGCGCCATCAGGCTGCCCAGCAGTACAACGGAAGCAAGTACTCGTTTCATTTCTTCGATTCTCCTGAATGTTTTACTTTCACCTTTAAAGGCGTGTGGGGCATATTAAGCCGGAATCGATTACGCGTGCCAGTTTCGATTTGACTCTTGCAGGTTCTTTTAACCGCACCACAAATTTGAATATGTCGATGGAACCAGCCAGAATCCGGCGGATCTTTTCTTAATCATGGAAATACGTAAAGGAATGGAAGTATGTCGTACCCCTATTTAAGTGACCTGGTCAATGATCTCACCGGGGCAGAATGGATCCTGCCGATTCCGATGTTCGGGCTCTTCGTGGGTCTGGCGATCATGGTCTCGGCAAGGGTGGGCAGAAATGAGGTGATTCGATATGAGCAGCTTGGATTTCTCCCTGCAGGTGGCATTTGCCGCGCTCGGGACATCCTGCCCAATCTCATAGTGATTGTGTCGCTACTGGGCATTATGGGCGCGCGGCTTTTCCATATCCTCGAATATCCCCACCAGTTTTTGCACGATCCAATGGGTATGATCCTCACTCGAGGAGGTTTCTCCATTTATGGCGGGCTGCTGGTCGGCGCTGTAGCCGGCATGGTGTATGTAAAGAAGAAGCGGTTGCCAGTGCTTCCCATGCTTGACGCCATGGCGCCTGCACTGGCGCTGGGATACGGAATCGGTAGGGTTGGTTGTCAGATTTCGGGCGACGGCGACTGGGGAATTCCGGCAGACCTGAGTCTGAAGCCGGAATGGCTCCCGCAATGGTTCTGGTCTCAGACTTACGATAACAATATTGCGGGTATCGTCATTGAAAGTCCGGGGGTCTATCCGACTCCTGTATATGAAGTATTCGCCGCATTTGCCATTTTCGGTTTTCTCTGGCTGCTCAGGGGAAGCCGGCACCGCGCGGGCCATGTTTTTTTCATGTACCTGATATTCAGCGGTTTTGCGAGGCTGTTGATCGAAAAAATTCGTATCAACAGCCAGTACGAATTACTCGGCATGCAATTCACTCAAGCCGAATTTATTTCGACAGTGCTCATTATTGGCGGTCTTTATGGCGTCGTTGTAACTTCAAACAGTCATCGAATCTGGAGGCTCGCGTTTGCCGTGAGCGTAGCGGGCGTACTATCCGCCTGCAGTGTTTTGGTATAACGCTGGGACGGCACCGGGGCTCACCGTTTAACGCAGGAACAAGAGATGGCAAACACCGAGCCAATGTCAGGGCAAGATAAACAGCAATATCTACAAGCACTGAACAGTGCGCTGCAGACCCATCCGCATTACCGTGCGCCGATGGCGTTCGTGAATATCGGGGTGGGTGAGGGCAAGCTGATTTTCCATATACGCCCCACCGACATTCGTCCCGCTTCACCGCAATACAAGGCCTTCGAAGACATTGCCAGCATCCTGACTTTGAGCGGTGACACCCTGCCATTCGAAATCCGGCCCGCAGATCCTGGTGAAAGATTTTTGACCAGTTATTAAGTGCCGGCCGCGGTAAACTCAGCGGGCTCCTTGCCCGGGTCGTCACAACGGAGCCAGTTCGATCATTCGATGAATCCGGTCGTCGCTGCACATACCTTCCTGCAAAATTATTCCTTCCTCCACCTGAGGGACATAGCCATCGAACTCTACCTCCAATGACATTTCGCCCGCGAAGTCGCCAGTGTAGGCATAGTTGCAAGTCGTAACCGCACCAGTTTCGGAGCCCGCCTCGCCACCGCTGCCAAAAAAGCCAAGGGGCTGCTTATTGCCGTTTTGAACGACATGGACGGCACCGTTGAGGCAGCTCGACCCGGCAGGGACGACGACCGTGACTTCAAGTACCGTAGTCTGTGCAAGACCGCAATCGTAAAGGTACAGGCTATCGCGTTGAGGGATAACGTGGCACTCGTTCCGAAAAACGCGGACTCCCCGCCGGGCGGTTTCGAAGCCGGGCAATTCGGCCGTAAGCGTGTAGAAGCCAGCGCGTTCGCTGGCGCCGGTGAATTTGCAGGATTGTGAATCGGAGTCGTCGGGATCGCGTTGGGGCTGCAGAACTTCGACGTAGTCTCCCTCGGTAATGGTGATTTCAGTCGCGCAGGCATCGTGCTCTGTCTCGCTTTCTGTCTCGCTTTCCAGGATGACATCAAACTCAATGCCATTGACCAGATCGGTCGTGCACAGGACTGAGGCGTTAATTGGACCTTCGGCTGCCTCTGGTGCGTCCCATGGTGCGGCCCAGACTGCGTTGTTGTACGCATAAAATGCAGCATCTCCCTGCAGCAGGCCCCGGCTGTAAGGCGGGGAGTAGACATCTTTGCCGCTCGCGGTTTCCAGCAGACCTGCATCCACAAGGGTAGCGTCGCTACCGGCCAGGCCGGTGACTTCCAGCATTTGAAGACCATTACTGTGGTGCCGCGTAGCTATGCCGCTGTCACCGCCATCCTCAATAACATACGACCAGGATTGATACGGAAACGCGATTCGCCATTCGTCTTCGCTCACTTGAAGAAGTGACAGCGCGCGCAGATTTTGCAGCGCTTCACTTTGCTGCGAATCTGCGTCGAATGTCACCCGGCCCGCCACGACGGGGTCGGCCGCGGAGATATCAATCAGTTCAGCTTTTATTCCCTGAGCGGAGCCCGGTTCGGCCGCGTCGCGCCCCAGCGTAAACAGATAGCGCTCATTGAGCGGATGTATGTATGTGGCAAAACCTGGAATTTCCAGTTCACCGGCCACTTTCGGATCAAACGGGTCGCTCAGATCCAGGGCGTACAACGGATCGGTGCGCTGAAAGGTCACGATGAAAGCGCGTTCGGCTTCGAAACGTACTGCGTAGATATCCTCATTGGGCTTGCCGATGGGCTCCGGCCGCGTGTCATTGGGCAAGCTGGCAACGACTTCGAGATTCTCGCCCGCCGGTTCGAGAATAAATAACTGGTGCCTGGGACCAGTATCGCGGGAGGTAGTCACTATCCGCAGACGACCGTCGTGCTCATGCAGGCGAAAAGCCGGGTCGCTATTGCCGCTGATCCGGCCGGGCACCGAGCCTGTGGCTGTATAGTCGAGACCGGCTTCTTCATTCAGTGAAAATTTGTGAATAGCAGTGCTGACCGCGGGGGAATCGGCTGGTTCGACCACGGTGCCGGTGACATAAAGAGAATCCGTAGTCATGCTGATGGATGTCTGGCCAGCATGTATACACCGACTGGACAGTAATGTCTGCTGACTCAGGTCGATGGCGGTTATGTGGGTCAGTGCCAGGAACCCGTGATTATCGGACAGACCATCCTGGACGTAACAGTCTGTCGTCAACGGTTGCGCTGATGCATCTCCCGATCTGAATTTCGGCAGCAGAGCCGGAAGAGAGGTGCCACTGAGAAGCTGTTCATTTTGCTGACGTGTCGCAGCATCACCCCAGTCGTACTGCAAAGGCTCAACCCAAGGCGCGTACAGCGTGATCAGGTAGAGCACGTCACCGATTTTCCGGCTGTCAATCAACCTCCCGTCCAATTCGAACTTCCACGAACGCGCAGGTGACGTAACATTTTCCACGTCGACCAACTGGACTTGAACCAGGCCATTTCGTGGCGTTGGTAAAACCGGTGCTGCCACGGAAGCGAGACTGACAGGTGCATCGGAAGCCGCGCCAGACTCTGAAGGTGATGTGGGGGTCTGTGCCGGGGCAGGCGCGGGTGTCGGAGTCGGAGTCGGAGTCGGAGTCGGAGTCGGAGTCGGAGTCGG
>CAZXLJ010000168.1:0-5130 GCA_964641175.1 uncultured Cellvibrionaceae bacterium
ATCGCTTCGCGAGCTCTGCGTTGCCGCTTCTCGACAGGCAGTCAGCATGCCTTCGCAACATCGCCCCGATCTTGCAAAGCGCTGTAAGCCAGACGCTATTCAGACTTGATCAGAGATTCCCCGGATCGCGGTTCGATAGCTTGGAAATATTCATGGGAATTCCGGGTATTCCGAAAGCCGAGGCGAGCGTTCTGGAGAGGTCATCGCGGCATCCATACGGGGAAATCCTTTTTTAATTATCCCTGTCGTTTACTTATCGCGCGGGTGCAGGAAATTCTTTCCCGGATCTATCGACACCACCTGCCAGTGCGGGATCCAGGCAGGTCCGACATCAAGCGCTTCTGTCACGATATCTGAGATATTCAGCGGGCAAGGCATTTTGAAAAGGTTCTGTAGTGTCCATACCCTGGATTCCCTTTAATTCGCTTTATGTTTTTCAACGCCCGGTCACCGTCGCGGCGCCGGGTTTTTCAGTCCCAGAAGATTCCTGTCGGATTTGCGGGGTGCCAGCTGAATCAGAGAAGCACTCCGCGACACTATCCGGACGCGGATTGTATTATTCTTTGTCACCCGGATCTACAAATTTAGTTATTAAAAAAATCATCTGACACTCTGTCATTATCTTTCACTCTCTGGCCCGCCATCGACCCGGAACAGATCACTGCACCCCGCGTCATCCACGCCCAAATAAATGCCGGGTTGCAGTGCATTTTCCGCCACCCGCATCAGACCTGCACCAAGGCCTCTGCCAGCACTTCATCCACGGTTTCCACCGGTACAATCCGCAACCCCGATTTCACCTGATCAGCCAGTTCGGGTATATCTTTCTCGTTCTGTTTGGGAATCAGAACCGTTTTGATCCCCGCATTGAGCGCGGCGAGGGTTTTTTCTTTGAGACCGCCAATGGGCAGGACGAGGCCGCGCAGGGTGATCTCGCCGGTCATGCCGACCTCATGATTGACGGGGCGGTTGCTGAACAGGGACGCCAGGGCGGTGAACATGGCGACGCCGGCGGAGGGACCGTCTTTAGGGATTGCACCCGCGGGGACGTGCACGTGCACGTCGAACTTCGAGAAATCGCCGGCATCTATTCCCAGCGTTTCAGCACGCGCGCGCACCAGACTTTCCGCCGCCTTGACCGATTCTCGCATCACTTCGCCGAGCTGCCCCGTGAGGGTGAATGCGCCTTTGCCGGGGAAGCGGATGGCTTCGATATGCAACACTTCGCCACCGACCGGGGTGTACGCCAGACCGTTAACGACACCGGGCGCGCTGATGGCAATCATTTTTTCGCTGAGGAATCTCGGCGGGCCCAGAGCCTGAATAACCTCGTCGGCGTCAATTTCGACCTTCTGGGTTTCTTCTCTGGCGATTCGCGCCGCGACCCCGCGCACCACCGAGCCGATTTCCCGTTCGAGGTTACGCACCCCCGCTTCCCGGGTGTATTGCTCGATAACCAGCTGCAGCGCTGCGGGTGACCAGTGACACTGCGCCTGTGTTACGCCATTTTCCTGAAGCTGCCTGGGAATGAGATATTGTTGCGCGATGTGGCGCTTTTCGTCGGGCGTGTAGCCCGCCAGGTGGATGACTTCCATCCGGTCGCGCAGGGGCGCGGGAATGGGCTCAATCATGTTGGCTGTAGCGATAAAAATAACTTGCGATAGATCGAATGGCAGATCGAGGTAACGATCCACAAACGCATGGTTCTGGCGTGGGTCGAGTACTTCGAGCAATGCACTGGCCGGGTCGCCACGAAAATCGGCGCCGAGTTTGTCCAGCTCATCCAGCATGATCACCGGATTGCGGGTTCCAGCCCGGCGCAGTTCCTGGATAATTCGACCAGGCATGGCGCCGATATAAGTGCGGCGGTGTCCGCGGATTTCTGCTTCATCCCGCGCGCCTCCGAGCGCAATGCGCGCGAATTCCCGTCCCAGCGCCGACGCGATGGACTGTCCGAGACTGGTTTTACCGACGCCCGGAGGTCCCAGAAAGCACAGGATCGGTCCGCGACCGGCGGGATTCAGTTTGCGTACGGCCAGGAATTCAATGATGCGGCGCTTTACTTTAGCGATACCGTAGTGATCGCGCTCAAGAACTTCTTCGGCTCGACCCAGATCCAGCTGGTCGTCCGACAGCTTTGACCAGGGAAGGCTCGCAACGGTATCCAGATAATCGTTGATCAGAGAATATTCGGGACTGGACGGCGACAACTGCTGCAGGCGCCGCAATTCGCGATCTACCTGTTGTCTGGCCATGTCGGGAAGATGCGCCTCTGCCAGTTTTTCTTCGAGTTCGGCAACCCTGGAATCGGTGCCGTTATCTTCGCCGAGTTCCTTCTGGATCGCCCGCAGCTGTTCCCGCAAAAATGCCCGCCTCTGGGCTTCGCTGAATTCAGTTTTTACGTCTTCACGCAGCTTGGCCTGAAGGTTGGCAATGTGCAGCTGCTCGTTGAGAAACTTCTGCAGCCGATCGACTCGACGGACCACCTGCGGCTCCTCGAGCAAGGCTTGCTTCTGGTCGGTCATCAGCGCGAGGTGACCGGCGAGAAAATCCGTCAGCAACACCGGATTCTGCAATGAAATATTGGAAACTGCACCGTCAATTTCCTGCGGTACCGACGGTGACGCACGAAAAAACTGCAGTGCAGAATCCTTAAGATTGCGCACCGCAGCTTGCCAGTACTGATCTTCTGCCGGCGGCAAGAGGGAGGGAAGCCGGTCTATCCTGACCTCAAATGTGCGGCCATTCGCTACATAATCCCTCAGACGCACCCGCTCCCTGCCCTCAAAAACCAGAATAAGAACTTCGCCTCGCCGCATCATCTGTACGACGCGACCCATAACGCCGACACCGTGAAAATTTTCCGGCGACACCGGCTCTTGTGGTTCGCTTTTCAAAGCGCTGACAACCACCTCGCGCCGATTCGGCAGCAGTTCTTCAATGAGGTTGGCCAGTTCCGGTTCGGCCACTGGCAAAGCGATGGTCATACCGGGGAAAGCGACATCGTGTTGCAACGGTAGCAACAGATAGGTCAGGTTTTCATCGGAACGACTTCGCTCGCCACCGGGTTGGGACTTTACGGATTCCGCCGAGTCGGCAGAGAGCAATCTGGTAGTCACGCAGGTATCCCTATACAAGTTTTAAACGAATCCAGACAAGACCCTGGCGGGCTTCTATCGCGGCAGAGTGGCCGTCGACCTCATCCGGCAATTCAATTTCGCGGTAGAAGTTGCCTTCCGCTATCTCCATTAATGTCGTGCGGCGGCAAAGATCTTCGGTAACCTTGCAGCGCAGATCGGGCCAATGGCGCACGCCGGAAATCGCGATCCGACGTCCGCTTACCGACAGGCGCAGATCCTCCAGCGCAACACCTGCCAGCTCCGCGCAGATTTCGTAATGATCTGGATACCGGTACACATTCATCAGTGGCTCCCAGCCCTGACTTCCCGGCTGGATGTATCGAAAGCGGACCTGCTGCATTTCACCGACGATGGCGTCGACCTGACTTATCATGATTTCAAACGGTCTTCTTGACATAATCTTTGCCTGTTTCAACGAACTTTGACTTCACGAAACGCCCGAGAAATCCGAGCCGGGCGAGCCGGTTCGCATGATTACCCAATACGCAGCCGGACTTTCAACGGCGCAATGGATTGACTCCGCCAGGGAATCTCTGATCAAGTTCGGACAGCGTCTGCGCGGCTAACACGTTCAGCCCGCAAGGCGCTTGCATCGCTTTGCGACGTTCTGCGCTGGCACTTCTCGACAGGCAGTCAGCATGCCTTCGAAGCGCCGCCTGGATCTCGCCAAGCTCTGTAAGCCAGACGCTATTCGGACCTTGATCAGAGGTTCCCTAGATACGCAGTTATGTGTTGATCCGACGCCAATGCAAGTCTTAAACTCGCGCCTTCATCCTCAGGATTCGAGACCGCAATGACCGCGAATGCAGAACAACGGATTGATGCCATCGATGCCCTGCGAGGGCTCGCCCTGGGTGGCATTGTGGTGGCGCACATGTACGAACAGTTCATTTCCGCACCGCGCCCGCCATCCCTCTGGCTGGTTGAACCGACGCTGGCCGATCAGATAATAGGCGGGTGTATAAACCTCCTTGTCTACAGCAAGTTTTATACGATCTTCTCAATACTGTTTGGAGTCAGCTTCGCCATCATGATGGACAACGCCACGCGCCGCGGCGAGTCTTTCGCTGGCCGGTTCCTGTGGCGGCTTGTCATCCTGGGATTAATTGGCTTTTTCCACGCACTCCTGTATCGCGGCGATATTTTAACGGTGTATGTTTCCATCGGCGTTCTGCTGCCGTTGCTGTATCGGCTCCCCGACAAATGGCTGCTGATCCTGTGCGTTCCGATATTTCTGGGCGTCGGACGCTATTTGTTCTTTGGAATTACCGGCGCGGCCACTTTGCTGCCCGAGCTGCCCATGCCCGATTCCAGCAGTGTCACCGGATATGTGGAGCTGCTGCGGCATGGATCGTTTTTTGATGTGGTCCGGGCGAATTTTTTCCAGGGCTTTGCCCACAAGTTTGATTTCCAGGTTGCCGCCATTGGCCGTCAGTATCTGACCCTGGCCTATTTCCTGATCGGGCTGTGGTTGTACCGGTCCGGATTTCTGCGCAGGCTGACAGACACCGCCACGCCCTTGAAAAAGATTTTCTGGTGGTCCCTCGGTGCCACCATTCTTTTGCACATAGCAACCGTACTTGCGTTCGTGAATCTTCCTCAGCCGTTTGAAATGGCTTCCTGGAATTTCATGTTTTCCATAACAATTTATGACCTGGCAAGCCTTGCCGGCACGCTGAGCATCGCCAGCGGTTTTCTGTGGTGGTTTTTGCGTCGCCGTGACACCCGGCCCAATGGACTTTGCAGTTATGGACGCACAGCACTCAGCAATTACGTCCTGCAGACCCTGATCGGAACTTTCATTTTCTTCGGCTGGGGACTGGGGCTCGTCGGAAAACTCCACGACTGGCAGACACTATTACTGAGCATGATGATAATCGTTGTGCAAATCCGTTTAAGCCAGTGGTGGCTTTCCCGTTTCCGCTATGGACCGCTGGAATGGTTATGGCGCTCCGCCACTTATTTTCGTTGGGCTGGCCTGCGGCGCGAA
>CAZXLJ010000169.1:0-5123 GCA_964641175.1 uncultured Cellvibrionaceae bacterium
CTGGCTAACCCTTCCGGGGTTCGTGGGCCCCCGCGTGCGCGAGGGCGACGAGCAGGTGAGACAAGTTCCCGGTTAAAAGTACTTTTCGCACACAACCTAGTTTGCACTGGGGGTTCTACTCACTATTCTTACCTTGAGTGCCGGGCACAGGATTGAGAATTCACGATTGGCAGGCAATGAGAATGCTAAAGCAATGGGAATCTCTAAGTTTGGTTAATTCGGGCCGATGGCCTACGGATACATCGATTTATCACCAACGCAATTGATCACAAGTCGGAAATAGAAAGGCTTATTTATGGAAGCCACCCCTGGCCTGCTGCGCATTATCTGCATCGATGCGCATATCGCGGATAAACGAATGGAGGTAAAGCTGCCTCATCACGCAGGCTTTGCAGGTGCTCAGGAATGGCTTTGCAGTCATTCCGTCCCGCTGCAATTGATTCCTTTGTCGGCGACGAAGCGGTCTTTTTCG
The DNA here is from genome assembly GCA_964641175.1 of uncultured Cellvibrionaceae bacterium. Classification (GTDB taxonomy): domain Bacteria; phylum Pseudomonadota; class Gammaproteobacteria; order Pseudomonadales; family Cellvibrionaceae; genus CAYNST01. The sequence continues at coordinate 473 of CAZXLJ010000169.1, forward strand.
AGATAGCTGAAAGAATGCAATACATGATAAATCGCTGGGCATCGGTTCCCGGCACGACATGCCCGGCGGATAATGTGGACCAATCACATCCGCGCATCCGTACTCACAATGATAGTGCCTCGGGGATTGATTGTACTGTGAAGAATTACCACAGTGCACAGAGATTTTTAAAGAGACACATGTTATACAAGTGAGTAAGGGCTGATGGAAACCGGATTACGCTGACCGTTAAGAATCAGTCTGGTGCGATCAACAAAATTAGCCCAGTACCGGATACCTTGAATTTCCGCGGATTCCCGACACTGCCTGCATTGAAGACAAGTGATTCGCCGCGCCACAACAGTGGTGGCGGCTCTCTGCTTCCGGCCCTGATTTCCACCTTGGCAGATTTTGAAATATTAAAATCTCACGGTAAGCTTTTTGTACTCATAGGGCGGAATACATTCTCAGCTGCTCATGCTCTGTTGGTCGATATCGATCGGCTGACAAGCGCCGAAATAGTTGGTGAGTTTTCTGGCTCCCGCCCCAATGCATTAGGTGAATCAGCCTGCTTGTTTTCGGCGTACCCGCAGGTGGAGCCATTTTTCTGCTACTTGGGGTTTGTTTTGAATCGATGCTCTGGGTTGGTGTATTAGGGCGCAGGTGAGGTAAGTGACATCGCGCGCTGTGTTCTACGACGTCGGCTCGGCGCGGCGCGTCCGGCATATCAATTTGCGCATTGCAATTTTATTGAACCATGGGATACAAGGCGATGATTAAACCGTCAGTCATCTTGACCGGTCTTTTTACTATTTCGATCTATGCTTCGGCCGAGGATTTTTACTCTGATGGGTTTTCCACCTGTATTGGAAAATCAGGTGGTGTCACGGCCAACATGCTGAACTGCATTGGCGAGGAACTTGCCACTCAGGATGCCCGACTCCATAGCGCTTACAAGAAGCTTGCGGCCGGTTTGACGGCTGAGAGAAGACGGGAGCTTGTGGCGGTACAACGATTCTGGATTCAGTATCGGGATGCCAACTGCAAGTACTATGCAGATCCGGACGGCGGTACCGCTGCAACCTTGGCATCTACCGAATGCGTACTGCGGGAAACTACCGAACGCGCAAACGAGATGGAGATACTGAGTAGGTAGTGCGCGCTTGGCACTACGCGTATCTGAATCAGAATTCCGTTACTGGCAGTATTTATGCAGGTCGATAGCTATCCCGCGTACCCCTCACGCAACAATTTTGCCGCACTTACCATATTTTGAAGTGCCGGAAGAACTTCTTTCCATTGGCGGGTTTTCAAGCCGCAGTCGGGGTTCACCCAGAGTCGCTCCGGTGGAATTTTACTTGCGGCCGTTTGCATCAGTTGAACAATATGTTTCTGGTCGGGTGTGTTGGGGGTATGAATGTCATAGACGCCGGGACCGATTTCGTTCGGGTATTTGAAGTTGTCAAAGGCTTGAAGCAGTTCCATGTCGGACCGTGAAGTTTCAATGGTGATGACGTCCGCATCCATATGAGCGATTGCTTCTATAATGTCGTTAAATTCTGAGTAGCACATATGTGTGTGGATCTGGGTTTCATCTGCCACGCCATTGGCCGCGATGCGGAAGGCTTCGACTGCCCACTGAAGATACTCAGACCACCCGGATTTACGCAGGGGTAAGCCTTCTCGCAGAGCGGCTTCATCAATCTGGATAATTGATACACCGGCCTTTTCCAGATCGAGCACTTCATCCCGTATCGCCAAGGCGAGTTGCGTGCAGGTTTGGGAGCGGGGTTGGTCGTCGCGGACGAATGACCAGTTTAAAATGGTGACGGGGCCCGTGAGCATGCCTTTCATGGGTTTGTCGGTCAGTGATTGTGCGTAGGTGATCCACTCTACTGTCATGGGAAGCGGACGGCGCACGTCGCCATAGAGGATGGGAGGTTTTACGCAACGGGAGCCGTAGGACTGTACCCAGCCGTTGGCGCTGAAGGTAAATCCTGCGAGCTGTTCACCGAAGTATTCCACCATGTCATTGCGCTCGGCTTCCCCATGCACCAGTACGTCCAATCCCAAGGTTTCCTGTTCTTGAACTGAGCGACGTATTTCATTCTTGATCCTTGTCTTGTACTGCTGCGGATCAATTTCATCGCGCCGGATTTGCTGTCGTGCTTTGCGAATCTCCGCCGTCTGCGGAAATGAGCCGATGGTAGTGGTGGGGAAGAGCGGCAGGTTCAAGCGGCTGCGCTGCTTGCGGATGCGCTCGGGATAAGGACTTTTTCTTTGTCCCATGGATCCTGAAATTTTAGCGATTGCATCTTGCACAATGGGATCGTGCACACGGCTGGACTGACGACGGCTGGCCAGCGCCCGGGAATTTCCATCAAGTTCTTCGGAAATGGACGCGCGACCGGTATTAAGTGCCTTTTCGATTAGCCGTAGTTCATTCAGTTTTTGCAATGCAAAGGCGAGCCAGGGGGCGATCTCCGGGTCGAGATTCCTTTCATTGTTTAAATCGACGGGTACGTGCAGCAATGAGCAGGATGGCGCAATCCATAATCTTTCTTGCAAGTGCGCCGCAATGGGTTCCAGCCAGTCAAGGGTGTGATTGAGATCGGCTTTCCAGATATTGCGACCGTTGATGACGCCCAATGATAGAACCTTGTCGGCCGGTAATTGTCCCAGTAGCCGGTCGATCTCGGCTTCGGCGTTAATTGCGTCCAGGTGCAGGCCAGCCACCGGTAACGTGCAGGCGAGCTGCAGGTTCTCGCCAAGAGCGCCGAAGTAGGTCGTCAGCAGGAGCTTTACATTGACGCCTCGGAAAAAATTATATGCATGGACAAATGCCTGCTGCCAGTCTTCGTGGAGATCCGTGACCAGAACGGGTTCGTCGATTTGTACCCATTCAATTCCATGCTCTTCCAGAGTTATCAGCAAATCCCGGTACACCGGCAGTAGCCTGTCCAGCAATCGAAGCCGGTTGCTGCCATCTTTGGTCTTTCCCAGCCACAGATAAGTGAGCGGGCCGATGATCACCGGTTTCACGTTGATATTGTGCGATCTTGCCTCGACAACCTGCTCCAGCAAATGCGCTGCATTCAGTGTAAAAGCAGTATCTGCGGTAAATTCGGGGACGATATAGTGGTAATTGGTATCGAACCATTTGGTCATTTCACCGGCTGGCACGCCGGTACCTGTGCCGGGTGCAGAGCGGCCTCGAGCTACGCGAAAATATTTGTCCAGATCGCTGCTCTCGTCGCCGCGCACGCGTTCCGGATAGTGCCCCAGGGTAAAGCTCATGTCGAGCACCTGATCGTACAGACTAAAATCGCCCACAGGCAGATAGTGAAGCCCGGACTGTTGCTGCCAGTGGCGGTGGCGTAGCTCACGCGCAGTTTCCTGCAGTGCTTCACGGCTCGAATTGCCTTGCCAGTATGCCTCCAGCGCAAATTTCAATTCCCGGTTGGGGCCTATTCTGGGAAACCCCAAATTGTGGATGGTGACCATATCTTGTCTCCTCGTTGTGTCGGGAGCAGATTAGCCGTCTTGACCGATTAGGAAAAATGGTATTAATTCATCAAATTATGAATTTTACTCATGGAGCGGATAATGGTTGAACGATACCACCTGGCCATCCTTCGGGAAGTGGAGCGACGCGGTTCGCTGACTGCGGCAGCGCGGGCACTGAATCTCAGTCAGTCAGCGTTGAGTCATGCCATCAAGCGGCTGGAGCAGCAACTGGAGACGGCGCTGTGGCACAAGGAAGGGCGGGGGTTACGCTTGACTCAGGCCGGATCATACCTGCTCGCCCTGGGCAATCGTCTGCTGCCGCAGTTCGAGCATGCAGAGGGGATAATTGCGCAAATGGCGAAGGGCCAGCGAGGCAGCTTGCGTATCGGTATGGAATGTCACCCGTGTTACCAGTGGCTTCTCAAAGTGGTCAATCCGTTTTTGCAGCGATGGCCCGACGTGGATGTGGATGTGAAGCAACGCTTTCAGTTTGGGGGCATGGGCGCATTGTTCAGTTATGAAATTGATCTGCTGATCACGCCCGATCCGCTGTTTAAAACCGGCGTTGAATTTACACCGGTTTTTGATTATGAACAAATGCTGGTGGTCGCGAAGAATCACCCGCTGGCGTCGTTGGAGTGGGTCGAACCTGGTCATCTGAAAGAGCAGACATTGATTACCTATCCGGTGGAAATCGAAAGGCAGGATATTTACAACCAGTTTTTATTGCCGGCGAATGTTATGCCGCGTCAGCAGAAAATGATTGAAACGACGGACATCATGCTGCAAATGGTAGCCGCCGGCCGAGGTGTGACGGCATTGCCCGGCTGGCTGGTAAAGGAATATTCCAGAAAATTACCGATTAAAGCTGTGGCGCTGGGCAAGGCAGGCATCAAGAAAAAAATCTACGTGGGAATTCGCGATTACGACCGGCAGACAGACTATATCTGCAGTTTTATCGATATGTGTTTGAGCGGTGATGTGACAGAGAATTTTGCTTGAGGGGTTGAATGATTTGTAAAGTCCCCGGATGAAAATCAATATCAGACCTGGAAAAGGCGGAACACAACAGGAGTGATCAAATTAGTGTCAACAGGCCCTAGGCTGTGTACGAAAAGTGCCTTTCAAGTCCGTCGTCCTCGCGCACGCGGGGACCCACGCCGAA
>CAZXLJ010000170.1:0-5115 GCA_964641175.1 uncultured Cellvibrionaceae bacterium
AGACCGGCCTGGACGTGGTCAAGGCAGCCATCCTCGGTGCCGAGAGTTTTGGTTTTGGCACCGCACCCATGGTCGCTCTGGGCTGCAAATACCTGCGCATCTGCCATCTGAACAACTGCGCAACAGGCGTTGCGACCCAGCAGGACAAGCTGCGGCGGGATCACTATGTCGGTACGGTCGACATGGTGAAAAATTTCTTCACCTTCGTTGCCCAGGAAACCCGCGAGTGGATGGCGCTGCTGGGCGTGCGGACCTTGCAGGAGCTGATAGGCCGGGTGGACCTGCTGGAAGTCATCGACGGTGATACACCGCGTCAGGCAAAGCTGGATCTCGGACCCATCCTCTATACCGATGACCTGCTGCGCAGCAAGCCGCAATCCTGCAAGGTCAGCCGCAATGTGCCGTTTGATCAGGGTCTGCTGGCGGAGAGCATTGTCGAGACTGTACTGCCGGCCATCGAAGCCAGGGCGGGCGGTACATTCGATTTCGAAATCACCAACTGCGATCGCTCGATTGGCGCCCGCGTCAGCGGCGAAATCGCTCGGCGCTACGGCGACAAAGGTATGGCCGAGCAGCCCATCCGCCTGAATTTCAAGGGTGTAGCCGGGCAGAGCTTTGGCGTGTGGAACGCCGGCGGTCTGGAGCTCTATCTCGAAGGCGATGCCAATGACTACGTCGGTAAAGGCATGGCGGGCGGCAAGATTGTGATCCGGCCACCTGTCAACAGCGCTTTCGCCAGCCAGGATACCGCCATCATCGGCAACACCTGTCTTTACGGAGCCACAGGCGGCAAGCTCTTTGCCGCAGGGCAGGCGGGCGAACGCTGCGGCGTGCGCAATTCCGGGGCCCATGTGGTCGTGGAAGGTGCGGGTGATCACTGTTGTGAATACATGACCGGCGGCGTGGTGACCGTGCTCGGTGAGACTGGCGCCAATTTCGGCGCGGGCATGACCGGCGGGTTCGCTTACGTACTGGATCAGCACAACCAGTTTGTCGACCGCTACAACCATGAGCTGGTGGACATCACCCGCATCAATATCGAGCGCCTGGAGGATCACCGCAATCATCTGCGCGGCATCATCAAAGAGTTCGTGAAAGAAACCGAAAGCGCCTGGGGGCAGGAGCTGCTGGATAATTTCAACCGTTACATCAACAGTTTCTGGCTGGTCAAACCCAAAGCCGCCGATCTCGACAGTCTTTTGTCGGCGTTTCGCAGACGCGGTGAGTAATCACCGCCGGTTCCCAGAATCCAGAATTGAGGTATGCCCATGCCATCGCGTTTAAACAACGACTTTCAGTTTCTCGACGTCAGTCGCCAGGACCCGGACAAGAAAGACATCGAAACCCGCAAAGGCGAGTTTGTCGAAATCTATAAACCGTTTTCCGAAGACCGGGCCAAAAGCCAGGCGCACCGCTGTCTTGATTGCGGCAATCCCTACTGTGAGTGGAAGTGTCCCGTCCACAATTACATCCCCAACTGGCTGAAGCTGATCTCTGAAGGCAACATCATGCAGGCGGCGGATCTGGCCCATCAGACCAATACCCTGCCGGAAGTCTGCGGCCGGGTGTGCCCGCAGGACCGCCTTTGCGAAGGCGCCTGTACGCTCAATGACGGCTTCGGTGCCGTCACTATCGGCAGCGCGGAAAAGTACATCACCGACACCGCCTTTGCCCTGGGCTGGAAGCCGGACATGTCCAAAGTGGTCTGGACCGACAAGCGCGTCGCCATCATCGGCGCCGGCCCCGCCGGTCTTGGCTGCGCCGACATCCTGGTGCGTAACGGCGTCCGGCCGGTGGTCTTCGACCGCTATCCTGAAATTGGTGGACTGCTCACATTCGGAATCCCCGAGTTCAAACTGGAAAAAACCGTCATGTCGCGCCGCCGGGGCGTGTTCGAAGAGATGGGTGTGGAATTCCGCCTGAACACCGAAGTCGGCAAAGACGTCGCCATTGACGCCCTGCTGGCGGAGTTTGACGCCGTATTTATGGGCATGGGCACCTACACTTATATGAAAGGCGGCTTCCCTGGCGAAGACCTGCCGGGGGTGCATGACGCTCTGCCGTTCCTGATCTCCAATGTCAACCGCAATCTCGGTTTCGAGAAATCGCCTTCGGAATTCATCAGCGTCAAAAACCGGCGCGTGGTGGTTCTCGGCGGTGGTGATACGGCGATGGACTGCAACCGCACCTCCATCCGTCAGGGCGCCGAATCCGTGGTTTGCGCTTACCGTCGCGACGAGGAGAACATGCCCGGCTCGCGTCGCGAAGTCGCCAACGCGCGCGAAGAGGGCGTGCAGTTCCTGTTCAACCGCCAGCCCATTGCCATCGTCGGTGAGTCAAAAGTTGAAGGGGTGAAAGTCGTCACCACGCGTCTGGGAGAGCCAGACCATAACGGTCGCCGGCGCCCCGAGCCCATTCCCGGCAGCGAAGAAGTACTGCCCGCCGATGTGGTACTGATCGCATTCGGTTTCCGTCCCAGCCCGGCGCCATGGTTTGAAGCGCAGGACATCAAGATCAACGAGTGGGGCGGCGTTGTGGCTCCGGAAAAGCAGACCTACAAGTTCCAGACAAGCAACCCCAAAATCTTCGCTGGAGGTGATATGGTGCGCGGCTCCGACCTGGTAGTCACTGCCATCTGGGAAGGCCGGCAGGCCGCCGAAGGCATACTCGATTACCTGGAACTGTAGCAGCGTAAGGACAGTATCCATGACTGAACTGAAGAATGACCGCTTTTTGCGGGCCCTCAACCGTGAACCGGTCGATGTGACCCCCGTGTGGATGATGCGCCAGGCAGGGCGTTATCTGCCCGAGTACCGTCTCACCCGTGGCAAGGCCGGCGACTTCATGGCGCTTTGCAAAAACACCGAACTGGCCTGTGAAGTGACCCTGCAACCCCTCGAGCGGTACCCGCTCGACGCGGCCATTCTGTTTTCCGATATCCTCACCATCCCCGACGCCATGGGCCTGGGGCTGTATTTTGAAACCGGCGAAGGCCCCCGCTTCAAAAAACCCCTGGCAACCGCTGCAGACATCGAAGCCTTGCCGGTCGTGAACACCGCGCAGGATCTCACCTACGTTCTCGATGCCGTGAGCACCATCCGTCGCGCCCTCAACGGCCGCGTCCCCCTCATCGGCTTTTCCGGCAGCCCCTGGACCTTGGCGACCTACATGGTCGAGGGCGGCTCGAGTAAAGACTTCCGCAAAGCCAAAGCGCTTGCCTACAACCAGCCGGAGCTGATGCACCTGCTGCTCGACAAACTCGCCGACTCCGTCATCGACTACCTCAACGCCCAGATTCGCGCCGGCGCCCAGGCCGTCCAGATTTTTGATACCTGGGGCGGCACTCTGTCCCACGCCGCCTATCAGGAATTCTCCCTCGGCCCCATGCGCAAAATCGTCGCCGGCCTGCTGCGCGAACACGAAGGTCGCAAAGTCCCGGTCATCCTGTTCACCAAAGGCGGCGGCCAGTGGCTGGAACTCATGGCCGACACCGGCGCCGACTGCCTGGGCCTCGACTGGACCACCGACATCGGCAACGCCCGCACCCGCGTCGGCGACCGCGTCGCCCTCCAGGGCAACATGGACCCCACCGTCCTCTACGCCCAACCCGATCGCATCCGCGCCGAAGTCGAACGCATCCTCATCAGCTACGGCCCCGGCAACGGCCACATCTTCAACCTCGGCCACGGTATTACTCCGGAAGTTGATCCGGAAAATGCGGGGGTGTTTATTAATGCGGTGCATGAGTTGTCGGGGCGGTTTCATGGGTAGGGCGTTGCGCGTCTGAAAACGTCCTGCCAGGGCGATGGCTATTCCTTTGGAGTAGTCATCGCGCCGATCTCAAAGTGTTTTACCTCAATACTGCATCCAGCGGACTGACGACCGCTGAGCCGCCACGCTGCAGCACGTGGGTGTAAATCTGCGTCGTTGCCACATCCGCATGCCCCAGTTGATCTTGCACCGTCCGGATATCTGCACCTGATGCGAGCAAGTGCGTAGCGAAAGAGTGGCGCAGAGTATGAGGGGAAACCTGCTTTTTAATACCAGAGACTTTCGCAGCTCGGCCGACCGCTTTCTGTAATGCAGTTTCATCCAGATGGTGGCGGCGCAGCTTCGATGTTTCAGGGTCAACACTCAAACGCGTCGCCGGAAAAAGATACTGCCAGAGTAGTGACTTGTCGGCTCCGCGGTACTTGGACCGCAGTGCTGTCGGCATATACACTCCGGCGTAATCGTCGTGCAAAAGATCTTGCGCCAGCACTACTTTCACCCTTTCCACCTGACTGCGCAGATGCGGCCGGATCTCCTGCGCCAGTGTTACAACCCGATGCTTTCCGCCCTTGCCATTCCACACACGGATGCACTGAAATTCAAAATCTATATCCTTCACCCGTAGCCGAAGCACCTCCATCAACCGCAACCCGCTGCCGTACATCAGCGCCGCTGGCAAAAAGTGGTTGGGGTGAATATGCTGTAAAAGCAAACGGACTTCCTGAACGGTTAACACAACCGGCAGCTTCTTTGGCTTGTGACTTCTGACAAAGTCGAGCTTGAGAGACAGAGGCTTCTTCAGGATTTCCTTGTACAGAAAGGTCAGTGAGTTCAGCGCAAGCGCCTGTGTCTGCGCCGCCACGTGCTTTTCAAGAGCCAGGTGCGTCAGAAAAGCATCGACCTCACCGTCCGCCATCTCGGATGGGTGTCGCTTATCGTGGAACACGATGAAGCACCGGATCCAGTAGACGTACGCCTGGATGGTCCGCTTGGCGTAGCGGCGTTGGTACATGAAGCGTTCAATTGAAGACAGGAAAGGGGATTTCGATGTCATGAGCACGTCCTGTGTGCAGTGGTCGACATGAGAGCCGAAAAATTAACACGGCGCGATTATAGCCGCAACCTGCCGGCGTGTGGTTCAACAGGTCAGCTTAGAGATGTGCAGTGGTTGCGAGTTCGAGTTGATGAATGTAACGTCGCATAGGCTTAGGCCGCAAGTTGCGGCTTTTTTTACCCGCAACTTGCGGCCAAATAATATTGTTAGAGAAAACATGAAATCCATCATAGTCTTGATGTCAGTAGCTTTAGTTTCTGGCTGCACCGCAGTCCGATCGGGTCTGTGCG
>CAZXLJ010000171.1:0-5104 GCA_964641175.1 uncultured Cellvibrionaceae bacterium
CTTATACCGCGGAAATCCCGTACGCGGGGAATCGCTATAGAGACAAGTCGATCCAAAAATTCATACATCTTCTCGCGACGCAATGTCACTTTGCACCCGATTGGCCAGTCTTCACGAATTTTGAAACCCGCGATAGATTTGCGTGATTTGGTGACCACGGCTTTCTGGCCAGCGATTTTTTCCATATCGCTTACCGCATTTTCCAAAATCTTTTTATCGCCCACAGCCTCACCAACACCCATGTTAATGGTAATTTTAGTGATTTTGGGTACTTCCATGACGTTCTTCAGGCCCAGCTCTTCTTTCAGCTGTGATACCAGTTTTTCTTTGTACAGAGTTTGCAATCTGGCCATATTCGTCTCAGTACGCTTACGCGTCTACCGCCTCTCCGTTGGATTTAAAGACACGGATTTTCTTACCGTCTTCGAGAATCTTGAAGCCGACACGGTCCGCCTTTTGTGTACCAGCGTTAAAAATCGCTACATTGGAAACCTGAATCGCCGCTTCCTTTTCCACGATGCCGCCGGCAACACCCAGCTGAGGGTTGGGCTTTTGATGTTTCTTGACGATCTGGACACCCGCGACGATCAAACGACCGTCGGACAGTACGCGATTGACTCGTCCGCGTTTACCCTTGTCCTTTCCTGCAATCACGATGACTTCATCATCACGCTTTATCTTACGCATTCAACCAACCCTCTCTTCTGACGCATGCCTTAAAGCACTTCCGGCGCCAAGGAAATGATTTTCATAAATTTTTCGTTTCGAAGCTCACGAGTTACAGGCCCAAAAATACGGGTTCCGATAGGAGCTTCCTGGTTGTTCAACAGCACTGCTGCATTATCGTCAAAGCGAATCAGAGAACCATCATTGCGGCGAACGCCTTTTTTGGTTCTGACCACGACAGCCTTCATGACCTGTCCTTTTTTGACTTTGCCGCGCGGTATGGCTTCTTTGACGGTCACTTTAATGACATCACCAACCTGGGCATAGCGTCGGTGTGAACCACCCAGGACCTTGATGCACATAACCCGGCGGGCTCCGCTGTTATCTGCCACTTCTAAGTAGGATTGTGTTTGAATCATCTTTTATCTCCAATGCCCCTTTTCAGTGGCGAACTTAAATAGCAGACGCTCGTTCTTCAACCTTGACCAAAGTCCACGCCTTTGTCTTGGAGATCGGACGCGATTCTGTGATTGTCACCAGGTCACCAATGTTGCACTCATTCTCTTCGTCATGAGCTTTGATCTTGGTTGATTTACTGACAATTTTTCCGTAAACCGGGTGTTTTACGCGACGCTCGATCATTACTACGATCGACTTGTTCATCTTGTCGCTCACAACTCTGCCAGTTAATGTTCTGTTAAGTGTATTTTCTGACATGTTATGCACCTGCCTTCTCGCTGAGCAATGTCTTGATCCGTGCTATATCTTTGCGCGTTTGTCTGAGTAAATGCGTTTGGTTGAGCTGACCGGTAGATCCTTGCATGCGCAGCTTGAACTGCGACTGCAGCTGCTTGCCCAACTCTGTCCGTAATTCTTCGACGGTTTTGTTTCGCAGATCTTGAGCTTTCATTACATCACCGTCCTTCTGACAAAAGTGGTACGAATAGGCAGTTTCGCCGCGGCCAGCGCAAAAGCTTCACGAGCCGCCTCTTCGCTGACGCCTTCCATCTCGTAAAGAACCCTGCCAGGTTGAATCTGGGCGACCCAGTACTCGACGTTACCCTTACCTTTACCTTGTCGAACTTCCAAGGGTTTCTGGGTAATTGGCTTGTCAGGGAAAATCCGGATCCAGACCTTTCCGCCCCGTTTTACATGGCGAGTCATGGCTCGACGAGCAGCCTCGATCTGACGCGCGGTCAAACGTCCGCGGTCGGTTGCCTTCAGCCCGAACTCACCAAAGCTGACTTTAGAGCCGCGCACGGCCAAGCCGCGATTACGACCTTTATGTTGTTTGCGAAACTTCGTACGCTTCGGCTGCAACATTTTGCGTACCCCTTACTTTGAGCCTTTCTTTTTTTGGTTAGCTTCGATCTCGTCGAGGCCGCCGATGACTTCACCTTTGAAGATCCAGACCTTGACACCGATGATGCCGTAGGTTGTTGATGCTTCAGCGGTTGCGTAGTCAATATCCGCACGCAGTGTATGCAACGGAACTCGACCTTCGCGGTACCATTCAGTACGCGCGATTTCAGCGCCACCCAAACGGCCACCCACCTGGATGCGGACTCCCTCGGCACCCTGACGCATCGCATTTTGTACCGCACGCTTCATGGCGCGACGGAACATTACACGGCGTTCGAGCTGCTGAGCTACGCTTTGCGCAACCAGTTCGGCGTCCAGATCGGGCTTGCGGATTTCCTCGATGTTGATGTGTACCGGAACACCCATCCGCTTGCTGATCTCACCCCGTAGCTTTTCTACGTCTTCACCTTTTTTACCAATCACAATACCTGGGCGCGCTGTGTGTATGGTGACACGCGCAGTATTCGCTGGTCTTTCGATTTCAACACGGCTCACAGAAGCGTTTGCCAGTGCTGATCGGATGTATTCTCGCACTTTCAAATCGATATACAGTTTTTCAGCATACTGCTCTTTGCCCGCATACCAGGTGGAAGTGTGTTTTTTGACAATTCCCAGACGAATTCCTGTCGGATGTACTTTTTGACCCATAACGCCCGCTCTCTTATTGATCAGCAACTTTTACGGTTATATGACACGTGCGCTTTAAAATTCGGTCTGCTCGACCTTTGGCGCGCGGCTTTATCCGCTTCATGCTTAAACCTTCATCTACAAATATCGTAGACACTCTCAACTCGTCGACATCTGCGCCTTCGTTATGCTCGGCGTTGGCTATGGCAGATTCGAGCACCTTCTTCACCAATGCTGCACCTTTCTTCGTGCTGAACGCGAGGATGTCCAAAGCCTCTTCTACCGACTTGCCTCGAACTTGATCAGCAACCAATCGCGCCTTCTGCGCAGACAGGCCAGCACCTCGTAATTTTGCTGCGACTTCCATCGTTCTACCCCGTAGACCTAGTGCGCTTAGCGCTTCGCTTTTTTATCCGCTACGTGCCCACGAAATGTGCGGGTAGCAGCGAATTCACCGAGTTTATGACCCACCATTTCCTCGTTTACCAAAACGGGAACATGCTGGCGTCCGTTGTGTACCGCAATCGTCAGACCCACCATGTCTGGTGAAATCATGGAACGACGAGACCAGGTCTTGATTGGACGACGGTCATTTTTCTCTGCGGCGATCTCCACTTTTCTTACCAGGTGGTGATCTATAAAAGGGCCTTTTTTAAGTGAACGTGGCACTGCCAATTCCTCGCTTTCAGTTAGCCGACAAACTATTTATTGCGATGACGAACGATCATTTTGTTCGTACGCTTGTTTTTTCGGGTTTTGTAACCTTTAGTCGGTACACCCCAAGGCGTTACCGGATGACGTCCACCTGAAGTCCGACCTTCACCACCACCATGCGGGTGATCAACCGGGTTCATTACCACGCCGCGAACTGTTGGGCGAACACCGCGCCACCGCTTTGCACCAGCCTTGCCCAATGAGCGAAGGTTGTGCTCGCTATTGGATACTTCTCCAATGGTTGCCCTGCAGTCGACCAACACCTTGCGCATCTCGCCACTGCGCAGACGCAAGGTTGCATAAGCGCCTTCACGGGCTACCAGCTGCACACCCGCTCCAGCAGAACGAGCCAGCTGGGCACCTTTGCCAGGCTTCAATTCGATGCAGTGAATCACGCTACCCAGAGGGATGTTGCGGATCGGCAAAGTGTTGCCGACCTTAATTGCTACCGCTTCACCCGACTCGATCTGATCGCCACCCTGAAGACCTTTTGGCGCGATTACGTATCGACGCTCACCATCCAGGTAACACACAAGTGCAATGTGTGCACTGCGGTTCGGATCGTATTCGATTCGTTCGACTTTTGCCGGTATCCCGTCTTTATTTCGCTTGAAATCGATAACGCGATAGTGCTGCTTATGGCCACCACCAATATGACGGGTAGTTATCCGACCCGCATTATTCCGACCACCGCTCTTACTTTTGCTCTCCAACAATGGTGCGTGGGGAGCACCCTTATGCAGATCTTTGTGGACGACGCTTACAACGAAGCGACGGCCGGCGGAGGTGGGTTTACGCTTTACAATAGCCATTTAATTGCGCTCCTCAATCTGCATAGGCAAAGTCAATATCCTGACCCTGCTCCAATCGCACATAGGCTTTTTTCCAATCGCTGCGAACACCCATTCCGTATTTCGTGCGCTTGGTTTTGCCCTTGATATTCATAACGCGTACATCAAGAACTTTAACTTCGAACAGCTTTTCGACAGCAGCCTTGATCTCGCCCTTATTGGCATCCTTGACCACTTTGAAAACCACCTGACCGGATTGCTCGCCAACATGAGCGGCCTTTTCGGATACGACGGGGCCTAAAATTATTTTGTACAAACGTTCCTGCATCATGCCAGAGCCTCCTCGAGTTTCTTGAGCGCGGACACAGTCATCACCACTTTCTCAAAACGTATCAGACTCACCGGATCCAGAGCCTGAACATCCCGAACTTCGACCTTATGAAGATTGCGGGAAGCCAGATAGAGGTTTTCACTAACGTCTTCAGAAACAATCAGCACGTCTTTCAGATCGAACTGGGTCAATTTCTGAACCAGTGTCTTGGTCTTGGGCGTGTCGATATCAAAGCTTTCAACAACCAGCAGGCGGTCCTGCCTGTTCAACTCGGAGACAATGCAACGCAGTGCCGCGCGATACATTTTTTTATTGAGCTTCTGCTCATAATCCCGAGGCTTGGCAGCAAATGTAACTCCACCGGAGCGCCAGATGGGCGATCGGATAGTACCGGCGCGAGCACGGCCGCTGCCCTTTTGCCGCCAGGGCTTCTTGCCACCGCCAGATACTTCGGCGCGGGTTTTCTGTGCTTTTGTACCCTGACGTCCGCCGGCCATGAAGGCAACGACAGCCTGATGAACCAGGTCCTGATTAAATTCTCTGCCGAATGTCAACTCCGATACTGCAACAGTACCTTTATTACCTTCGGGTGAAGCTATATTTAATTCCATGG
>CAZXLJ010000172.1:0-5079 GCA_964641175.1 uncultured Cellvibrionaceae bacterium
CAATGTGAATCATATTCCGAAGGCTCCTCGCACCAACCCTTGGTGACGCCGCCGGCTTTACCTAAAAATTTGAATGGCCAACCTGCGCATCAACTCTGCGCAGCATTAGCGAATCGGGCATCTTTAACCAGTGCGGGAATGTGCATGACTGCCCAGGGATTGTTGACTCCATCCAGGTAGGCGCCCTTCACCAGCGGCCTAACCGCTGAAGGAACGAAATCGACCTCTTCGGTAAAACGCTCCGAAGTAAAGTGCTGCATTCCGAAGGCCTGATCCACGATCAAGCCACACAGATAATTCTTGATGTCTATTACGAGTACCCGCTGCTGCTTCTTATTATGGGTGCCCGGTTTACCGGCGATGTAAGCCGTCAGATCCACCAGAGGCAGGAGCCGACCGCGAACATTGGCAATTCCAACTGCCCAGGGCTGTACCCCGGGCAATCGGGTATATGCTGGCACTTCGAGCATTTCCACAACCTGGCCCAGAGACGCTACGAAACGCTCACCGAGCAAGGAAAAGCCTATTCCGCTCCATCGTGGCGAGGCGTCCACCTGCGCCGGCAGCGCTTTTGCGTGTTGTCTGCTGAGCTCGGCGAGATCGGCAAGCGCTTGATAAGCAGCTTCTTGAGACATAGATTCCAATACCGTCAGCTTCGCACACTGGCTATGGTGTTAATCAGTTCGGTTTCGTCAATTGGCTTGGTCAGGTAGGCCTTCGCACCCTGCCGCATTCCCCAGACCCGATCAGTTTCCTGATCTTTCGTTGTGACGATGATAACCGGAATGTTCTGGGTCTCTGGCGCTCTGCTCAGTTGCCGGGTGGCTTGAAAGCCGTTAAGCCCTGGCATCACGACATCCATCAACACTACCTCAGGCAGCTCGGTTTTCGCTTTTTCAACGCCTTCCACGCCGCTCGACGCAGAAATCACGACGTGTCCGTGCTTTTCCAGCATGCTGGTCAGCTTGTACGTCTCGGTTGGCGAGTCATCTACTATCAAAACTTTAGCCATCGCTCCCCCAGAATCTCCGTTTATCAGGCTGTTAATGAAATGGTTTAGCTGGCCTTGGCCACTTTTACGTGAGCTTCAATCGCGCCCAACAGCTCGCCCTTGCTGAACGGCTTGGTCAGGTACTGATCGGAACCCACGATGCGTCCTTTGGCCTTGTCAAACAATCCATCTTTGCTGGACAGCATGATCACGGGCGTTGAACGGAACTCACTGTTGTTCTTGATGAGGGCGCAGGTCTGATAGCCATCGAGTCGTGGCATCATTATGTCGACGAAGATTATATCGGGGCGTGTATCCGCAATTTTGGCCAGCGCGTCGAAACCGTCGGTGGCAGTCACCACGGTGCAACCCACCTTTTTAAGCAGGGTCTCCGCCGTACGGCGAATGGTCTTGCTGTCGTCAATCACCATAACTTTAAGGTGTTCAAGATTAACATCCATAGGTAAACCCTACTTCGATTGGAGTGTTATTAAAAGTTATTGTCACGTATTGCAACCGGCGTCCCTGTCGTGCCTCGTTTGCGCAACTTTTAACATAGTTTCTCAGTTTAATCCACAAACCCCACCCGGCGCCGAAGCGACCGAATCGCGGGATTTTTACAACCACTACAGGCATTTCGAGACCCGCCAAAACATGCATTCAACTATTTTGACCCCTTTATAATCGTTCAAAGTGGCATATTCCGCCACTCTGCCGGAAAGGATTTTTTCCTTATATCCCTTTAAGACCTATCCGCCGCAACCTATGCTGGAGCATTATATAGGGCGCCGATTTTCCTCTACTGTGGATTCTTCCATGAACTCAATCACCAAAAGCATCGTGGTCGTGATGGACCCCATCGCCCGCATCAACTTTCACAAGGACACTACCCTCGCGCTCCTGCTGGCGGCGCAAGCCCGAGGTTTCGACCTTTGGTACGCTGAACTCGATAACCTGACGCTCGAGCAGGGCATCGCACATGCCTACCTGCGTCCGCTTAGAGTGTTCGACAATCCTGATCGCTGGTTTGAGCTCGAGGCAGTTCAACGTCGGCGCCTCGGTCAGATGAGCGCAGTTTTAATGCGGAAGGATCCGCCTTTCGACAATCAGTACATCTACGCAACTTATATTCTAGAACAGGCTGAGCAAGATGGTTGCCTTATTGTCAATAAACCTCAAAGTCTTCGCGACTTTAATGAAAAAGTATTCGCCACCCGCTTTCCCCAGTGCTGTCCGCCGGTAATTATCAGCCGGGACAGTACGCTTTTACGCCAGTTTCACAAGCAGCACGGCGATGTAATCTTCAAACCGCTCGACGGCATGGGTGGCCAGGGTATATTCCGCTGTCGGCCGGACGACCCGAATGTCTCGGTCATACTGGAAATGCTTACGCGCGGGAATGGAGAATTCATTATGGCCCAGCGCTTCATCCCCGAAATCGCCAATGGGGATAAACGCATTCTCGTGGTCGATGGCGAGCCGGTTCCTTACGCCCTCGCCCGGATTCCAGCCCAGGGGGAAACCCGCGGGAATCTGGCGGCCGGTGGACGCGGCGTGGCGCAACCCCTGAGTGAGCGGGATCGGTGGATCGTTAGCCAGGTCGCGCCGACATTGAAAGAAAAGGGTCTATTATTTGTGGGGCTGGACGTAATTGGCGATTTTCTTACGGAGATCAATATCACCAGTCCAACCTGTGCACGCGAAATTGACAAGGCCTATGACACTCGAATCGCAGATCGGCTGATGGATGCTATCGAGAAGCGTCTGGCAGGTTGACCGGGAAGACTGCTGGTGCGGGGCTGCCTTCAATCACCCGGCACGCCAGCCGCTCATGTAGAATACCGGCGTCTCGCATGGGGGCCGGAAGGGGAATGACCTTCCGCATTTCTCGCTGCTGCAATATCAACTGACCGGGCTTTTTATACTGACGGGAAATCCAGTTCAAAATGAATCAGGACCTCCACCAAAGCAATGAGCGACTCAGCTTTACCGTATTTCTGGCGCTGGCGATTCACGCCATCCTGATCCTCGGCCTCGGGGCCATGGCCTTGCGTCAAGCTCCGGCCTCCCCGACTTTCAATGTCACATTGGCCACCTACGAGGCAGAAACCGCTCCCAAGGATGCGGATTTTCTTGCCCAGACAAATCAGGAAGCGAGCGGCGACATAGAAGATACACGAGAACTGACCACTCGCGAGCAGGCCGAAGTGATGGCGGCACGGGTCAACACCGTGGCTCAGGAGACCCAGCTGCGGCGCCGGCAGCACACGGCGCCGGACGATACCCTGATTACCACGCGGAACCCCAGCCGGGTATTGACGTCCGCCGATACTGAAGTCCTCGATGAAAGAGCCGATTTGCACGGGGACGAACTGGACAACCCTGTCGTCAACCCGGAAATAGCGAGCCTGCGAGCCAAACTGGACAAATTGCAACAGGAGTTTGCACGCCGGCCCCGTATCCGCCAGATGACCTCGGTCTCCACCAAATCTTCTGCAGATGCCGAGTATCTGAACCGCTGGACTCAAAAAGTCGAATTGCTGGGCAACGAAAATTTCCCCCGGGCCGCACTGGACAATCGCATCTTTGGCAGCCTGCGGTTGTCCGTGTTGATCAATCGAGACGGCTCCGTCGACCGGGTCGAAATCCTCAAATCATCCGGCTTTCCCGTGCTTGATCAGGCAGCAGTGCAGATCGTTCGGCTAGCGAGCCCTTTTGATCGCTTCCCGCCGGAAATCCTGGAGACTGCAGACCAACTGGATATCATCCGAACCTGGCGTTTTGAAATCACCGGGTTGAGTGCAAGCAGCTCGGCGGAGTAGCAATTTCATCAGAATCTGGTTGTTTTTCGCGAGGCAAGCCCCATACTTGGTGCATGGCGAATAAAATCAGAACTCCCCAAGCGTTTCATGACAGCCTGCGCAATCACTTCCTGATTGCAATGCCCGGGCTGCAGGATCCGTTGTTCAATCAGTCCCTCACCTATATTTGCGATCATACTCCTGACGGTGCCATGGGATTGCTGATCAATCGCCCCATGGACATCCAACTCAGTGATGTATTCGAACAGATGGATATTGTCTGTAATTCTGAAGCCGGCCGGCTCCCAATTCTCGCGGGAGGACCGGTCAGTACGGAACGCGGTTTCGTGTTACATCAGACAAGCGGACACTGGCAATCCACGATCGAGGTCGGGCCGGATATTTCCCTCACCGCGTCGCGTGACATCGTTTCCGCGCTTGCCGAAGGGTCCGGGCCGAGCAACGCACTGTTTGTCCTCGGCTATGCCGGCTGGGGCGCCGGACAGCTTGAGGAAGAAATGCTGCAGAACAGCTGGCTGACGATTCCGGCAGACAGCGATATCATTTTCAACACACCGGTCGAACAGCGGTGGGTGCGAGCGGCCCAGCGGCTGGGCGTCGACATCAATCTCGTTACCAGCGTTGCGGGCCACGCATGACAGCGGCCGCAGAATCTTGATATAACGCCCGCCTTAAAACGCTCGCCTTAAAATGCTAGCCATCAGAAGCCACTCCCAACCTGCTGTTAACATCTGGCCGGAATTCATGAAATCTTTCACCGCAATTGCGTTCGACTACGGCACCCAGAATATAGGCGTTGCCATCGGTCAATCTGTTACCCAGAGCGCACGCGAACTAACACCCCTGAAGGCCAGGGATGGAATTCCGAACTGGGGAGAAGTGGAAAAGCTCATCAAAGAGTGGCAGCCGGACGTAGTGGTCGTGGGGCTACCCCTGAATATGGACGACAGTGAAAGTGCTCTGTGTACCCGCGCCCGCAAGTTCGCCCGACGCGTCGAAGGAAGATTCGGCGCATCGGTTGTACTGCATGACGAGCGGCTGTCCACCCGCGAAGCCAAGGCCGAAGCGAAAGACCGGGGTTACAGCACCCGGTACGCCGAAAACCCCGTCGATTCAATTGCCGCGAGATTGATCCTGGAAAGCTGGCTCAGAGAGCCTCCCTCCGCCTCGGGAACCTCTGATTAAGTCCGGACAGCGTCTGCGCGAGCCAGGGCGTTCAGCCCGCAAGGCGCTATTCGTAGCGAATGGCCTTAGCCCTTCGCAAGA
>CAZXLJ010000173.1:0-5073 GCA_964641175.1 uncultured Cellvibrionaceae bacterium
TAGCGATTGCGTCTAGCCCAGTGAGTGCGTTGGTCATGGTCATTTCTCCGTTCCGTTGTGGTTTGGGTCTCGCTACTGGGCCCGGGTTAGCAGGCCCACTGGCAAGGCTCATTCGTCCTCGCCCTCGTCACCATCCCATTTTACTCTGACGTCGCTAGTCTGCTCGCCGTCGGCGTCGCAGTTGCCGTCTCCTGTCCAATCCACTGAGTACCCCGGCCCGATGTCTGCGAGCGCGTCGAGTATCTCCGCTGGCACTGGGTCATCGTCGCCCGGGTCGTTGTCGGACACGCTGACAATCAGGTCGCCGTTCAGGGCCTCCACTGGACTCCAATCCGCGAGGGCGTCAGCTGCTAACCGCATGGCCTCAGCGCGATTCACGACGCACCCCCAAATATCTGCTCATCCGTGAGCACCGTGCGGTAGCGGTCTGACTCTAGGTAGTACGCGCGGGAGATAAACTCTTCGATCGTGTAGCTCCGTTGCGACTGCAGAGGCAGCCCTGCCCGTACGTCGCTCATTGCCTGTCGTGTGGCAGCGTCGCCCATGATGCGGCCGTCCAGGGCACGTGCCGCAGAGCGCAGGCTGGGGCTTTTGCCCGAGCGGGCGAGGTACATTGCTTGGTCTAGCGTTTGCTTGCTCATGGTCATTCCCTTTTCCGTTCTACGTTGCGCCCCGTGCGCCCCGTCCAGTGATGTAGTTATGGGCGCTAGCGCCCATATAGTCAAGCCACTACCCCAACTATTTGCAGAACGCCGGGCCGGTCGCGCCGGGAAAGCTCAGACCAGGTATCTCAGGTGCGGGAACTCGGCGACTAGGTGACCGTACTGCTCGGGGAAGTGCTCTTTCAGCCACGAGATCCTACCGTTCTCCGCGCTGTCGGTGCTCAGCCACCCGGTGTTGCGAATGTTCTCCCTGGTGAAGCCATGAGTCTCAGCGTCGTAGATGCGGTGATTGTACGGTAACCCTCGGCTCACAATGAACGACCACACGTCCTTGCTTGTCCAGTACGCCAGCGGATTTGTTCGCCATGTCCCCGACCTGAGTCGGTATGTTGGGCCCTTCGCTTTCAGCATCTTTTCACGCGGACCTTTCTCCGTCATTCTCATTCCCAGCGCAATGACGTTGAGCCCATTCTCTTCGGCGTAAGTTTGACCCGGATCGCGCTTGATGTCCTTCACGACAGACTTTTGGCGAACGCGTGTCCTTTCGTGTGGGAGTCCGATATTCCTACACATCTCGATGTACTCAGCGAGAGTACGCTTCGCGTTCAGCGTTGTGATGTCGCATCGCTCCGAGAAGTGGCGCACCGTCTCCTCGTATCCTGGCAGTCCGTACGGTGAAGCCATATGGAAGATTTGGTGTCGTCCCACCACTTCGTAGATGAGTCCGCACATCGCGACGGAGTCCTTTCCCCAGGACGACGATGCGGCGAACTCCCCGAGTGAGTAAGCGCGCTCGACGATACGTTTTGCCGTGTCGACGTGCCTCGCGAAGGCCCTGGTCTTAGCCAGGACCTCGTACTCTCTCAGGTCAGCCATGTCTCAACACCGTGATCACTACCGGCAGCTCACCCTCTGACTTCCTCGACACAAGGAAGCGGATGCGACTCACCTTGAGCTTACCGAGCTTGGGCCCTCGCCACATCTCACAACCGTCTGCGTCTGTCCGCACCAGCTTCGCCAGCGTAGTGAGTTGAGTTAACTCTGTTCGCGCTTGCTCGAAACTGACGCTAGGTCTAAAGCGCTCCCGATACCGTCGCACGGCATGAGGCGTGACGAAAAAACGGCCGACTGCGCCCGTCTTTGGCATACGCGAGCGATCACCTTTTCGCTGTTCTTGAGGTACCACAGGCGGAACCGCTGCTTCTGCGTACGCTGAGTGTGTATCCGCTGGCATTCCGCGGCACCACATGTCCGCCGCCCCGGGTGCTTGGCCTGGTACTCCGTCCCACATATCTCGCATCCCTTCGTTAACATGGTATCGCGCACAGCTCCTCACGAGATTGGTCCCAGTACGGGTACCTGATGCACCCGTAGCCCGTCTTTGCGTCGGGAGACAGTCCGCTGTACCCGAGTGGCAGCGGGCGTAACGGACGCCCCTCACGCACAACGGGAAAGCCATCCCAGGCCGGGGGGAACGATATCACCTCCCAGCTTTCGACCTTGCCGTAGCCCACTGCCGTTCGTTTGCCCAGGAACCGTACGAACGTGAGTAGGTACTCGATCGCCAACTTGTCGCCAATGCAATACCAGGTTAACTCCTCGTCTTCGAGGTGAGACGACTGGTATTGCGTGTGATACGCCTTCTCGACGCCCAGGCTGATGTTGACCGTGCCACGGCACCCCATCTCCTGGTATTGCTCAATCGGAGGCCTGCGGTTGCGGTAGCGCTTGTCGTGCTCATGCAGCGACCCGAGACTGAATGAGCACAAGGGGATACCCTGAGCGTCGGTCTCGATCGGTATCGACACGTCCAACACCTCTGCGGCGTTGCTCGGCGGTGGGACGTGTTGCAGCAGGCACACCTTCGCCGCGAGCAACGAATCAAGGGCAAGCCTGCCGCTTGGCAGATATATCTGGCCCGGCACCGTGGCTGTAACCGCCAACGGCTGAAACCCCTCGCTGGGAATGCCGGGCGTGTCCTCCCACTTGATCACGCGGCCACCTTGTTCAGCCAGGCTGAGATTTGGTCCTTGTGACGGGCGACGTGCTCGCGGAATAGGTCCGCGGATGAGCGTGCGAGCTCCGTCGTGTCGACGACGGACATCGACTCAGCAGGAGTCATAATCTTGAGGTCACGAGCGGCGATGACTCGCATCTTGCCGTGACCCGTCGCCTTCTTGCCGCCAACGACCGGTCGGTACAGGAATGCTGACAGCATCGTGTGAAGCGTTGCGACGTCGAGCTCGGAGAGACAATTACAGGTAACCGACCACGAGAATAGCGAACCTTGGACCACCACCTCCATTGTGCGTGGCATCATTGACGACTTGCCGTCCTGCTTGGCGATCGCATCGTCGTCGTTGTGTGCTCGCTCGCCGTCTCCCAGCATTTTGGCCGCTGCAACTTGCTCCGACTCAGTGAGCAGTTTGCGCTTACTCGGATCCAGTAGTGAGTCCATGCGCACTCGCTGAACCGTATCGATGTGAGCTCTGCACGTGTCAGTGACATCCACGCTCTCTCGGATCCATCCTGGCGTAAACGTCTCGAACTCCTTGCAGACTAACCGTGCGTCCTCGACCTGCATCCGACCCGGAATGACCCGACTATCGGCACACCCACCGAGCAGTCCCAACGGCGGGCAAAGCGTACACATCTCCGTGTAGCGGTCCAAGCTTATGGCGCTCGCGTCGCCTCGACCTGAAACCATGCCACCGTTGAACAACAGGCGCAGCGCTGCTCTTGAGAGAGACCCTACGGAGTGAGTTGAGAATCCAGCAGCGTCGAGAAACGCATACGCCGCGGCCTCCCGTAAGCCGTGTCGCATCGTGTCCGCGGTGATGATGGGCACCATCGAGAACGTTCCGTCGGGCTGTCTCACCTTGCGACGCATGACGATTGACTCGTTTCCGATGTTCTCCGAGTGGTGAGCGATCGGTTGCTCGGCTTCGAGCAAAAACTGATATTCCTTAATTTCCATCCGCAAGTCCCTTTCCTTCTGTCGCTTCTTCTTTTCGCTTCTCTGCCGTCAGACGCGTGAGCGCCATGAGGTAATTCAACTCCTGGTCCAGCAGCTTGAGCCAGTCCCCGCTGCACGATTGCTCGGTGACGTAGTGGACAAGCTCAACCATCGCCGAAGAGGCCGAGCTGCCGAGCGCTGGCACTTGCAGGCGCCGGCATATCTGCGTGGCCCACTCCTCTGGTGTCGCGCTTGTTCGTGTCGCTGCGTGGGCTCGATTCTGGAGTTGCTCCCAATGCTTCAGTGCGACGGTGCTGCCGTGCTGCTTTAGGTACGCTGCGCGCAGGACTAACAGCACCTCTACCGTCAGTGTCCTTAGCTTTTCTTTTTGCTGGTCGGTTAACATGTGCCTTTTCCTTCTTCGAAGCCTTGTCTTTTGCCATCCGCTTCGCAACGGCTTCCTCGTCGCGTTGGGCTAGCCATATCGCCAGGCCGAACCACGGGCTGTGGCGATCTCCGCCGTGTTCCATCTCAAAGCGTCTCACGTGCTCCTCGCACATCATCCAAGCGCGCGGCGTGTAGTTGCCAGACTCTATCTCTTCCTTGGTGCACCCAGCGGTCAACAGCGCCGTCATCGCATCGACCAGAGCAAGCGACTCCGGGACCTCGACGATCGTCTCCTCGAATAGCACGCGCCCACCTCGACCGGGGCCATTGACTGGAGCAAAGGGGATGATGTGCTTTTGCCCCGAGTCGGCAACAGCACAGAACCACACGCCCCTGTGTTCACGTGCCAGGAAGTCACGAATTAACGGCTTCTCACCCTTGCTCGCGTTGGCGTATTCTCCGGGTTTGCCCGTCTCTCCGAACCTAGGGCCCCTCCACCCGACCTCGTGCAACTGAGAATAGTTGCGAAAGTTTCCGCCGAACTTCTTCCCGTCCTTCGCCGGCCGCCCGATCACCGGTGACGTGCGCGAGTGAACGTAACAACAGGCCTCGCATACGTATAGCGCCGTCGGGCATCGCGCGCGATTCTGGTCAGTGTAACTCGACTTGAGCCACTTGTCCGTAAGCTGACCGCGATCGACATGTCCCACGCAAACGAAGCATCGTCCGCTAGCTGGAGCACAGCCCTCGACCGGCGGTGAGCCGTGTGCCGCGTAGATGATTTGGGACGGGGTCACGCTTGCCTCCCCAGCACCCTGGCATACTTCGCCAGCCCATCCGCCAGCGGAATCTGCGCCGTCCACCCAAGCTCTTGAGCGGTCAACGCCGGACTCCCATGGAATCGTCGCGCCCCGAAGTATCGCGGATTCACCACTTTCGTTTTGAGCGGTCTCCCCGTGGCATCTGCAACCCGCCTAACGAGCTCCTGGAGCGACGTCGACGTGCCAGTGACGACGTTGTAAGCGCGCCTCCCTGTCTCAGTGACGATCCGTAGCTGGGCCGCCCTCG
>CAZXLJ010000174.1:0-2741 GCA_964641175.1 uncultured Cellvibrionaceae bacterium
AGCAGCAGTTCTTCGTCCAGTTCGGGAACCGCGCATGCGACCTGTCCTGGCGGTGCCGGCGATGCGTTCGAGCAGTTTCCGCGTCAGGTGCCCGGTTTGATTGAAGCCGAAGACTTCGATCCGGAAGGTTATATGGACTCGACGGAAACTAATGAAGGTATGGCCTACCGGACCGACACTGGCGTGGACGTCAAGTCCATTACTGATGGCTACGCCGTCGGCTGGATGACCAGCGGAGAGTATCTGGAATACACCATCAATGTTGAAGCTGAGGGTGAATACGACGTCGTGATCCGCTCCGGCGCAGTTGGCACCGGCAGAGCGCTGAGCATAACCCAGTGCGACGAAGTATTGGTTAACTCATTCGCGGTTCCGAATGTTGCCGACTGGGGCCAGATGAAAACCTGGTCAGCCGGCAAAATCAGCCTGGAACCCGGCCTGCAGAAAATCCGCGTGAATGTCAGCGGAGTTGATTATCTGGATCTGGACTGGATACATATCGGTGAATATACCGGCGAACTTGACGGTGAAGATGAGCCGACCACACCCGACAATCCGGCCCCGCAGGATCCGGTTTTCAGTGAAGGTTGCGGCGCAAACCGTACCCTGCAGAACGGTGTCATAAATATCAATGTCGATGGCACTAACCGCTCCTACATTCTGAGAGTCCCCGACAACTACAACAGTGAAACACCCTATCGACTGATCATGGCTTACCATTGGCGTGGCGGTAATGCCAATCAGGTCGCTCAGGGCGGCAACGGTGGTTCAACCGAAGACCCATTCTACGGACTGTGGGACCTGGCAAATAACAGCACCATCTTTGTAGCGCCCGAAGGCCTTAATGCGGGCTGGGAAAACACCGGTGGTCGCGATGTGCGTTTAACAGATGCAATCCTGGAGCAGATTCAAAGCGGTTTCTGTATCGACAAATCACGCATTTTTGCCACGGGGTTCAGCTACGGTGCGGGCATGTCCAATGCACTTTCGTGTGCCCGGGCGAATGTGTTCCGAGGCGTTGCGCTGTATGCCGGAGCCCAGATCAGTGGTTGTGATGGCGGCACCACACCCATTGCCTACTTCGGCGCCCACGGCACGGCCGACTCGGTGCTGAATATTTCCAGCGGCCGCAGCGTGCGTGACCGGTTTGTCAGAAACAATGGCTGTGACGCCATGAATCCGCCCGAACCTGCCGCCGGCAGCGGAACGCACATCTGTACCTCATATACAGGATGCGCGGAAGGGTACCCGGTTCGCTGGTGTGCGTTCGATGGCGACCACAACCCGACTGAAAAGGACCGCGGTCAATCCAAGTCCTGGGTTCCCGGGGAGGCCTGGCAGTTTATTAGCCAGTTCTGATGATTGCCAGCTGACGGAAACGTCTGTCTGACAAAAAAGGCCGGTATGAAAATACCGGCCTTTTTATTTGCTGTCCGGTGAAGAAATCTTCTGATCCGGCAGGATTTGAATCGCTATGGTGGGTTAGAAAAGGTCTTCTATGGACAGATATCTCTCACCCGTGTCGTAACTGAAAACCAGCACCCGGGCGCCGGCCGGTATCTCCATCTGTTTTTGCCGCACGGCGGCAAGTGCGGCGCCGGACGATATCCCCACGAATACGCCTTCCTGCCTGGCACAGGCTCTGGCCATCTCGAAGGCATCTTCGTCGTCGACCAGGATGGTGCCGTCCAGCGTGTCCATGTGCAGGTTCTTGGGTACGAAGCCTGCCCCGATGCCTTGCAACCGGTGCACGCCTTTTTCCCCGCCACTGATAACAGGCGACTTGCTCGGCTCCACGGCAAAGGTTTTCAACGCTGGAAAAGATTTTTTGAGGACCTGACTGCACGCCGTAATATGGCCGCCCGTGCCGACGCCTGTAATCAGATAGTCGACCCCCTCCGGAAAATCCTTGAGGATCTCCTGCGCGGTGGTTTTCCTGTGTGCATCGATATTGGCGGGGTTTTCGAACTGTTGCGGCATCCAGCTTCCGGGATTTTGACCCAGCAGCTCTTTCGCTTTGGCAATCGCGCCGTTCATGCCCAGCTCCTTGGGAGTAAGCACCAGTTCTGCACCGAGGGCCTTCATGTACTTGCGGCGTTCAATTGACATGGATTCCGGCATCGTCAGTATCAGGCGGTAACCTTTTACGGCGGCTACCATCGCCAGTCCGATTCCCGTGTTCCCGGAAGTCGGTTCAACGATCAGTGAACCGGGCTTGAGAGTGCCGGCCGCTTCCGCCGATTCCACCATTTCAAGGGCGATCCGGTCTTTGATGCTGGCACCGGGATTGTAGCGTTCGGCCTTCATCCAGACTTCAATATCGCTGCGAAACAAACGGTTCAAACGAATGTGCGGGGTGTTGCCGATTGTCTGTAGCACGTTATCGTATTTCACGTGGATCTCCTGTCGTCGGTGGCGGGGGTGGGGCATTGTAGCCTGAGACCCGGAGGCTCTGTAAATGCGCAACGCCTGACAAGGAGCTTGAATCTCATTCTCCTGATGGCAAGGGACTCTAATTTCCTCCTCCTGCGAAGGGCTACAGGATGCATACAAGTTTGGCAGGCTTGTGAATGGCACGGGGCTTGAAACGCCTCCCCCTGCGAAGGGGGAGGCTGGAAGGATGTGTGGATCTCGTGCGCGCCCCGGAAAAATCACCCCCCTAAATCCCCCCTTTGCAGGGGGGACTTGGATGCACATCGTCCTGCTTGAGGGGACTTGGATGCACATCGCCCTGCTTGAGG
>CAZXLJ010000174.1:2841-5010 GCA_964641175.1 uncultured Cellvibrionaceae bacterium
CTGCTTGAGGCGACTTGGATGGGTATCGCCATGGCGGGGGACAAGCACACGCGCAAAAAAAATGGCCCCGGAGGGCCACTTGCGATGATCAGCGGCGGCTGCGTTCCACAAAATCCCGCATGGTTTCACCGGTGTATAGCTGGCGCGGGCGGCCGATCTTGAAGCCTTCACTCACCATCTCGTGCCAATGTGCGATCCAGCCTACGGTTCGACCCGTTGCAAATATCACGGTGAACATTTCTGTCGGAATACCGATGGCCTTCATGATGATGCCTGAATAGAAATCCACATTTGGATACAGCTTTTTCTTGACGAAGTAATCGTCTTCAAGGGCTATGGCCTCGAGGCGCTTGGCAATCTTGAGCAGAGGATCGTCTTCCAGGCCCAGCACGGACAATACTTCATCACAGGTCTTTTTCATGACTTTGGCGCGAGGGTCGAAATTCTTGTATACCCGATGACCAAAGCCCATCAAACGGAAAGGGTCGTTCTTGTCTTTTGCTTTTGCGATGAATTTATCGATGTTTTTCTCATCGCCGATCTCTTCGAGCATGTCGAGGACCGCCTCATTGGCGCCTCCGTGTGCCGGACCCCAGAGGGTGGCAATTCCCGCAGCGACGCAGGCAAACGGGTTGGCACCCGAGGAGCCCGCCAGCCGCACGGTCGATGTCGAGGCATTCTGCTCGTGATCTGCGTGCAGCAGGAAAATCCGGTCCATGGCTTTCGCCAGAACGGGGTTGACGTTGGGTTCATCGCAGGGAGTGCCAAACATCATGTGCAGAAAATTTTCCGCATAACTCATCGAGTTATTGGGGTACATGAAGGGCTGGCCGATGTGGTGCTTGTAACACATCGCCGCCAGAGTCGGCATTTTGGCGATCAGCCGATAGGCCGAAATCAGCCGGTGCTGCGGATTATTGATGTCGAGAGAGTCGTGATAGAAAGCGGACAGCGCGCCGACCACGCCGCACATGATGGCCATGGGATGGGAATCATGACGGAAACCGCGGAAAAACCGGGAAATCGATTCATGCACCATGGTGTGGTTGGTAATCGCGCTGACGAACCTGGTGTATTCGTCCTCAACCGGCAGGGTGCCATGCAGCAGCAGATAGCAGGTCTCCAGAAAGTCCGAATTTTCTGCCAGTACTTCAATCGGATAGCCCCGGTGCAGCAGGACTCCTTTTTCACCGTCGATAAATGTAATTTTGGATTCGCACGATGCGGTGGATACGAAACCGGGATCGTAGGTGAAAAACCCTTTTCCGGTCAGCCCCCGGACATCGATGACATCGGGTCCTGCGGTGCCGGAATATACCGGAAGTTCAATCGTTTCGTCCAAACCGTCGACCGTAAGGTGGGCTTTCTTATCAGTCATTACGGACTCCTGTATGCAGATTAATAATTCGGGTTAGAGGCGGCAGTGACCGGGGTGGCAGTAACCTGAAAGTGCCGGCACAGGCGTTGCCACAACGACGGCTCCAGCGGTACTGCGCCAGCGGCAGTGCCCAGTGTACTTGCACGGAAGTATCGGTTTCGAGCAAATGAATGTGCCTCGATGTTCCGGGGTGGGCATCTGATGTGCGCGGCGCGGCGCCGACCGCGGAGATTTCTGTTCCGGGATGGGTTACCGCCTCCAGCCTGGAAATGCTGACTTCAGACTATAGTTGTCTGCAGTCTTCCGCCGGTGTCATATACCATGTGCCGAGCGAGTGCCTCATCATGCTGGAGCGGGCCTCCCGGGTCGGGCGCGTAGTATAGTGACATTTTTCTGCAGGCGGGAAGTAAAAAGGGAAACCGCGCCAAAAATCTTCTGCTGTAAAAGACGACAGCCCGGGGGCTGGCAAGCTAATGGTGCACATTTTCCATGTAGGCGCCGAATCGGTGCATTTTGCCGGCCGGTTGTCCGGAGTTAACGGGCTTTTGCTCCGATTTACCGTTTGTAATTTTTCCGGTGCGTCACTATAATTCCGCGCGTTTTTGCGAGACAGTGTTTTACGCACTTTTTTGGAACCTGCGTCTCTTTGGGCGGGCATTTCAGGCACTCTGCTCAGGCTGGACAATGCGATGCTCAGCGCCAGATATTCCTCCAAATACGTCGGTCTTGCATCCTTCCCGACATCCGAAGTTCACGTGCCGTGAGTAACGCTAAGGTATGAATCTGTGAAG
>CAZXLJ010000175.1:0-4984 GCA_964641175.1 uncultured Cellvibrionaceae bacterium
TAGAAAAGCTGGTGATCATTGGACAGCGCCAGCATGATCAGCGGTTCGACGTTCTCGGATACCAACGCTGGCACCGCCTGGTAATCCGCAACTGTCTGCGCCTGGGACACAGAGATGCTCGCCGCCAGCCCGAAGGTTGCGATCGATGTCATCACTGAAAGAATGACCCGGTCAAAATGCATTAACTGTTTCATAAATACACCGTGTAATTAAAGCGGCACGACTTTGTAAGTGGACTGCAGAGACACTGTTGCTCTGTCACCGTTGCCTTCCGCAAGCACCGTAATGCGATACAACGGCGACGCATTGCTTTTGGAGAGGGGGAAAAGCCCGTCGGTGGGCTGGTAGCAAAGAAACTCGACGATGTACTTGACCTGTTCGTCGAGATTGTCGACTTCCATGGTCTTGTGACGAGTCGGATTGGCCCACACCTTCAAGGTGCTGTTGCTCCAGAACTCGATTCTTGAGGTTGCCGATGAATAATCGACGACCTCGCAATATTCCGGCGTAGCCGTGGGTGCGTAATCACCGTTAAAGCACAAACCGTTGGTGCAGCTCGGATTGAAGCAGGTTGCTCCAGTACAGCCCGTGCGCACGTCCTGCGTCAGCGGCGGATTGGTAGCCAGAGATCTCTCCACCATGACCAGCGCGGCTTCCGCTGCTTCAAAAGCCGCAGCGCGGTCGCGCAGCGTGCCAGCCATTTTCAGTTCGGAATTGGAAGTCTGCATTGAAACCACACCGAGCAATGTGATTACCGCTAGCAATATCAGGCTGACGACCAGCGCAGCACCGCGTTGTCTTTCTGGATGGGATTCAGGTAACGTCGACATGATCACCCCCGGTTACGAATCTTGATGGTGGTGGTAACGACCTGCCGGAGGTATTTATCGTTATACGATTTACCGACTATCGTCTCTGCCTTGTTTTGCGGCAACACCGGATTCTGGGAGCGGAATACCAGTGAGATGCTGACTGACGAAACGAGACCCCAGTCGATATCGTTAGTCACCCCGTTGCCGTCGGCATCCATATTGTCCGCCGCCCTGAACATCTCGGCAGAGCCGTCACCATCTGCATCAACGCCATACAACAGTTGCATGTCGATTACTCCAAGCGCAATTTCCTGGGACACGGTCGCCGGCGTCGAGCCCACAACCAGGACCTGACGCTTCAGCGCCGGCATTCCGGGAATCACCTCGGAATCCCCGACGTAATAAGCGTGGGAAATATATTCCATGACTTTCGATCCCGGCGCGTAGCCACTTGATACCGCGTTGTGACCGCCGCAGGTCAACGCGGTACAGCTGGCGTCGCAGGCGAAGTTACCCTTGATGACCTGGGTGCAGTTTTTAGTGGCACCGCCGAGCGCGTGGTTCAGGTTCTGGTGCGGCAACGTGCCCGGACCACTGACCTGAAACAGTCCCACGCTGCGGCAGGCGGCGTCCGTAATCATTAACGTGGTCCCCGCGGGATAACTGTGCGTTTCCCACAATTCCAGAATGGCGGCATAAGGCTTGTGGACCTTGAGGTTCAAATGGTTTTCGTCATTGGCACGGCGAATCATGAACGAGTCAGAACCGGTTTTCGCCGCCGCGCGATAATCGATCGGGAAAGTTGTCTTGTTCGTTTTACTTTCGAAGCCCCTGATTCCATGCGTCGAAATAAATCCATTGGCGCTGTCCACAATGGCGTTGGCGACTTCCACACCGTCACCTGACGCGCATCCCATATAACCCGCCATGCGCACGTCCCGGCCAATCAGGTCCAGGGCATAACGAATATTGTTCTGGATAAAAACCACTTCATCCTGATCAAGATAATTGCGTTTGCTCGATACCAGTACCTGCACGGAACCGGCGATTACCGCCGCACTGATTACCAGAGAAATCATCAGCTCGATGAGGGACAAACCGCGCTGCGAGTGCTGATTCCTGTGAGCCCGTTTGAAATTGCGTGTATTCATATCAGTTTATTTCCGTCACCAGCACGTATTCGTTCAACACGGGTTCGGCGGCCGAGCCGAGCAGCCCCCGGCTGTCATCGAACTGCACGGTTATCTTGAAAAATTCGCCATCGCGTTCCACGGACGAGCGACCTGAAATCAGCGAAGAGGCGACGTTGTCACGCCAGCGTTTCAAGTTCCAGGTCTTGAATTCCCCAGCCGTACAAGCCTTCGACTGGCAATTGACCGGCGGATTGGGAACGGTGTCATCAAGACCAACGAGATAGGAACTGGCGGTCTTGGGACTGCTGCGCATATGTTCAACAATCTCATTGGCCAAAAATACTGCTTGCGAGTAGTAAAAGGAGGTCTGGCTGAACTGCATGGACTTGACCTGCATGGACAGCACGCCGAGCATGCCCACTGCCAATATGAAAAGCGCGACCATCATCTCGATAAGAGACGAACCGCGATGGCGCCGGCCCGCCTTCACGGCGACCGGAAATTTATGATCGACAGATAGTTTCATACAACTCCTGATCAGATACTTGCTGGAGGCTGTCGTTGTTTACCGGTTGCAATGGAGACTGCGTTTGCAACTGCAGTTGCGTCCAATGCACGCTTGAATAAATCCGGCCGCTGCGCTCGATGACAATTGCCACCGAATCTGCCTTTTTTGTCTCGCATACCATGGAAATAGTCCTGGTATCTCTCGCGTTAAATCCACGTCCGCTGAACTCAATGCGGTTTGCTTTCCTTAAGCGTTCATCAAACACCCGCAACTCGCCAGATTTATCCTCCAGAAGGTAGCTTTCCACCACTTGGCGGTCCTGCGTCGACATCGCGGTCTGCAGTACTACCCAACCGGAGGCCCAATCCGGACCATCGCAAGCGGTGCCACTGACGCTGGCACAGACCGTGACCGGCTGTCCGGAAGCGATGGCCGCGATACGGGCCTTATTTAGGGTTTGCTGCCACTGGGCCCTGAGCTCGCTCGAACCTCCCTTATGGAAATCCTGCAACATGGGCTTACTGGCCAGCGCAAGAAGCCCTGCGACGGCAGCGGTTGCCATGACTTCCAGAAGTGTGAAACCCCGTTGCCCATTGAGGGGGGAAAGCATCATGATCAGGGCCTGCGATTTGTCGATCGGAGCGGATTTTTCAGAATTAACAATAGAGTACGGGGCGGGGCGGCGCCCATTCGGTGAGACCGGTGGCGGATTCCCCGCGATGAACGAGACAATGAGCGGCCCTTCATTGCGAAAGGCAATAAAAATGACTGTTATAGATCAAAAGACTGGGGTGAAATGGCGCAGCAAAATCAGTGTCGGATTGACCAGCCACGGATCACTTTTTTGCAATAAACTGGACGCCTTTTTGACAGCATGCGAATCCGCTCCCGCGAAGTTTACGACCCGTTCCGGCAGCGCTTACAAACCCTCACGGAAAGTTCACCATGAAGTGCTCTATCAGCCGCACACTCGCCTTCAGTGCTCTGCTTTATGTCCCCGGGCTGGTCTCCGCCGCAGTACCGGTAGCGAACAATGACACGCGCCGGGTTCCGATCAATACGCCCATCACCATTGACGTGTTGAACAATGACTTCGACTCGGACGGCGACGGAATTTCCATCATTTCGCTGGGCGAGGCCGCCAATGGCACGGTTACCCAGCTCGATGGCGGTTCGGTGCAATACACCCCCGACCCCGGCTATTCCGGCCCCGATGCCTTCACCTATGCCATCACCGACGACGGCGTCCAGATCTCGGCTCCGGCCACGGTCAGTATTGTCGTGTCCAATGCGGTCCTCGTGGGCGACGGCTTGTTCGGCAATGACCTGTCTGTGGCCGAGGCCCTGGATGCCGCGTGCAATGAGCTGCTGCAGCGATTACCCGGTGATCTGAGCGCCGGTGCACTGCAATTGCGGGAACGCTGCATTGCACTGCAGGATCTGGCCTCGGAAAACCCGCTGGCGCTGGCCACAGCCATAAACCGGATCGCCCCGGAAGAAACCATGGCCATGATCCAGCTGGGTGCCATGAGTGCCGGGATCCAGACCGACGCCATTGCGCGTCGCACTTCATCCAACAATACCCGCGGCAATCAGCTGATTATCAATGGCTTCTCTGTCGGCCCCGTCAATTATCCCGGCGGCGGCGCTGGCGATGAGGGTTTTCCCTTCGCCCGCGCCGGCTGGTTTCTGAGCGCCCAGCTGGAAGATGCCGAGAAAGATAAAACCATCTGGGAAAACGGATTTGACTCCCGCCTGCACGCGATGACACTTGGCTTCGATTACCGGGTGGACAGCCGGTTGGTGCTCGGAGCCGCTGCCGGCTGGACCCGCAGCGATCTGCTCTACAGGGCGGGCGATGGCAGCGTCGATACCGACACTGTCACCGCCATCGTATTTGCAGGACACAACCGGGAGAACTGGAGCAGTGAATTCCAGCTGGGGTATAACCGCAACAATTTCGAGATGTATCGCAGTATCCGCTATGAATCCGGTCCGGAAAATTTTCAGACCAACGCATTCAGTGAAACCAGCGGCGACCAGATTTTTGCCTCGGCGCAATCCCAATATTTCTGGTCACTCCAGGCGCTGACGCTGGCACCACAGTTAAAGCTGAATTACCTCGACGGCAGCATTGAAGGTTACGCAGACAACAACGCCCTGGGATTCGAGACCCTAATAGGCGATCAGAAACTGTCGCAATTAACCGTGGAAATCGGCTTGCAGGCGCAGTACGCAGCGAATTTCAATTGGGGCGTGCTCCTGCCACACCTGGAGCTGAGCGCCAGCAGCGAAGTGCGCTCCGAGCAGGACGATATTCGCGGCAGCTTCGCATTTTCTCCCATTGAAAATCAGACATTTGTCATGCATGCCGAAGAGAATGACAAAAATTATTACAACGTAGCGGTCGGCACCAGCTTCGTGATTCCCAACGGGGTCAGCGGCTTTCTGCGTGTCGACCAGATGCTGGGTTACGAAAATTTCTCGAGCCGGAAAATTGAAGCGGGTTTGCGGCTGGAATTTTGAAGCTA
>CAZXLJ010000176.1:0-4930 GCA_964641175.1 uncultured Cellvibrionaceae bacterium
TGACTGCCTGTCGAGAAGTGCCAACGCAGAGCTCGCAAAGCGATGCAAGCCCCGTAGGGCGCGGCCAAAACGTTCATCCGCCGCGTTGCTCTTCTTGCGAAGGACTAAGGCCATTCGCTGCGAATAGCGCCTTGCGGGCTGAACGCCGAGCGTCGGTCCGATTTGTCTCGCGCAGACGCTGTTCGGACTTGATCAGAGGTTCCCTTGCTTAACGAGCGCGCCGGTAGTGCATGGCGACCGCGCCGTTGCGAAATGGCTTCGTGGATATCAGGTCGAGCCGTCGGGTAACGAACAGCCCGCTCTCATGGAGGGTCGGTCCGTGGCCGGCGATCCTTGGATGAATAAGCAACTTGTACTCATCGATCAGATCCAGCCTGTCCAGCGCGGTTGCCAGCTTGCCACTACCTAGGAGCACTCCGTCCGGGATCGCGTCCTTGAGGTTCTGCACCCCCGTGCCCAGGCCGTCTGCTATGGGATGGCTGTTGTTCCATGGAAAGTCATTTCGCATTGTGGACACAACGTACTTCGGCTTGGCCTCCAGCTTGATCGCCCACTCCCGCACCGCCGGTGGTGCCGCCACCTCGCCCCGTGCGACCGCGGGCCAGTAGCTCTCCATCAACTCATAGGTGACCCGACCCCACAGCATCGCCCCACACTCATCCATGAGACGGGTGAAGAAGGTGTGCGTCTCGTCGTCAGCGATTCCTTCCCGGTGATCGATGCACCCGTCCAGAGTGACATTAATGCTGAAGGTCAAAATCCCCATGGTGTCCTCCGTTCAAGATGCGCCCGAAGACTGCGGGTCAAACGTCTGATTAGACACCACCTCATTCAGCCACAAGGTCATAAAAACGCTGTTGGGGTCAGGCTTGTAGGTGGCGAATGGCTCGCATGGGATGAAGCCGAACGAAGCGTAAAGTGCCCGGGCCGGTGCGAAGAATTGCATCGAACCTGTCTCCAGACTCAGTCGGGAATAACCACGACTTCCAGCCTCTTGAATGATATGACGCAAGAGAGTGGATGCGACGCCCTTACGCATATGTGTGGCAGCAGTCTTCATAGACTTGATCTCGGCATGTTCATCCGTTAAGTGCTTTATCGCACCGAAGCCGGCCAGCTCCGCACCATCCCAGATACTCCAGAAGGTGATCCGGGGCGAACGAAGACCCTGAAGGTCCAGCGCATGTTGGCTTTCCGCCGGGGCAGTTGGCGCCATCGACTCAAGATGCTCGTTGAGAAGCGCAATGACCGCATCGCCTCGTAGATCATCTATGCGAATTTCCAATCAGGTCCTCCTTGCGTATGTCATCGCGACCGAACACTCTAGAGCCTCTTTGCCAGGAACACGCTAAGCGGATGCTCGGCATAATCGCCAAATGCACCACTAGCCTGATAACCGTGCTTGTTATAA
Source organism: uncultured Cellvibrionaceae bacterium (assembly GCA_964641175.1). Lineage (GTDB taxonomy): Bacteria > Pseudomonadota > Gammaproteobacteria > Pseudomonadales > Cellvibrionaceae > CAYNST01. The sequence continues at coordinate 1,412 of CAZXLJ010000176.1, forward strand.
AACGCCAGCGCCTCGGGCTGCAAAGGCCCTGTTTCGAGCTGCACCAGGCGACAACCTCGTTTAATGGCCTCAGCCTCCAGCTTGATCAGCAGCTTCGTTGCCACGCCCTGCCCGCGGTGTAGAGGGCGCACAAACATTCGCTTGAGTTCTGCCGCCTCACCATCCAGCACCAGGGCGCCACAACCAAGGGCGACGCCTGCGTTATTTCTAGCGACCGCAAGCAGAACGCGCTCATCCTCCATCGTAGCCAGGTCGAGCGCATACCGGGCCTCAGGGGGATACAGCGTGTCCTGATAAGCGTCCAGCTCCTCAATAAGGGAGATAACGTCGGCCTGGTTCGGAGGCTCTAACTTTACATGCATGATTACGATTTCACACTTCGGCGGTCGCCGATACGGTTAGCTTTTTTAAGGCGGGCAAGGCTGAAATGCAAAGCCGTTACGCTGCCTGTGATGGTCGCGCTTCACTATCGTCCTCGTCCACAGACAGGACATCCTGAAGCTCCCGCGTACACACATTGATCGAGCTGTATATACCTGACTCAGCGGGATATACACCATCATTGATGCGATCGAGTTCAGGGTTTTCCCACAGTTCGTTCTTCTGTTTCAAGGCCTCCTGTTAATGCTCGTTTGAATCCGTACGCACGCCGCCTGCGGTGTCGCCGCTTACCTGCTTGTTCGCCCGAGCCCGCTGCAAAATCTCTTTTATTTCATCAATCACAAGTTGAGGCTCCTCTTGCGGTATCAAATGATAGCTGTTGGAAGTCAGCATGGCCTTCCCTTGCGGGAACGCCTCTGCCCATTGCTTCCAGTGTTTCCCCCACATTTCTCTACCTTTATCGGAGTGCAGAAGATGTGCAGGTGCCTCATAACGCTTTACACTTGCAATCACAGTAACCGGTATATCCCGAATCTGTGGATAATCAGGCAAAGGAAACTTCGCCCAGAAGTCAACTATGTGATTGCCCTTTCCCCCGCTGATATCAGCCAGCTTTACCGCTTCAATCTCTTTGTTTGCTTTCTCCAGATCAATAGCTCGCATAATCTCGACATCGTGCTCAGAAGAAGCGTCCACCAGTAACAGCGCTTCCACTCGCTCGGGATACCTGGCCGCGAATACACGCGCTACACTTCCGCCATATGAATGTGCAACATGGATAATTTGCTCGATGTTGAGATGATCGAGAAGGGTTCTTAGATGAGCCGCGTAGTCTTCCACCACAAACATTGCATCCGGTTTATCCGAATTTCCATTACCAACCCGGGAGTAGCGGACGACCTTTGCTGACTGCGATACCTGCTCGAAGATTCCTGACCAATCTTCCAGTCCGCCGCCGCCCCCGGCTTCCAGTAAAATGACTTCTTTCCCGGAACCGCGCACCTCAAACTCAACCGTGTAAGGGCCTATCTCTGCGGTCTTCACATCAGAATGAGATGGAGACGAAAACAGTAGAATGGCAGCCAAAAATAAAAGCCTCATGCAATCTCCATATTATCGAAGTCGCGCTAAGCGACATTGACCCGCGACGGCGCGCAGGGACATGCTGTCACAGCAGGTCGGGCAGACGTGCATATTTACCGTCATGTCACGGGAAACCGGGCGCCGTGGTTGGTTCAGTTTAAATTGCTAAAGTCCGCCACCAAGATCTATAAAGCTGCCAGTGACAAACGATGATCTATCAGTTGCCAGCCAAAGAATGGCTTCGGCAACTTCCGCAGGCATCCCGCCACGCTGCAGTGGGATCTTTGACTTTAACCTGTCTACTCGGTCTGGCTCACCACCAGAAGCATGCATCTCCGTGTAAATCAGCCCCGGTCGTATCGCATTCACTCTTATTCCTTCTTCCGCAACCTCTAACGCCAAGCCTCTGGTTAACGTATCAACGGCACCTTTAGAGGCAGCATAGTCGACGTACTCATTAGGCGAACCAGTTTGGGATGCGCGCGAAGAGACATTGACAATAGTGCCGCCAGGACCTCCACATTTTAAGGACATCCGCTTTATAGCTTCTTTTGAGCAGAGAAAGCAGCCAATGACATTCGTCCTGAGAACCCGAAGAAACCGATCTTCAGAAATGTCTGCCATTCGGCACTGCGTCATCAATATTCCAGCGTTGTTTACAAGTACCGATACGCGACCCAGTTCTGAATCAACGGTTCTGAAAAGCTTTTCCACGTCGCAGGCTAAAGAAATGTCGGCTTTAACCGCAAGACAACGTCCCCCGTTCGAGATTATTTGATACTTTATGTCTTCGGCAGCCTCTGCATTTGAGACGTAGTTAACGCAGACGGCGTATCCATTCTTCGCCAATAGGATGGCTGCTTCGGCGCCAATTCCTCTGCTGGAACCGGTTACGATAGCCACCTTAGTTGTTTCCATTTCCTCTCCGTTCGTCTTTACGCAATCATCACGTATTTTTTTGCAGTGGAGTTAAAGCCGTAGTGATCATAACGCCTGCCATCTGCTTCAAGTAAAACCCAATGTGCTTATAAATTACTCGAACGGATGGCAGGCACTGTCATTTCAACAAGTGCAACAGATGGGATTCTCAGTTCAAATGCGTGCATTAACGGGTCCATCTGGTTAAGGAACCTCTGTCGTCGGCGGTCTTTACGGACATATGGTACGAACCATTTGAACGGAATCCATATAAATGCCGCTTTGGGTCAGATACTTGCTACGCCCGACTTCAATAAATCCCTGCCTTTTGTAAAAATTGACTGCATTCAGGGACGAGTCAAGCTTTAGAACATGAAGCCCGGATCTTGCTGCCCTTTCGATTACAAATTCGACCATTTTTTGCCCAACGCCCTGACCGGAGTGCTCGGGCAAGACGAAGAGGGATATGAGTGTCTCTCGCTGTAAGTTGATGCAGGTAAAGCAGATAGTTTTTTCATCTCGCGTGAGTACGTATTGTTCGTCGCCACTTTGACTGCCAACGCGAAATCGCTCTGGCCACGGTCTGTCGGTCCATCCTTCAATAATGCTACGAGCATAACTGCCTGAACAAAACGCCTTTGCCGATGATCGGAAAATAGCATCCATATCTTCGTAGTCCGCGGGTATAGCCTTCCGAATCATGTGAGATCTGATCTCGTTCCGAAACACCCATAGCTGAATAGCCAAACCATGAGCCCAGCGAATTGCTTAACATGGCTCGCCACCAATACGCAAAATATAGTGGGAAATCTATTTCAACACGACTAGCCACAACAGCTTTATCATTAAAACCATATGAGTGAACTAACGGTACTAAAAATAAAAAGCAATAATACTACCGAAGATACACCGATACTCCATGCTAAAAATCGATATCGCAATTTCACAAGGATGGCTACAACCAATGAACTGAGTACGAAGTAAATTGAAGTTACGAGCACTGCACCGGGATCAATACCCCCCGCTTTACCGACCAGCGCCGCCGTGTAACCGGTTGATAACGCGATCCGGAGAGTACCTTTAACTACAACCAACCAAGCCGCAAAAGGAAAGAATGCACTAACCACAAGAAATGGT
>CAZXLJ010000177.1:0-2335 GCA_964641175.1 uncultured Cellvibrionaceae bacterium
GCTCGGCCGCCCATTCCCAGATGCCATCATTCGATGACTGAATGATCCGCGCATGACGCGCTTCACTGATCAGCAGCGCCTGCTCCGTCTGTTTTTGCTTGGTTACATCAAACGCGATACCGCTCACGTAATGCACCCAGCCCATTTCGTCGCGGACTGAGTCGGCCCGCAGTTCAGTCCAGATATAGCCACCCTTTTTGCGTCGGACGCGGTAGGTGACTTCGCCGGGTCCCGGCTCCCGGATTATGCCCCGGACCGCCGCCTGTACCCGCGCTACATCGTCGGGATGGACGTAGTCATAGTAGTTTGAGGAGACCGAGATGTAGTCGACGTCTTCATCGGTATAGCCAAGGTAGCGCCAGTAGCCACCACTCCAGTCCATTCGCTTTGCGTTCAGGTCCCAGTCAAAATATCCGTAACCGTGACTACCCCGGAATATGCGCTGATGTCGCGACAACGCCGATCGCATTTCGCGAACTTCATCTTCCAGCCCCGATATCAGAAAGTGCTTGAGTAATCTCATGCGTCCACCAATTATTGTTGTGGGGTCTGAAGCCGTGGAGATCTCTCAGTCAGGAATTAATCCGGGGTTCCCTAGATTAATTTCGCATTAGATCCCGAGTCGGCCGAGGGCCGCCCAGAGCCGACGCTATACTTCAAGCAAGTCGCAGCCGCGAGCGGAGCGCTCGCAGCCTGACTACTGATTGCTTAGAGGAATAAGCCATGCCGCGCCGGTTTAACAAAAAGCTCACCATCGAAATCGACAATCTGTTCGCACGCATCAGCAATGGTGAGTTTTCGGCTGCGGATTGCCGACTGGATGACGCCCCGATGGAGGCGCCCCTGGGTCCGGAAGTCGATATCCAGAAGATCCTCGACCGAATCAAAAATCTCGACGTCGAGTCGAAATAACCTGCTTGCCCGGCAGCCGATAGCGGTTGCCAATTTCACATTGTCGCCTGTCGGTATTAACCAGCTTAAATCCTGAAGGCGACGGCAGTCCTGGTCAGGGCATTTCATCAAGCTCAGCGCCTTCCTTGACCGGAGGCATCAGGTCCTCTCTGGAAACACGCATTGCAAGCAAGGTCGCCGCCGCCACATAAATCGATGAGTATGTCCCGACAGTTATTCCCACCAGTAATGCAAGCGAGAAATTCCGGATCAACTCACCACCCATAAAAAACAACGCCAATACCACCAGCAGTGTCGTACCGGACGTCATCAATGTGCGCCCCAGCGTTTGTGACAACGAAATATTGACAACTTCCAAGGGAGTCTCCGAGCGCATGATCGGGAAATTCTCACGAATCCGGTCCGCGATTACGATGGTGTCGTTGATCGAGTAACCGATTACCGCGAGCAATGCGGCCAGAACGGTCAGGTCAAACTCCAGCTGAAATACTGAAAAAACTCCAAGCACAACAATTGCGTCGTGAACCAGGGCGACCACCGCCGAGACCGAGAACTTGAACTGGAATCGAACTGCGATGTAGATAAAAATCATCGCAAATGCGGTCAGCATGCCGAGCCCGCCGTTATTGGCCAGCTCTTCACCTACCTGTGATCCGAGAATTTCACTGCGCACCAGATTGATTTCAGCACTGGAGCCCTGTCGCAGCACTTCCACCACATGCGCTCCAATGTCGGCTATTTCCGCGTCCGGCTTGTCCGCCGTGTCGGCCTTTAACCGCACGAGCAACTCTGTGTCGGAACCAAAATTTACAACTGAAGCATTCTCGAAACCGGAACCCGCCAGTGAGCGCCGCACGTCTTCCAGACGCGGCGCTTCGCTGTAATGCAGCTCGATCAGGGTCCCGCCGGTGAAGTCCAGACCAAAGTTCAGCCCCCGAGTTGCCAGCGAAACAACGGATATCAGTACCAGTGCCACCGACAACACCAGAGTGGCCGTTCCAAACCGCATAAAATTGTAGACTTTCAATTCGCTCATAATGATGTCCAGCTTATATCCAGAGTTTGGAGACCTTGCGACCGCCGTAGATGAGATTCACAACAGCACGTGTGCCGACGATGGCGGTAAACATGGATGTCAGAATTCCCAGAGACAGGGTCACCGCAAAGCCCTTGATCGGCCCGGTACCAATAGCGAACAAGATAAATGCCACAATCAGTGTCGTCACGTTTGCGTCGAGAATCGTGAGAAAGGCCCGATCAAATCCGTTGCTGATCGCGCTCTGCGGCGGAAGGCCGTTCGCAAGCTCTTCCTTGATTCGGGAGAAAATCAGTACGTTGGCATCGACTGCCATACCAATCGTCAAAACAATTCCCGCGATCCCCGGCAAGGTCAGGGTCGCACCCAGCATGGACATCAACCCGC
>CAZXLJ010000177.1:2435-4880 GCA_964641175.1 uncultured Cellvibrionaceae bacterium
TTAATGATTTTCTTGTCCGCCTTATTGATATCCCGCTCAACGATTTGCCCGTTTTCACGGACTTTCTCTCGAACGGTGTAATAGTCAATAAAGAGCACGCCCATGTTGCGGCCCACTTCGGTGCGGGTCGCGTGGTGCATCAGATTGCCACCCTCGCTGGACAAAGTTATGTCGATCTTTGGGCCGTTGCTCTGCTGATCGAATCCGCCTGTGGCGTTAACCACGTGTTCACCCGTGATAATGCGTTGGCGTTCCAGAAATACCGGCCCCCGCATTCTTTCTTCTTCTTCGTTGCGAAATTCAAAGCGCTCCCGTTGACTCGCGGGAGTATCTCCACTGGCTTCCAGACGGAATTCCAGATTGGCCGTTTTTCCCAGAATCTTCTTGGCGCCGGCGGTATCCTGCACACCCGGCAGTTCAACAACGATCCGGTTACGACCCTGCTTCTGCACAACTGGTTCGCTAACACCCAGTTCGTTGACCCGATTGCGCAAAGTGGTGAGGTTTTGGGAAACCGCGTGATCTTCAATTTCACGTATTGCGGTTTCAGATATCCTTGCTTCTATCAGGTATTTGTCGTCGGCGCTGCGACTGCGTCTCTGGTCCAGTTGTGGCGCATTCTCGCGAATTAATTCCGCGATTTTGCCTTGCTGCTCTTCAGTCTCGGCCCTGAACGTGAATACGAGATCCTTGCGTTCCAGCTCGACACCGAAAAGACGCTGAGTGCGAATCGCCTTGCGTAAACCTCGTTCCATATCTTCCATGCGATCAGCCAGCGCTTTGGGTGTGTCAACCTGCAGCAGAAAATGCACCCCACCCGCAAGGTCCAGACCCAGATTCATCGGCGAAGCGCCCATATCCGTTAGCCATTGAGGTGTAGTCGACGCCTGATTGAGCGCAACCACGAAGCGTGCGTCTTCGCTGTAGGCTTGTTCCAGCGCACTTTGCACCACAGTCTTCGCCGTGAGTTGATCACCGAGGGAGTTGAAGCGCACGAGGGCAGCGCTCTCTGCCGTAACTTCTTCTCCGAAAAATTCAATGTTATTGCCCTTCAGAGCTTGCGTGATGACCTCGAGCGTCTTTTCATCGACTTTCGCGTCTGCCGAATTACTGACTATCTGGAGGGCCGGATCCGGCGCATAAAGATTGGGCAACGCGTAAATGCCCCCGAATACGAGCGCCGCGATTAGTAGGAGATATTTCCACAAGGGGAATCGATTCATGATGGGTCCCGATTTCTCTCTTAAGCTGACAGCCGGCTACATTGTGACCGGGTTCGTCCTGGCGGGCTCGGCCCGGTTATAGTTCTCGTAGAAGTGCCCCACGAATTCAGTCACCGCATTTTGGGCGATGGCAGAACGAAGGTTACTCATCAGACTCTGGTAGAACCGCAGATTATGTATGGTGTTGAGCTGGGCACCGAGGATTTCCCCGCATTTGTCCAGATGATGTAAATAGCCACAGCTGAAGTTGCGACAGGTATAGCAATCGCAAGCTTCATCTAGCGGCCCCAATGCGGTCCGGTGACGAGCGTTGCGGATTTTAACGACTCCTGTGGAAGTAAACAAATGACCATTCCGGGCGTTTCGTGTGGGCATCACACAATCAAACATGTCAATGCCCCGCAGGACAGCTTCCACAATGTCCTCGGGTTTACCAACGCCCATCAGATATCGCGGCCGGTCCTCTGGCAACTGCGGCGCAAGGTGATCCAGCACTCGCAACATGTCCTCCTTGGGTTCGCCAACACTCAAGCCGCCGATGGCGTAACCGTCAAAGCCGATGTCCGCCAGACCCGCCAGTGACCGGCTGCGCAAATCCTCATACATACCGCCCTGCACTATCCCGAACAGGGCCGCTTCACTGCCAGCGTGGGCCTGCTTGCTGCGCCATGCCCAGCGCAGCGACATCTCCATGGACTGCAAAGCTTGCTCATGACTCGCCGGGTAAGGCGTGCACTCATCGAAAATCATGACGATATCAGCACCCAGATCTCGCTGCACATGCATGGATATCTCGGGGTTCAGAAATACTGGACTTCCGTCGACCGGCGATCGGAATGCCACGCCATCCTCGGTGATTTTCCGCAACTGACCCAGGCTGAATACTTGAAAGCCCCCGGAGTCCGTGAGAATCGGCCCCGGCCACTGAGAAAACCCGTGCAAACCGCCATGGGATTTAATGATCTCGGTGCCCGGTCGCAACATCAGGTGGAACGTGTTACCCAAAATGATCTGGGCACCGGTTTCCTGAATATCCCTGGGCAGCATCCCCTTGACAGTGCCGTAAGTACCTACCGGCATAAAGGCGGGGGTTTCCACTGCGCCGCGTGCAAATGTCATGCGCCCGCGTCGCGCCAGCCCGTCTTTTCCAATTACTTCAAATTTCATGCAAGACTTTCCGTCATCACGGCAGCTCTTCTGCGGCGTGGTCGTTTCTGTGAAT
>CAZXLJ010000178.1:0-4824 GCA_964641175.1 uncultured Cellvibrionaceae bacterium
ACCGGGGAGCGACCATCGCCGACTACGCGGTGGTACCACTCCCACACTTCCGGGTTGATAGGCTCGCCAACACTGCCCAGCAGCCGCAGGGACTCACGGTTGCTGTTGCGTACGTGGACATCCCCTTTGCCCATCAACGTGCGAATCACGGTCGGCGCTGTGTAGAAGATATTGACCTGATGCTTGTCCACGATTTCCCAGAACCGGCCAGGCGATGGATAGGTGGGCACACCTTCGAACATCAGCGTGGTAGCCCCGTTGGTGAGAGGCCCGTACAGGATGTAGGTGTGACCCGTTACCCAGCCGACATCGGCAGTGCACCAGTAGATTTCCCCATCCTTGTAATCAAAGACGTACTTGTGCGTCATGGCGGCCTGAAGAAGATAGCCGCCGGTGGTGTGCAGTACGCCCTTCGGTTTGCCAGTGGAGCCGGAGGTGTACAGAATGAACAGCGGGTCTTCTGCATCCATGGATTCGGCCGGACAGTCGCTCGCTACTTCGTCCACGGCATCGTGGTACCAGACATCCCGTCCAGCCTGCCATTCAATGGCCGCACCGGTGCGCTTGACGACCAGTACTGTGTGGACACCCGGGCACTGGACCAGGGCGGTGTCCATGTTTTTTTTCAGGGGTACGCTTTTGCCGCCGCGCACGCCTTCATCGGCGGTGATGACCACGCCGCAGTCGCTGTCCAGAATCCTGTCCTTGAGTGCTTCGGGAGAAAATCCACCGAAGACCACCGAGTGGACCGCGCCGATCCGGGCGCATGCCAGCATGGCGTAGGCCGCTTCCGGGATCATGGGCATGTAAATGCATACGCGATCGCCCTTCTTGACGCCCTTGCCTTTGAGTACGTTTGCAAGCCGGCACACGTGCTCGTGCAACTGCCGGTAGGTTATGACCGCATCATCCATCGGGTTGTCCCCTTCCCAGATGATGGCAACCTGATCGCTTCGCATCGCGAGATGCCGATCGATGCAATTGGTGCTTACGTTGAGCTTGCCGCCGACAAACCAGCTCACTTCACCTTTTCGAAAATCATGATGGCGCACCTGCTGCCACGGGGAATCCCAACTCAGAAACTGAGTCGCCTGCTCGGACCAAAAGCCTTCCGGATTTTCTATGGACTGACGGTACATCGACTGGTACTGCTCAGCATTCACATGGGCCTTTTTGGCCACTGATGGGATCACCGAGTAAACGTGCTGTTCGGACATACACCGCTCCTGTTCTTATTTCAAAAAGCCCCATGGTAACGCAACTGGAAGAGGATCATAGATCGACCAAAGTCGATGTCAGACAGTAAGCTGCAACAGTAGCTGCCGCGATCGGCGCGGCAGGCATGAACAGAAGCGGCTCGAGGCGGGAACAGGGATTCCTCCAACTCAGGTTTGGACCGGAATGGTATTGGACGTACGCTGAACCTTGTTATTGTCACCGAGATAAACCAGCCGTGGCTTGAACTGCTCCGCCTCCGCCTCGTCAAAACGGGCGTAAGTGGCGATGATCACCCGATCGCCCACCTGCACTTTGCGCGCAGCGGCTCCGTTCATCGAGATCGTTCCTGATCCGGCCTCGGCAAGAATTATGTAGGTCGAGAAACGTTCACCGTTATCAACGTTGTAAATCTCGATCTGCTCAAACTCGCGCATGCCGGCCAGGGCAACCAGGTCACTGTCGATGGCGCATGACCCGTCATACCACAGCTCAGCCTGGGTAACCTGGGCCAGATGCAGCTTGCCTTTCAAAAGTGTAATTTGCATTGAAAATCTCTCATGGGACCATAGGTCGCCCGTTACTTCAGTTATGCCGCACTCCAGACGACCTGGCTTTGCTCTCCCGGGGTTACCGGAACATTGTCGATCAGGCGGGCCGCCCGACAGTACATCGCACCGAGCACGATAATTTCCTGATCATCGTGGGCGGCCGGATTCAGGGTCCGGCTTTCACATACGGAAATGTAGTCCGGCCGGAAACCCGCCTGCTCGATCTGTGCCCTGGCGGATTGTTCCAGATTGGTAAAGTCCCGCTTCCCCGCTTCAATCTGCTCGCGCACCCAGTTCAGGCTGCGATGGAGCTGGATTGCCCGGGGCCGCTCTTCAGGCGTGATAAAGCGGTTGCGCGAACTCATCGCCAGACCGTCAGCCTCCCGCACAATGGGGCCTTCCACCAGACGGACGGGTACGCAAAGATCCTGCACCATGCGCCTTATGATGGCCAGCTGCTGGTAATCCTTGAGCCCGAATACGGCCAGATCCGGCTGTACGATATTGAACAGCTTGGTCACTACCGTCGTGACACCATCGAAATGTCCCGGACGGCTGGCGCCGCACAGGACACCGGACATGGACGGCACCACTACCCGGGCCTGCTGATCCATTCCGTTCGGATACATCTCGCTTTCTTCGGGACAGAAAAGATAATCGCACTGCGCTTCGCGCAACTTGTAGCAGTCTTCTGTCAAGGTGCGCGGATATTTGTCCCAGTCTTCGTTCAGCCCGAATTGCAGGCGATTTACAAAAATGCTCGCCACCGTAATGTCGGCCTGGTCTTTGGCAAGATCGATGAGTTCCAGATGGCCGCGATGGAGATTGCCCATGGTGGGCACGAATCCCAGCGTCTGACCCTGCTGGCGGTGTTGCGCAAGGGCACCGCACAGGCTATTGATGTGATGAAAAATCTGCATGGAACCTCCGCCGCTAATGTTGCTGCATATATTCCGGCGCCAGATTCTCGAAGCGTGTGTACTTGCCGACAAATGCGGCACGACAGGTTCCGATTTCGCCGTTGCGCTGTTTGCCGAGAATCAACTCGGCGACGCCCTTGTCGGGGCTCTCTTCGTTATAGTATTCGTCGCGGTAAATAAACAGAATGACGTCGGCATCCTGCTCGATCGCACCCGATTCTCGCAGATCCGAGTTCATCGGCCGTTTGTTGGGCCGCGATTCCACGCCGCGGTTCAGCTGTGACAGACAGATCACCGGACATTCATACTCTTTCGCCAATGCTTTCATGGACCGCGAAATCTCTGAAATCTCCTGGGTTCGGCCCTCGTTACTGCCCGCGACGTGCATCAATTGCAGATAATCCAGCATGATCAATCCGGGCTTGCCGTGCTCCCGCGTCAGCTTTTTCACCCGGGCCCGCACTTCATTGGGCGTAAGTCCCGCCGTGTCGTCGATAAACAGGAGCTTGTCCTTGAGCTTGCGCGCCGCTGCTTCAAGTTTAGGCCAGTCGTCTTCGGTCAGGCGTCCCGTGCGGATATTACCTTGATCGATCCGTCCCACTGAAGACAGCATCCGCATGATCAGTGAGTCCGCGGGCATTTCCAGACTGAACACAAGCACCGGCTTGGCCTGGGTAAATAGCGCCGCCTCAACAAAATTGAGTGCCAGGGCCGTTTTACCCATTGAGGGTCGAGCCGCCAGAATGATCAGCTCTCCCGGCTGCCAACCGGAGGTTTTCTCGTTCAGTTCACTCAGCCCCGTGGAGACTCCCGTCAAATCGGTGTCGGAGCGAAACAGCGCATCGATGCGCTGCACGGCTGAGCGCAGCAGGGCATTGACGTCGCTGAAACCGCCTTCCTTGGGGCGGTCCTCGGAAATTTCCAGCAGCTTGCGCTCGGCCAGTTGCAGCAGGTCATCGGTACCAAGCGCTCCGGGATTGTAGCTCGCCTTGGCGATTTCAGTGGTAACGCTGATGAGCTGTCGCAGGGTGGCCCGTTCGCGCACGATGCGAGCGTAGGCCGGCAGATTGGTGCTGCCGGCGACATTGGAAGCCAGCTCGGTGAGATAAGCCAATCCGCCCACCGCTTTCAGTTCACCGCGACGGTTCAGTTCTTCGGCAACAGTGATGACATCGATAGGCTGTTCAGCTTCCACCAGATCCTGCATGACCGCAAAAATCTGTCGGTGGGTCGCCTTGTAAAAGTCCTGATTGCCCAGCACTTCGGTGACACCGTCGAAATGACCGGCGTCGAGCATCAGGCCACCCAGAACGGACTGCTCGGCCTCGATGGAATGCGGCAACACCGGTTCTTTTTCAAAATCCGGAGCCGGCTCATCGTACTCGCCATAGGATGCTGAGCTGAAATCGTTCATAAGAGCGGCAGTCTTTAATGAAAAAAGGCACGCGACGGGATGTCAGCGTGCCTCATTGTACCCATGCCGGTTCCGGGGGAACAGGCCGGGTTTCTGTTCGAACCGAAAGCTTAGCGCTGGGCTTCGATGACGACTTTAACCGTTTGCAGAACATCCACGTGCAGCTGCAGGTCGATTTCGTACTCGCCCACTTCGCGCAGGGTGCCCTGGGGCAGTTTCACTTCGGATTTCTGCACATCCACGCCCGCCTTGGTAATGGCTTCAGCGATATCACGGGCGCCAATAGAACCGAACAGGCGGCCTTCGTCGCCGGCGTTGGCACTGAGGGTAACTACCATTTCAGCCAGCTTGGCAGCACGCGTTTCGGCGTACTTGCGTTTTTCATTGGCCGCTGACTCCAACTCGGCACGACGCTCTTCAAACCGTGCAACGTTATCGGAGGTGGCAGAGATTGCCTTACCCTGGGGCAGCAAATAGTTGCGGCCGTAACCGGACCTGACCCGAACCCGATCTCCAACGGTGCCCAGACGGCCTACTTTCTCAAGCAATATGACTTCCATCTGTGACCCCTATTATTCGTGGCTGTCTGAGTAAGGCAGCAAAGCGATATAGCGCGCACGTTTTATCGCTGTGGACAGCTGCCGCTGGTATCTTGCCTTGGTTCCGGTAATGCGGCTTGGAACAATCTTGCCGGTTTCGGAAACGTAGGCTTTCAGGGTTTCCA
>CAZXLJ010000179.1:0-4767 GCA_964641175.1 uncultured Cellvibrionaceae bacterium
TCGGCTTTTTTTCGAGGTAATGAGTTCATACTGCGAAACAATTCCCTTGATTATTGACAGAGGTGACGTCGTCGCTTGCGCGAACAGGTTAGCTTCACCGACCCGGAAGGTGGCCGGACCGCAAAACTGGTTTCAGCCTTACGCTCACGCCGGCGCTTTGGGTTCCGGATACGCGTCACCGCTCCCCGAGTTGCGCGCAGACTGCAGCAGATCAGGGGACTGGACGGGCGGGCACGCACCCAGGGCAACTTTTTTGTAGGAATCCAGAGAAAGCGGCAAACCAAGTTTCAGGCCCAGCTGCTTCAGGTCTTCGTCAAAAATCTCCCGCAATCGTGCACGGGAATCGTCGTTGAGCTCAGGTCTTTGCTTCATCACCAGCCGGTCTTTGACCGCTTCGCGCAGCGCTTTGGGAACAAACGTTCGTCTCAAAAAAGCCAGCAATGGGGATTCCACTACGAGCGAGTACAACGGAAATTTCCTGATCCGCTTGGCCGACACGTTTTGAGCCTCGAGATCGAAATTCCACACGGGCTTACCTTCATAGCCGATAAAACCGCAGATTCGCTCCAGCTCCGACTGGGGCTCGGCAATGAGCCTTTCGTAGAAAACGATGAGGATCTGGTCCGGATCAAAGTGTTCAAGCAGAGCGCAATACTGGTAATGGTAGCGGGAATAATCCACCAGAATTGGAAACGTTTTGAGCGCCGTATTGATGTCGTCTTTCAAAAACCCTTGGGACCATTCGTGAATATACTGCGACACCAGCCGGCTGACCGGCTCACGAATGACATAGATCATTTTTACCCCCCCCAGCCCGTGCTTCAGCATGCGCGGAAGCGTTTCGGGATAAGTGGGCATCTTGGTGTAGTGAGTGCTCGATTCGCCCTGCAGCAACTTTGGCTCGTCGCGGAAAAGACTGGAATACCAGCCTATCCCGTTCCGGTAAATTTCGTCATTACTGAAAAAATTTGGCTCTTTGGGGGTGCTCATGTGGATACCAGGCTGCTGTGCCAACTGGTCGTGCAGCGTGCTGGTGGCGCACTTCATGGCACCGACAATCATAAAATCCGGCAGTACCAAATTGTTTTTCTTCATGACACGTTCCTGTAGGGTTCCATCGGCCGGGAAAAATTGGTCCAGATATCCAGGTGCTGTTTTTCGCATGATGTATTGGCTTTCCCAAATCGCTCCCGCAGAAAGGAAATACTTCGTCCCAACAGCCAGAGACAATTGGCGGCCAATAAACCCAGCGGACCGTAATGCTTCGCAAAATATCGACTTCGCGAGGCGTAGTAATAGCGAGGTAATCTCTTTCTTGTCGAAATATTTTTCTTTACATCCGAACTGCCACCGCGCAGATGCACGACTCGCGCTTTGGGCGTATGAACTATCGTCCAACCCGCATTGCGTGCCACGCGACAGTAATCCACGTCCTCGTAATACAGAAAATAACCTTCATCCATCAGACCGATCTGCTCGATCACCTCGGATTTAACCAGAACACACGCGAAACTCGTCCACTCCGGTTCGATCCCGGAGTCACTCACCGGTATCGCAACCACCCACGGTTTCAGCAGCGCAGTGACCGGCGCCGTGGCCGCCGCATAAATGAGTTCAGAGATGGGCCGATGATAGCGGAAGCAGCTTATTTGCGGTTCTCCATTGGGCCATTCGAGCCGGGGACTGACAAGCCCCGCGTCGGGCCGGTTCCGGGCAGCGTCCAGCATCGCCTCCAGGGCGCCTTCGCGCAAGATAGTGTCGCTGTTCAGCAGCAGATAGTACCGGGCGGTACGAGATTTGATACCGATATTGTTGCCCCCGGAAAACCCTGTGTTTTGGGGCGAAAGGATCAGGTTCACCCTGTCGGTTACCTGCTCCTCTTCCAGCCACTCGCGAATCTGATTGGCTGAGCCGTCTGCGGAACAGTTATCCACTACCACTACTTGCTGATCCTTCTGGAGCTGCGGGATGACCGTTTTCAGGCAGTCGATGACCAGCTGCCCGGTCTTGTAGTTAATAATGACGATAAGTAAGTCCAGCGAGTCAGTCATTGCCAATCCAGAGAGTTGCGAAAACGATGAGGCGGCTGCCGTCAGCCGGCGTATAATCCTGCCCGCCACATTCAATTTATGGACCAAAAGCCCAACCTACGGACCAAAAGCCAAAAACGATGAAATCCGGCCGTACTGCACGCACCGACTTGATCGGCTTTCCTTAAGGAATCCCAAAGTCTGCTAAAACAGCCTCCGGCCGTGTCGCAGCCTCAGTAGATATCCTTAGGCACGATTCTGGCTAAGGACTTCGCGACCGCCAGACCGGCATCCATGGAACTCACCGGATGTCATCGGGAAGTTCTGATGACTTCCAAAAATATGTAAAGCGTGTCGACAGAATTCATTTACCTCCGCAGCTATTGTGACGGCGCCTTATCTCCGCCACTCGGACCCTGTTAACCCTATGAAAGTAGCCTACCTCACAACCTGTTTCGGCACCCGCTCCCATACGTTTATCCGACGCGAAATCCGTGCGCTTCGAGCCATGGGCCTCGATATCATTCTTGTGGGCGTCCGCAAGGACGAAGGCAACATCGCTCAGGACGCGGCTGACCTTGTGGCTGAAACCCATTATCTGTACCCATTGGACACGCCGAGTGTCTTGCGCGGCAACTTGAAGTCGCTGGCTGAATCTCCCTTCCACTATTTGCGAGGGATGTGGACGTCACTTTCCAGCCCGGAGTTTGGGGTGCGCCGCCGACTCAAGATGCTCTACCATTTTTTTGTTTCTGCGCACACGGCGGAATCACTGCGCGCCAACGGGGTCACGCATGTCCATGCACATTTTTTGAACGTCTCATCATCCGTCGCCATGTTCGCTGCGCATCACGCCAAACTTCCGTTCAGTGTGACAGTTCACTCCGCCGGAACCTTTCGAACGGCCAGCGATGTCGGCATTCATCAGAAGCTGCAGACCGCGCAGTTTCTGCTGATGATTTCGGCTTTTAACGTGGAATATTTTGATGCAATCTCTCCCTGCCGCAACAAGTCCCATGTGGTGCGCTGCGGCATGGACCTTCAAGGATTCGATTACCGCACCCCGGATGCCTACAGGCCTGGCATTCCGTCGAAGATATTGGCGGTGGGGAGATTCGTGGAGAAAAAGGGCTTCCGGTATCTCATCGAAGCGGCCCAGGTGTTACAAAATCGCGGCGTTGAATTCCAGTTGGAAATTATCGGCGGCGGTCCGCTCGAGTCAGAGCTGCAGCAGCAGGTTGAAACGCTGGGATTGCAGAACAGGATCCATTTTGCCGGACAGCAGAGCACTCACTACGTGCGCAACGCCATGGCCGGCAGTGACGTCGTCGTAGTGCCATCGGTTACCAGCGCGTCCGGTGAAATGGAAGGGTTGCCAGTTGTCATTATGGAAGCCATGGCATCCGGCGTGTTTGTGATCGCCTCAGCGCATTCCGGAATTCCGGAAATTGTCGAGGACGGTGTGACCGGATATCTGACGCACGAGAAAGATGCGGAGGCCATTGCCCGCGCCATCGAGCGCATACTCGCTGCGCCCGATACCGAAGTCCTTGGTCGCGCGCGGGAATTGATTGAAAATGCCTTCAACATCGACGTCGTGGCGCAACAACGCTACAGTCTGTTCAAGCAATATCATTTGGGCACTTAGTTATGGATATATCGGTGGTCATCCCGTCCTACAACACTCAGGACACCATTTCAGAGACTTTAAAGAGTCTGCAAGAGCAGATCACTGCGGTCACGTTTGAAATCATTCTGGTTGACTGCTCGGAACATCAGGAAGTCGCGACTATCGCAACCCGGTACAGCAAGGTTTTTTACGAACACCGCTCACAGCGATTCAATCCCGGAGAAGGGCGGAATATCGGTGCGCGCATCGCTCGCGGCGATCTGCTCGTATTTCTCGATGCTGATGTGACGCTTGGGCCGCATGCTCTGGATGCAGCCTGGCGGCATTTCACAGGTGGGCTACGTATATTCGGCGGTGCGCTGGAACTTAACACCCGAACAAGTCGCGGAGTTGCGTCGTGGCTCGAACACTTCTTTTTTAATCACGAGTCGCAAATGGGTCGCCCTCAGTGCGAGCGCGCCAATCTCAGCTCCGCGCTTATGTGTTTCTCGAGAGAGATATTTTTAAGTGAAGGGGGATTTAAAGACATTCCCCGGATGCAGGACACCGAACTGACCGAAAGGCTGCGACGCAATGGACATAAGCTGTATTTTTGTCCGGATGTTCTTGCCTATCAGACTCAGGATGCTTCGATCGCCAAAGTACTGCGCAAGATCTACATCAACGGCCAGAATCTTTTCTATATCCGTTACCAGCCCACCATGAGTCCGTCCCGGAAATTTCTGTTTCTTGTGGCCCTGCCCGCGATCACTCTAGCCAAGATGCTACGAATCATCGGACGCCACCTGGTTTACCAGAACGCGAAAAACAAACTGATCACAATGCTGCTCTCCCCCGTTCTGCTATGGGGTGGAGTTTATTGGATGTGCGGTTTTTATCACGCTCTGCTGACAGGAAAGGGAATCGGCACCCAGCGATAAAGCGGGGCAATACCGCACTGTCTTGTCATCGGCATTTGTTACTGGCGAAACGCTTACTGCACCACTCTTCCCGAAACTCTCAGGTGAAAGCTGAAACTCAAGTAGGCTTTTATTAGGGCCGGTTAACACTAAGGAACCTCTGATTAAGTCCGAATAGCGTCTGGCTTACAGCGCTTTGCGAGATCAA
>CAZXLJ010000180.1:0-482 GCA_964641175.1 uncultured Cellvibrionaceae bacterium
AGGCTCGGCCTGGAGGCTGCCTTGATTACATAATAAACATTATGCGAAATCGATGGATGGCCCGGATAACTGAACGCTGGATAAATACCCTGCGCCGATGGGCATGCCAGATGGCGCTATTGCCGGCTTGAGGGCCGGCACTTCCAGTCCTGAGCAGGTGCGTCCGCCCAGTGGTTGACCGTCACCTGATAGACGAACTTGCCGTTTAGACAGCGCTCGCCGGGCTGCAGCTGGTAGCCCAGTTCATCGGGTTCCGCTGTCCGGGGTCTAGGACGGCGTTGCGACGACGCCGGCACGGCGCGCTGGTCGACCGGGACAACGATCACTGTCCGTTTACGTGCCTGGGCGCGCTCGTAGCTGTACCACGCGAAGTGAATGGCCAGCGCGGCAGCGACAGCTGCAATAGCGATCTGACCCCATGTGACGGCCTTCTGCCGTTGTGGATTCTTTGGCCCCATCGGGCAATGGTGGCAGAGCATGTA
>CAZXLJ010000180.1:582-4604 GCA_964641175.1 uncultured Cellvibrionaceae bacterium
GGGGGTCAGCCACCCCCTACGACCCCGACGAGGAAAGAGCGAACTGCCACGCCTGCCGGCGTCGCCTGCGGCGTAGGAGCTTGCAGGGGAAACCTTCCCCTGCACCCCAGTTGCAGAGCATGTAGGGGGTCAGCCACCCCCTACGACCCCGACGAGGAAAGAGCGAACTGCCACGCCTGGCGGCGTCGCCTGCGGCGTAGTGCATCACGAATCCGGGGCCTGTGGGCGCAGACGTTAAGGCGACCGAAAAATCATTGCGGTGAAGCAATGGCCAGGGGGCCGGTGTCTTTGTGCGGCCTCGACTGGATGCGTGGGCGGCATTGACGGCACAGCGGCATGGCGACCAGATCAAGAGCGTCTGCGGCTGCGCACCCGCAACGCGACCCCTGAGTGCGCAGCCGGCCGCCGGCCGGGTTTACCTCACTCCCCGGAAGTCGGCCACCGGTGGCGGACCCACAGCGGCCCGCGATTGATACACGGGTTCAGCGAAGGCGGCGGCCGTCCCCCCGGCATTCGTAAACTCAGCCGGGGGGACGCCTCCGCCCTGCGCTTTCTGTCCGTCAACCGGCGCCGTAGCCATGGGCCGCCTATACGGGTTGTACACGCCATTCAATGCCGCCATGCGGCAAAACTTCTGATCAACGTCAAGCGTGGTCCCTTGCTCGCTGTAACACTTGCACCGACTGCCCCAGGTCTGATGATCGCCGATGATGATGCAGCGAAGGTCAGGCACGGTCTGAATGGCCAGCCCGGCATAAACCGGCGCAGACCAGGGAACGCCCTTCACTAATGGCGTGTGCGCGTGCGCCCAATCCGCTGCGGTCAGATAGCCGACCTGTTGCCGCTGTTGCGGCGGAACGATGCCTTGCGCCCATGCGCTAGTCGGCGATCGCTCGCCGGCATACGTCGTGACGACCGCTGACGGATCAATGTCCCGCTCACCGGTTGACATGAACTTTGCTCCCGTCCACCAGAAACTAGCGATGGCCAGGACAACAGCCGCCGCCAGAACAATAAACATTTTTGGAATCCGTCGCTTTTTGATATGGACCGACGCGGACTTGTATTTCGAGAACAACTCCTTCGGGTAGCGCCATAGCTCAGACTCACCCGTTCCCCACGCGCCGCCGACCCGCGGGTTATCCACGCAACTGCGATTCGAGAACAGACGGGCAACGTCGAAGCCGGACCGGTTGACCAGGTGATAATGCGCGCCGACACGGCGCTTAACGAAACGATCCAGCGTCGAGGGGTCTTGATCGACGATGATCAACCGGACGCCCTTGTGCCGAATCTCCGCCAGCGCGTTAACGTGCGCCGGTTCCTTGGAATGCGTCGGCCGCACCGGAAAAACGCGATGCGCTTCATCAATCAACAGAACCGACTTCGGCGGCAACGATTGCCAATTAGCAATCGCCGCCTGTTGCGCTTTCGCCAATTCGTCGCCGTCGAACTTCTCCCACTGATCAAGCGGTCCCGGCCATGACTCGGCAATGTCGGATGACAGCCCTTCGATGTTGAAGTTAAGCGGCGTCAATCCTTCCTCGCGGCACTTGTTGGACAGGTAGATCGCAAAGAGCGTTTTCCCTGCACCGGGCAACCCGGTAACGAGGTTGATAGGTTCCATCTCGACCACGGTCACGCCCTCCGGAAAAACACACGCGACGCCATGCGCACCGCGATGGCCGAAAAAATGATCGTCACCACGACGTCAGCCTTCATTGCCGCAAGCACCTGCACGATGCTCGACGGCAAGGCGCCGAAGTAGCTTTGCACCTGCGAAACAAACGCCGGCATCGCAAAGTTGTATGTCGCATAGCCAATGCCAAGCGCCGACAGTGCGCGGCCGATCAGTGAACCCATGCTCAGGCCCAACGCCGCGACGATCCATCCGCCAATCTTTGCCCACATCACGCACCCCCAATGATTCGTGCAGCCGTGACCGTTGCGATAGCCACCGCAAGCCAGCCAAGCCAAGGAAGGAATTCACACCACACCGCAGGAACGGTTGCCTGCGCAACTCCCAGATCAAGCGTGAAATCGCCGACCGGGCACGATCCGCCGCCGAGGAAACCCGCCGTGTTCAAAACCGACGAGTCGATGGTGACCTCGCTGTAATGATCGCCCGCCTCCCCTTCCAACGGTTCCGCTGCATCACCGTCGAACGCCTGCCGCAACTTCTCGGTTTCGCACGCACTGCGCCACGCCTGATACGCCGTCATGCAACCAACGGCATTACCGGAACACGATGGCGGCGCGTCGCACGTAGTACCACCGCTCGCCTGCCCTCCGCCGTTGTCATCGCCGCCGCCGTCATCACCGCCGCCGTCGTCGCAATCCTCACCTTCGCACTCGCACTCTTCACCCTGGCAATCGCCGCCGTCGTCGCAATCTTCGCCCTGGCAGTCGCCCCCACCATCGTCACCGCCACCAGAACAATTCGGACCCTGACAACCTGCGCCGCACTCTTCACCCGTGCAGGGCGTGCAATTCGGCCCTGTGCATTCGCCGGTTCCGGGGTCGCAATCTTCGCCTTCGCACCCACTCTGCCCACCGCCGCCATTGTCGCCGCCGCCGCCGTCGTCGCCGCCGCCGTCGTCACCGCCGCCATCGTCACCGCCCCCCTCATCGCAATAGACATCGACGTCAAAGGTCCCATTTTCGGTTGCCGCGTCCGTTGACCCGCACGGTTCCGGCGGTTCCTCGCAACTATCGTCGCCAGGCTCACAGCCAGGGCCGCCGCCGTCCGGTTCCGGTGGTGGACTACCCGCGCAGATCGCGCCGCCGTCCGAGCAACTGCCAGGCGGGGGAATCTCGACGCACTCTGATCCCTTGCAAACGCCGTCAGGCGTGATGCAAATCTGCACGCCGGCAACCTCAGTGCACGGCGGGTCCGCTGGCGGGTCCTGCGGTTCGGAATCTTCCTCCCCAATTGTGCAAAGATTTCCGGTTGTCTTATTCCCGATAGCGTATTGTCCGCCTGACGAACACCCGACGCAAAGCAGAAGCCGTTCCGAGTATTCGCATCCATTCTTGCAGTGCTTGCATTCACCTGTAGGCGTCTCTTCGCAGTGCGAAGCACCCGTT
This sequence comes from uncultured Cellvibrionaceae bacterium, assembly GCA_964641175.1. Classification (GTDB taxonomy): domain Bacteria; phylum Pseudomonadota; class Gammaproteobacteria; order Pseudomonadales; family Cellvibrionaceae; genus CAYNST01. Next base: position 3,670 of record CAZXLJ010000180.1, read on the forward strand.
TTGATCTCATCGCGTTGCGAGCATTTCAGGCCGTAGGTCCACGAAATCAACGAACCCGTGTTGTTCGTGTTGCCGAGAATGATGCGCTTGACAGATGGATCGTCCCGACACTTGAACGTGCGCGGCGTGTTCTGCTCGCAAGAATATTGCGCTTCATAGCTCGGGCGCGCCAGCTCGCACAGTGCATACGCCTCGCCCTGATCGCACCCGCCAGTCGGGCAATTTTGACCGGACCCGGTAGGACACTGCGCGAACGCCTGCCCGCTCAGTCCCCAAAGGCAATGCAGAAGAATAACCAGGTAGTAACGATGATGACCCATCCTTCCATTCTCCAAATCTCCATGATGCGGACTAAAAAAGGGGCCGGATCAACCGGCCCCCTTCTCGGCTTCCGCGTTAGCTGGCCTTGCCGCCGACGCGCTTGCCCCAGCCCACACCGATCACGATTGCGATCAGGGCGACGACGGCGGGCAGCAGACCAGCAGCGGCGGCAGCCATGCCGTCGAGGGTATCGATAAGCTCTTCCATTTCACGGTTCCTTTTTTCACGATGATTGTAATTCCCCCTCAACCGTAGGCGTTCGCGGACTTGCCAACGCGCCAGGTGAACCGAACAACGACCGCAATCGTCAGAACGGCCGCAATGGCACCGGAAACCGCGAAGCCCTCAGAAGCCGTCAACGGGGGAAGAAGTGACGGCCCTGATTCTTGCCAGACCACATGCGCGCACGTGCCCGCGTTGGCGTCGAAATCGACTTCCGCACAGACCGCGTAGCGCATGGGTCAGCCCTTACCCGGCCGCAGCCGGGCGCACTGCCGGCGCCGTCTTGATCGGCACCAACTGCAATTCGTAGCGGTTCAATTCCAAGCCGCCGAACTGATTCAGGCGGAAGGACTCAGCCGCGAGCGTGTAATCGCCCAGCGGATATGGCTTGC
>CAZXLJ010000181.1:0-4543 GCA_964641175.1 uncultured Cellvibrionaceae bacterium
CTGAACTTTTTGGCTCGCGCAGACGCTGTCCGGACTTGATCAGAGGTTCCCTAGGCTAGACTCTGAATTCAGTGTTCAATCATTACTGCCAGCCGGGTGCGACTTTGCCCGTTACTGGCTCCTGTCCGGGAGCGACCCCTTATGCGGCATCGCAATTCTGTATTGTGCGGCGTGTTACTGATTGCGTGCGTGGCGGCTTCGAGGGCGAATACGCAGGCGGAGTGTACCGAGTTTGCCCGCACGGATCTGGAGCGCCTGTACTGTCAGATAAACGCCAAAGCGCCGGGGATTGTACCCGGTACGCTGGGCGAATTCCGAAAAAATCCGCCCGGTACCCAGCGCTTGCTGCTCCAGAGGCCCGCTGCTCGTCTGGGGCTGGCGCTACCGCACACGTCCCCCGCCGGCCGGTCGCCACCGAAGCCCGCCCGCATCGATTCGCCTCCCGAAACCGCTCCGCAGGCACAAGCACCCAAGGCACCCACTGCTCCTGCGGTACCGCCCGCTGCGGCCACCAGCCTGGAAAACTGCCACCTGCGGGAGCGCAGCATTGTGTGCGGGCCACGCCAGTTCCACCGGCTGACCAATCTGCCCAACCAGCGCCTGCCGGAAGGGGCGCTGGGGCCGGAAAACCGCCTGGAATTGGGGCCGGCCACCTCGCCGGAAGCCCTTTATCTGGAGCGCAGTTACCGGGAATACGTGGACAGGATGGTATCCATCGGGTTGGCGGGCGTCACCATGTCCTATACCAAATTTCACCATTTCTACGCCGAGGCGGCCCGGTCGGGTACTTCATTTGCCGAGCGCATGGCGGGGATGTTCGAGTATCTGAAAAAAGACAAGCAGGCGCTCGCAGTTGACAGCCGCGGTGACAGAGCGGGCCCGGCGACGCTGTCCGCCTGCTATCGTCTGGATGATGAATACATTATCTGTGACAACGTGGCCACCAACTGGATATACCGGGCGCGGTAATTCCCGATGGCTTTTGAACTCAGCTCCTGTGACGCAGTTCGCGATCCAGCCGCCGTGCTGGCTGGAGGGGGTCTTTTGAACTACATTGAAACAACGTAACACGGTAATTTTTGCGCTCATTCCGAAGGGATATTTAACGGCCGGGCCTTACTCTGTGCCGTCGCAGACGGCTGCTTCTGTCATTGGCTCTGCGGTGACTTGCCGCGCAACGGGCGTATGGGGCACGGGCGAGGCTTCAGGCGGCGTGGAGCCTGGTCACTTGATGACGTAACCGATGGCTACCGGACTTCCGGGTTTCCCCCGTTTCCGGCGCAATACAGGCAGTTGATAAACGATGACGCGTATGTTCACGACAAGGAGATCAATGGACCTGTTGGCTGCCCGGGCACGTTCCAAGCGTTTCCTCCGCGGCGTGGTTGCCGCAACGATTTTGTGTCTGGGGCATGCGGCGCCCGCGAGCGTCGGATCGCCCGTATCCCAAAATCCTGCTGTAACCGAAGATGACCTGCGCGCGCAGGTGATTCTCGGGATCCTGCGGTTCGTGCAATGGGAAGGCGGCGTTCGCCCGGAGCCCTTATCACTGTGTATCCTCGGTAAGCCTGACTCTGCAGAAACATTGCTGGCTATGGACGGGCGAACTCTCTGGGAGGGCGTCACCCTGCAGGTGGTCCGGCAATCAGTGACCCGGGTCGATCAGTGTGACGTGGCCGTGACCGGCCCACTCAAAAGCAAATTCTTCCGGCTGCTCACGACACGCGCCGAGCAGCATTCAGTGCTGACCATCTGTGACAAATGTGCCCGCCGCAGCCTGTCCTACTCCATGCTCAACATCGTGAAGCAGAGTGACAAGATCCGCTTTCGCGTCGATATCACCAAGGTCCGCAAGGCCGGCTTGAGACTGGATGCCTCGCTGCTCGAACTCGCCAGCGAGATCGAACGATGAAGCAAGTTCCCAGGATCGGGTTTCGACGCTTCCGCAGCCAGCTCCAGAGAGCGGTACTAGTCAGTATCCTGGTGGCAATGGGCGTGACGGTTCTGGGGTTGATTGCCATCGAGTTGTGGCTGAACCGGCAGAAACTGGAACAGGATGTCGACGTTCTGGCCGACATCCTGGGCAACCGCTCCCTGGCCGCTCTCCAGTTTGAAGATGCCGAAGCGGCGACCCGCAATCTCGAAGCCGCCCGCTTTGACAAGCATGTGGAGGGGATCTGCCTGTTCCGCCCTGACGGTACCCTGATGGCCCGCTACGCCCGCAGCCGGTCGTTCAATTGTAATGACCATCTGCCCCATACCGATCACCGCTACGGCGCCGCGCATCTGCAGCGTTCCAAGGAGTTGAAACTGCATGAGGAGGTCGTGGGCAATATCGTGGTGGTCGCCGGCCGCCAAAAAATACTCCAGGGCCTGATCTACTTTCTGCCGCTGGCGCTGACTCTGGTTCCCGTAGTCTTTCTGCTAACCGCGACCATCATTCAGCGCACGGTACGCCGCACGGTTAGGCCGTTGGAAGATCTGCACCAGACCGCGCAGACCTTGATGGACAACAGTCAGTCATCGCGCCGGGTGATCCGTACCAGTGATGACGAAGTCGGTGAACTGGTCGGTGTGTTCAACCGCATGCTCGACAGCCTCGCGGCGGAGACCAATGCCCTGCAAGCGTCCGAAGTCCGCTTCAGGACCCTGACCGCCCACGCGCCCATCGGCATTTTTCAGCTCGATAAAGAGCTGAATCTGGTTTACGCCAACGACGTCTGGTACCAGCTCACTGGCATCACCGGTGAACGCAATCCATTTTCGGTACATCTGGAGCACATAGTGCCGGAGGACGCGGTCCAGTACCGGGCGCGGCTGGCCCATGTCCTGGAGCGTGAAGCGTCGGTCCGGATCGAATACCGCTACCAGTTCACCAAACAGGCCAAAGCGCGACACCTGCTGGAAAACGTCACACCCTTGCACGCCGGCTCCAATCTGGACGGGCTGATCGGCACGCTGGCCGATGTCACGGAAATCAAGCTGGCTCAAAAGGAGCTGGAAAAGCTCGCTTTCTACGACCCTCTCACCGATCTGCCCAACCGGCGGTTTTTCCGTGATCTGCTGACCTTTGGTCTGGCCAAGGCCAAGCGGGCCCACACCAAGGCGGCAGTGCTGATGCTGGACATGGACAACTTCAAGCGCGTCAACGATCTGCTCGGCCATGCCGGGGGGGATGAGCTGCTTCGAGAGCAATCCAAACGCATTCGCATGGCGGTGCGCGATCACGACGCTGTGTCGCGCATGGGTGGCGATGAGTTCACCATTTTTCTGTCTCAGGTCCGGGAAATCTCCGAGGTTTCAACGCTGGCGAAGCGCGTCATTGACGCCATCAATGCGCCGCTGGTGATTGGCAATCATACCCTCGAGGTGGGTACTTCGATTGGTGTGGCGCTGTACCCGGCCGATGGCGAAACCGTCGAGGACCTGATGCGCAATGCCGACATGGCACTCTACGAAGCCAAAGCGGCCGGCCGTAACCGCGTTAATTTCTTTTCTTTCAAGCTCGATCTTGAGCTGCGCGAAAATATCCGCATCGAGCAGAAACTCAAGCTGGCCATTCGCGATCGGGCGCTGATGCCCTATCTGCAAACCCAGGTGAATGCACAAGGACAGGTCATCTGGGCAGAAGCACTGTGCCGCTGGAATGATCCGGAAGACGGCATGATCAGCCCCGACCGCTTTATTCCTTTGGCGGAGGAAACCGGGCTGATTCAAGGCGTGGGTCAGCTGATGCTGGAGCAGGTGTGCTTCCATCTGGCAAAGCACCGCCATTACCTGCAGCTGCAGGGCATTCACGGGATATCGGTCAATCTTTCCGGACGCCAGTTCTACAACCGGGGTCTGGTCCAGGAAATTCGCGGTACCATGGAAAAATTCGGCGTCGATCCCGCCTCGCTGGAATTTGAACTGACCGAATCCGTGGTGATGGACGACATCCAGTTCGCCATCGATATCATGCGCGAGATCCGCGATCTGGGCTGCCGGATTTCCATCGACGACTTCGGCACCGGCTACAGCTCGCTTTCCTATTTAAAGCGTTTTCCCATCAACACCCTTAAGATCGACCGCAGCTTTGTTGAAGACATTCCCCACGATACCTACGGTATGGAAATCGCCACGGCCATTATTGCGATGGCCCATAAGCTGCACCTTGATGTAGTGGCCGAGGGGGTGGAGACAGAAGCTCAAAGGGATTTTCTGGTGGCCCAGGGGTGTGAGTGCATGCAGGGCTATCTATTTGGCAAGCAACCCATCCATATCCAGGAATACGTGAACATGGGGCGGGCGATCTCCTCAAAACGCGAAAGTCTCCGCGCGGCAAAACGGGGGCAGGCGGTAGCGGCTGCAGACAAGGCGATCGCCCCAGTGCCACGGCGGCGCAGCGATGGTCAGGGCTGATCCCGCCAGTCGATGGTTGCGGGACTTAATCAGAGGTTCCCCAGGTTGTGTACGAAAAGTACTTTTAACCGGGAACTTGTCTCAACGGCTCGTCGCCCTCGCGTACGCGGGGGCCGACGAACCCTGGAAGGGTTAGCCGACT
>CAZXLJ010000182.1:0-4523 GCA_964641175.1 uncultured Cellvibrionaceae bacterium
CACCGTATTTTCTGCGCCGGCACAAATAATTAATCCTCCACGCGGTCTGCCAGCCACCTCAGTAGAAATCGGCGCAAGAACACGAACAGGACGGGCACGATCAGAAAAAACAGGCTGAGCATGACAAATTCGACGGGTTCGGATTCGAAAGTGATGACGCGATTTGCGGATACCCTCCCAACACCGGCTCCAATGGAAATTTCCAGATCACGGATGGCCGACAGTGGCAGAGCGAAGGTCAAGGCGACCAGTATGGCGGAGGCTGCCCGGAAGCGTTTGAGATCTCGACGGGTGAGCATGCATTTACCTCATTGCTTGTTTATCGCCACAGTTCTGTAACTGAAGTTCTGTAACCAACGTTCAGTCGCTAACGTACTGTGGTGTTGCGGAGTTGCGGTGCTGTCGCGATGGTCCTGGACCCAAAGTGATTGTAGCGGCATCATTTTACGTATATACCCGCAGTGCTTGAACGGGATCACAACTGGAGGTATTGATACGTGGATTGGGAAAAGCTATTGAGTACGCACCGGCTTGGGCATCGGCCCCCAAAGGAGGAGCGCGGGCGCTCGCCTTTCAATTCCGACCACGACAAGGTCATTTTCTCCGGGGCGTTCCGGCGGCTGGCGCGCAAAACGCAAGTGCATCCGCTGGCGTCCAATGATCATGTCCACAACCGCTTGACGCACAGTCTTGAAGTGGCCTGTGTCGGACGTAGCCTGGGTATCAATGTAGGTTATTGTCTGCGGGACAACCGGGAGCTGCCTGCCGGGCTTGAGCCTGCCGACATTGGCGACATTGTGCAGGCGGCGTGCCTGGCTCATGACATCGGCAATCCCCCATTTGGCCATACCGGCGAAGAAGCAATCCGACACTGGTTCAGCGAAGAAGGCTATCACCACATCGCGAGCCTGGATGAGGCCCAGCAGCAGGACCTGATGCAATTTGAAGGCAATGCCCAGGGGTTGAGGGTGCTCACCTCCAGCGAATATTATCTCGCCGATGGCGGCATGCGGTTGACTTATGCCACCCTGGCGGCATTTATCAAATATCCCTGGACCTCTGTATTGCCGCTTGAATCCGGGCGTCCCAAAAAAGGTAAATACGGGGTGTTTCAGAGCGAGCTGCCGCTGTTTCGCGAAATTGCCGAGGCGGTGGGCCTGCAACCGCACGTGGAAGGCAACTGGTATTCGCGCCATCCTCTGGTGTATCTGATGGAAGCAGCGGATGATTTCTGTTATGGCCTGATCGATTTGGAGGACGGGCTGGAAATGGGGATTCTGCGCTGGCCGCAGATTTACGAAATCATCGAGCCGCTGCTCCAGCCCCAGGAAAAGAATCACCTGAAAAAGGAATTGGAAAATTTTCGTGATTCCCGCAAACCGCCCATCGTTCGCGGCAAGATTATCGCCCGGTGTGTGGAGGCAGCCACGGCTGCATTTCAGCAGAACCGGCAGAGCATCGCCCAGGGAATTCCGCCGGATTTGATCTCACTGTGCGAACCGGAAGTGCGCAGCTATGTGGAGCGGGCCAAGGGGCTGGCAGCCCGGGAGATATTTTCCCATCGGCGCAAGGTGGAACTTGAGATCGGTGCTTACAGCGCGGTTTCCACCATCATGGATGTGCTGTGCGGTTCCGTGGATGAAATTCTGGAGAATTCAGGCAAAACGCGGCTGAGTTTCAAGGCGCGCCGGGTGGCAAACCTGCTGGGCATTGAAGACCAGGGCAGGCACGCACTACGGCGCGACCACATTGATCCGGCTGCGGCCAGATACCACGCCCTCATGCGTATTGTGGATTTCATCAGTGGCATGACCGATACCTATGCACTCTACCTGACGCGCCAGTTCCGCGGTTTGGGCTCCTGAGTCGTCTTCCCCTTAATCAGCCGTCGACATTCTTTGATCCGGCGTCCGCCAGCACATCAAGCAGTTCTTGAATATCCACAGGCTTGACGAGGTGATAATCAAAACCCGCCTCTTTTGACTGCTCGCGATCGCGATCCTGCCCATATCCGGTCAGCGCCACCAGCACGGCGTCGGCGACCGTCGGCATGGTCCGAATCCGCCGCGCCAGTTCGCAACCGTCCATATCCGGCAAGCCAATATCCAGAATCATGACGCCGGGCGCATCCCTGGAAAGGTGTTGCAAGGCTTCTGCGGAACTGAATCCCAGCAGGGTCTTGTAACCATGAAGATCGAGCAGCATCCCGAGGGTGCGGGCGGCATCTTCATTGTCATCAATGATCATCACGCTGCCTGGCTGCAGTTGCCTGACTTCACAGGTGTCGCCCGACGCCAGAGATGAAGGCGCGGAGTTTAGAAGTCTTGGCAGCCGGACCAGAAACTCGCTGCCCTGGTTGAGTCCGGCGCTTTTGGCCGAGACGCTGCCATGGTGCAGGGCCACCAGACTTTTGACCAGTGCCAGACCGAGCCCCAATCCGCCCTGGGCACGATCGGGGGAACGCTCCGCCTGTGTGAACAGCTCGAAGATGCTCGGCAGCAGCTTTTCTTCGATACCGACGCCATTGTCGGTCACCCGGATGCTGGCGTGGTGCTCCTCGACTTCGAGACTGACGGTGATACGCCCGCGGAAAGGTGTGTATTTGGATGCATTATTAAGCAGATTGGAGACGATCTGGGTCAGGCGGGTCCGGTCGCCAAGTACGATTACAGGTTCGGACTGAAGTGCCTGCGCGACCTTTTGCTCCTTGACCGTGATCAGCGGACCCACCTGTTCAAGCGCATCGGTAATGACGTCTTTAAGGTCTATGGGATCTTCCTGAAGGGTCACGATGCCCCGGGTTACCCGCGAAACATCCAGCAGATCGTCCAGCAAGTCTGTCATGTGGGCGACCTGCCGCGTGACGATGCCGCTCGTCGCCCGGATCATCTCCGGATCCAGGTTGGCCCGCTTAAAGAGTTCCGCAGCGGTATTGAGAGGGGCCAGCGGGTTACGCAATTCATGTGCAAGCATGGCCAGAAACTCGTCCTTGCGCTCGCTCGTCGCCCGTAACTCCTCTTGGGCCATGACCATCTCGTGAATATCAGTGTTGGTTCCAAACCATTGCACAATGGTGCCGGAAAAATCGCGCAGCGGCGCCGCCATCGTGAAGAAAGTGCGAAACTCGCCATTGCGCGAACGCAAAGGGAATGACATTTCAAAGGGTGTTCCAGATGCCAGACAGGCTTTATATTCAGCCATCACGGTGGGCAGGGTCTCCGGCGAGTGAACACTCTGCCACCCCCAGCCTTTTACTTGCTCGAAGCTTGATCCGGTGTAGTCGTACCAGCGGTCGTTAAACCAGTGAATGGCGCCCTCGGCATCGGCCATCCACGCCATATGCGGAATCGTATTGGCCAGTTGCATCAGGCGCTGTTCGCTTTCGCGCAGCGCCTGATGGGCTTTTACTGCATCAGTCACGTCGCTGCCTTCGACGAAAATTCCGGAAACTTCACCGTCGGTATTGCGAATGGGTTGAAAGATGAAATCCACGAAGCGCTCTTCCAGAACAGATCCGGGTCGGCGCTGAAGCTTGACCCGCGTACCGCGTCCGACATAAGGCTCGCCCGTTGCATAGACCTCGTCCAGCAGTTCGAAAATGCCCTGTCCATCTACCTCGGGCAGCGCTTCACGTACCGGCCTGCCAATGAGCTCCCGAAATCCTACTAACTGGCTGTAGGCATCGTTAACCAACTCAAACACGAAATCGCGACCACGCAGCACCGCCATCACGCCGGGCGCCTGCTGAAAAAGGTTGCGAAGGCGTTCGTTTTCGCTGATCCGGTTCTGCTCGGTCAGCACCTGCTGGGTTGTTTCACTGCCAGCGCAATACATCCCCGCTATCTGACCGTGCTCGTCATGGACGGGTGAATAGGAGAATGTAAACCAGGCCCGCTCTTCAAAGCCCTTGCGGTGCATGGTCAGGGGAAGATTTTCGAAAAAGCTGGACTCCCCCGCCAGCGCCAGCTCAACGATCGGGCTGATGTCCGGCCAGATTTCTCCCCACACCTCCGAAAACGGTTGACCCAGCGCCGCCGGATGTTTGTTGGCGAGCATATCGACGTAGGCGTCGTTATAAATCAACGCCAGTTGAGGCCCCCAAGCCACAAACATGGGAAATTTCGAGTGCAACATCAGGGTGATAATCGCCCGCAATGACTGGGGCCAGTCTTCCGGTGAGCCTAACGGAGAGTCAGCCCAGTCCCGTTCGCGCAAAAGCCGTGCAACGGTTCCATTACCGAACTGCGCTGTATTGGATGCCATGAATATAAAGCCCCTGCCGGACCTGATTAAAGCCGCCTCGCGCGGTCAGGACCATGTATACGCAGGATTTGGCACACCGTTCTTACTCGGGACGCAGGAAGATACAGGAAAATGCATTGGGCGCGGCCTTACGGTATGTAGCGCAAGATGTGGTGAGGCTTGCTTTGAATCGATTCAGGGAATCACCCCCTCCCAGCTTCTCCCACGGGCAGAGGGAGGAGTGTGTCCGCCAGGCTGTATACGAAAAGTGCCTTTCAAGT
>CAZXLJ010000183.1:0-4473 GCA_964641175.1 uncultured Cellvibrionaceae bacterium
CTGACCGCCTGGTTCGTAGCCAGGTACTCTATCCAGCTGAGCTACGAGCGCGCAGATGATGGGGTGCCCCATCGAGGTGGCGTATATTATTGATTGCGATCGAGCTAGTCAACCCATAAAACAAAAAATAGGCGCTGCTCTCCGGTCAGTTGCGGATAAGAACTTTCTGTCCCGCAAAATTTCCGGGAGTAAGTACAGTATCCATGGGGAGCTGCGAGGTTTCTGGGTAATCCAGTGAGTAGTGCAGTCCCCGGCTTTCTTTTCGCTGCACCGCGGAGTTGATGATGAGTTCCGCAACAACCGCGAGATTTCTCAGCTCGATCAGATCGCTGCTGATTTTATAGTTGGAATAGTATTCGTGGATTTCCTGTTGCAACATGAGCACACGCCGGTGGGCCCGCTCGAGTCTTTTGTGGGTTCGGACAATTCCCACATAGTCCCACATGAATCGGCGCAGCTCATCCCAATTGTGTGAAATCACAACATCTTCGTCGGAGTCGGTGACACGCGATTCGTCCCAGGGCCGGGTCAGTGCCGGTTTTTCGATATTGGGCAGATTAGAGATAATGTGCTGGGCCGCCGATTTGGCAAATACGATACACTCGAGCAGCGAATTACTGGCCATGCGGTTAGCGCCGTGCAAGCCGGTGAAAGTGGTTTCGCCGACGGCATAGAGATGTTGCAGATCGGTTTCACCGTGCGTGTTGACCATAACGCCGCCGCAGGTGTAGTGAGCCGCGGGAACCACTGGAATGGCCTCGCGGGTGATGTCTATGCCATACCCCAGGCAGCTTTCGTAGACAGTTGGAAAATGATGTTTGATGAATTCCGGGCTTTTGTGGCTGATATCCAGATACATGCAGTTGCTGCCCAGCCGCTTCATTTCGTGGTCAATTGCCCGGGCAACCACATCCCGGGGTGCAAGCTCCGCCTCCGGATGAAAACGCTCCATGAACCGCTCGCCGCTGGGAAGTTTTAACACCGCGCCTTCGCCTCGCAGCGCTTCGGTTATCAACATGGATTTGGCGTTCGGGTGGTAAAGGCAGGTGGGGTGAAACTGATTGAACTCCATATTGGCGACCCGGCAACCGGCCCGCCACGCCATGGCAATACCGTCGCCGCTGGCGCTGTCCGGATTGCTGCTATAGAGGTATACCTTGCTCGCCCCGCCGGTGGCCATAATTACCGTTTTGGCGGTAAAGCGCTCCACGAGATCGGTAGACTTGTTGAGCACGTAAGCACCCACGCAACGAAATTTTCCAGTTGCCAGGTCGGGCTGTCGAATCAGATCCACTGCAATACAGTGCTCTCTGAGAGTGATATTCTGTGCCGCCTGCGCCTGAAGCAGCATGGTGGAGTGGACGGCCTTTCCGGTCGCGTCGGCACTATGAATGATTCGCCGGTGACTGTGACCGCCTTCACGGGTCAGGTGGTAATCCGCCTTGCCGGTGGTCCGGGTGAAATCAACGCCCAGATCCACCAGCCAGTCGATGGCGGCCTTGCTGTTTTTTACCGTGAATTCGACGACATCCTGATGACACAGGCCACCGCCCGCTACCAAAGTGTCTGCCACGTGGGATTCGATAGAATCTTCGCTGTCCAGAACCGCAGCGATACCGCCCTGAGCGTACCAGGTGGAGCCGGTTGTAAAGGTGCCTTTGCTCAGGATGGTGACCTTGGCGTGAGATGCCAGCGACAGAGCCAGTGTGAGACCCGCCGCACCGCTGCCGATGACCAGTACATCTGTTTCATGAATTAGTTGCTGAATCGTCACCGTGGCTGACCTGCATAATTGAGAACGTCTGGTATTCTACGCCAGTTGAAATCGGGTTTAACTGCCCGGCTGTCATTGAACTACGCCATTCTGCCTTTGTCTAGGAGGGTGGGAGATCGGGCGCCCCGGGGTACGGCTGGCTGTATGAAACTGACCAACAACCTCTGCGGATATCGGAAGACGTCACGTGCGGGATAAAAAACTCCGGTTTGCCCCAAGTTAAATCAGTCTGGGTGACAACATGCGTAAAAACAATACATTGAAAACTTCAGAACTTGATATTGGGGTAAGGGGAATGACAAAGCAGCCCGCCGAGGCTACTGACGAAGAACTGGTAAAGCGCGTACAGCAGGGCGACAAGCGTGCTTTCGACCTGTTGGTTCTGAAGTATCAGCACAAAATTGCCGCAATCATCAGTCGGTTCGTCAAGGACTCGGCGGAGGTCAATGACGTATCCCAGGAGGCGTTTATCAAAGCCTACCGGGCGCTCGGCAGTTTTCGGGGCGACAGTGCTTTCTATACATGGATCTATCGAATTGCCATAAATACCGCCAAGAATTATCTGGTGTCCCGGGGACGCCGGCCGCCTTCGAGTGATGTCGACATCGAGGAGGCGGAGCTCTATAGCAGTGCCGACGGCCTGCGTGATATCACATCGCCGGAAGGCGAGGCCATGCGGGACGAGCTTGAGCAGGTGGTCAACAAGGCGATCCGGGATTTGCCTGAGGACCTGCGTACCGCGGTCACTTTGCGGGAAATGGAAGGGCTGAGTTACGAAGAGATCGCCGTGATCATGGACTGCCCCGTGGGAACGGTCCGCTCGAGAATATTTCGCGCCCGTGAAGCGATTGATAAGCAGATCGCGACATTGATGGATTAATGCCGGAGATCGGTAAATTTCTGTGAACCCCGCATTAACATTAGAGTCCAACCAGCAACACAAGTTGAAGGCTACGGTGGTCAAGCGCCGTAAAGAGATCAGGATGCATGCCCGTGGAGGGCTTTTTGGTATGGATGCCCTTAGTTTTTAAATTTGAAACAGTCTAAACCTGAATGGAACGGCACCACGATGACGCAAAAACCTACTGATCAAATTCTGGAGTCCGTATCGGCCCTGGTTGATAACGAAGCCAGCGAAATTGAGCTTCATCGAATATTGAAAAATATAGGACACGATGATGTTGTCCGGGAGCGCTGGCGACGCTATCACCTGATTGGCTCAGTGATGCGCAGGGAGCGAGTATTACTGGATTCGTTTGATGTGTCAGGAGCGGTGGCCAGTGCGATCGCACAAGAGGTATCGTTCGCCAGCGCAGACAAATCGCTTGTCGCCGGAGAGAGTGGCAAGTCAACATCGTCAGCGTGGCGAGCGGTGCTGGCCAAATCAGGTGTGGCAGCTTCGTTTGCGGCTGTCGTGGTGCTGGGTTTCCAGTTCGCCGGCTCGGGACAGTTGCCAGACAATTTGCAAACGGCAGGCGTAGAAGCCAGCCCGGAAATATCAGGACCGGCCGTTGCCGTGACCAACGTCGTTCCTCTCGGGTTCGAACTGCCGATTCCCCAGGCGCGCACGGTTAGTACCAATCCTGCCAACATGATGTACAGTCCAGTGGAATCCGGGCCACGGGCTCTCATGCCTATGGAGCCGTCTCAGGATCTCAGCGACGCACATACCCAGGAGTTGCTTAACCGCCTTTTGATAGAGCATGCGCAGCGTTCGAGTGTGAATGGAGGCCTGGGCATCCTGCCTTTTGCTCGGGTATTCAAGATGGAAGAGCCCACTGCAGAACCGGCAGCCCGGTAGGGTACGGATCCCCGAGGTTCACAGACATGATGACTAGGGCTGCAATCGGTTGTCTGCTCATGATCAGTGTGAGCGGTCATGCGTCGGAACCTTTGCTGGGTGTTGATGCCCTTCTGCAAAGAGCGTCTAAAGCACTCCAGGAGGAAACTTATCGCGGACGACTCACTTACGAATTCGGCACCGTGCTGGAAACCCTCGAAATCGTTCACGTCGTGAAAGATGGTATTGAATGGGAACGGATTCATCACCTGAACGGGGTGGAGCGCGAATTTCTACGGTCAGGCAAGAACAAGGACTGTATCACCCTGGGCGGGTTTCTTTTGCGAGGTGGTCGGGTTAATTCCGGATCTGGGGATGTCAGTCTCGCGCAACATTACCATTTTTATATTCGCGGTGATGACCGGATTGCCGGGCGGGCCGCGTCCGTGGTGCAACTGGATCCGAAAGATGAGCATCGCTATGGCATGACCCTGGCGGTTGATAAGCAGTCAGGATTACCGTTGATGTCTCTGATCCTGTCCGGGTCCAATAATGCTCTGGAAAGGTTCCAGTTTGTCGAACTGGATATCGGTGTTCCGATCGACGACAGTGCGTTACAACCCGCGCACGGTGCGCACGCCAAACTGGATAGTCAATCGACATCGTGTCGGGTTGCGGAAAGCGCTCCTGGCTCTTGGCGAGCCGGTTGGGTCCCGGGCGGATTCCTTCTCTCAGACAGTGGGACGGATCCGGAATCGGGTGATTTTCTTACCTATACGGATGGTCTGTCGTCATTCTCCGTGTTTATTTCGCCCGAGGGTGGCAATGAAACGGCCAAGCAAGGCGTAGCGCGTCGTGGTGCTACGGTTGCAGTTATGTCCACACTGCTGTTTGATCAGAAACCACAGAGCGTTGTGCT
>CAZXLJ010000184.1:0-2582 GCA_964641175.1 uncultured Cellvibrionaceae bacterium
CCTGATGTATGTAGGCATCACGCGTGCCCAGAAAACTCTCACGCTCACCTTGACCGCATCGCGCAAGCAGTTCGGCGAGAAGCAGCAGACCACCCCCAGCCGCTTCATCGACGAAATGCCCGAAGAGGACCTGGTGCGTGAAGGTTTTGGCACTGCCTCCCGGGAGCAGGTTGCAAGGCAGGGTGCCGATACCGTGGCCAGCATCCTGAACTGGCTGGATTGATGCGGCACGTTTTTTTTCTGCGATACCGGCGGCAACCGGCAAGCAGGTATACACTTCTGAGGGATTATTTTTATTGACACTGAAGTTCGAAGGAGCTGTATGTTACGCACGATTGTCCTGGCCGCCGCACTGGCCTTAATGACGGGTTGTGGAGGCAGTCACTCGGGACCCCTTTCGGCCGGAGCGCTGGATGATGTAACCCCCTACCGCGAACGTGGTGTCTACGTGCAGGTGCTCAAGCAATGCGCGACCACGGAAAACGCGGCCGCCTCATGCGCCTTGCAGACCTTGCCCACTATCGGGATGGAAACCCCCGCTCCGACCGTTGACGACATCATGAATCGCCTGCTCGTGTCCCACCCGTGGATGGGCGCGCGCTTTGAACAATTGCTGACAGGTTTTCCGGAAGATCTGCTCCAGTTATTCGGAGCCGTGACCGCTGTGGTGATCGATGCCGACATCCGGCCTTCCTATTATCTGGATGGCACCGGAGCGATCTATCTGGACCCGCAGAACCTGTGGCTGACGACGGCGGAAAAAGATGTGATCAGCACGACCCCGGATTACCGTCTGGCATTCGCTGATCCCATGGCATTCCGATCGTATTGGCAGTATGTAAAAGACGGCAAGCCGGTCAACGACTACAAGCTGTCGTCAGATGGCTCGCGAACCCTGAGCGATATCGAACCGCGCATGGCGGCATTGCTCTTTCACGAGCTGGCACATGCGAACGATTTGTTCCCGCCCGCCCTGGCAGCGGTTGCGGATCGAAGTCTGCCTTTTTTTCGCGCGGTCAGCAGCGTATATCCAGAGCGACCCTCCACGTACCTTTCCAGCTTTGAAGGACTTGAATCCGAACAGATGCGTCGGGTTGCCAACATTCTGTACCGCGGTTTCGAGCCTGACAGCGCCGACCGGCAGATCACTGCCGGCATGATTGGCAGTTATTTTGAGCCGGACGCTGCCAATGATGATTACGCCTATTATTCGCAGTACGAAGATCTCGCCATGCTGTTTGAGGAATCGATGATGAAACTGCATTACGGCATGGATCGCGATCTTGCATTTGTAACGCCTCCGCGCACCGAAAAGCCGCGCTGTGATGACTATGTAATTGGCTGGGGTGTGCGCAACCGGATCGCTGTCGATCAGGTGACGGCGCGGGCCCAGTGGGTAGTAGAGCAGTTGTTGCCGGCGCGTGAATACGGGGACTTTTTTACGGATCTGGGAGATTCGAGCCCTTTGCCGGAAGGGGCGGGCTGGTGCGGGTATCTTTCTGACGGTCAAGAACAGGTCAAATCGTTCGGACGTTTTGGCCGATCGCTCCAGGATCGTCCGCCCGTTACCGAGGCCGATATGTTAAGACCCTACGATCTGTTGCAATAACAAAGTGCCGGGCGGGCTCACCATCTGCCTGTCTCCGGCTTATGCCCCGGCGCATTACCTGGATTCGAACAGCGCGGCGGTGAATTAAATCCCTAAGACAAAAAAGTCCTTTATTCAAGGGGGTTTAGAACAAAGCGGCAAGATGCGAAGGGCTCCGATGGAGAAGCAGAACGGTTCAGCTATGATTAAGTTGACCCGGCTATAGTTCAGTTGACTGGAAGTGCGGCGGCCAGGCGAAAGGCAAACGGCGAGAGCCGGGCACCTGTTGCCGGGGCGGAAGGGAAACCCGCTTTGCGAGGCTGCAAGGGGGACGGCACGTGGAGTGATGTGAATATTTTGCGCATCGCAGTGTTTGTCCAGGATCAAGGTTGCGGTCAGGCGCCTGATCCATGGTTGTATTCGACAAGACGCATTTAATAATTACAAAGCGTCGTTTTTTGTCAGTGAAGGCAATTGCAATGATACGAGAGTGGCGTGAGATCAATCCGTATTGTGCGTGTCGTCGCTGATGAGGTGGGGAAATAGTATGTCTGGTAAAGATGCTGTGACACTGGAAGCCATCATCAAGACTTTGCAAAGTGGTGTGGAGTTTTATGAAACAGCGGCAGCAAATTCAAGCAGAACGCAACATCAACATATTTTTGAACGCATGGCGCTGACACGAACGGCCGCCATTAATTATTTAAAACCCTATTTGCAGACCAGAGACGAAGGGATCCACGCATTCGGCAGCGTGCTTCAGAAAATGTATCCGGAAATGCTGACCGGGCTGGATCCCGAAGATGATCGTGTCTGGGTGGAAAAATCTGCCGAGATGGAAAAGGAAACGCACAACGTAATGTGCAAAGCCTTGCAGCAGATCCAGTCGGAAACCGTCAAGTCAGTGTTGATTGACGTCTATCCGCAGATCAATTGCTGCCTCGACAAGGCCAGCTGACTACCCCCTCCCAACCTCCCCCTTTGCAGGGGGAGG
>CAZXLJ010000184.1:2682-4462 GCA_964641175.1 uncultured Cellvibrionaceae bacterium
AAAGTCCCCCCTGCAAAGGGGGGATTGAGGGGGGTGTCTTGTTGCCCGCTCCCCCTCCGGCTGTTACGCGCCCACCCCGTTTCTCCACCTATGAATACACGCCGCCGCAAATCCCGTATCTGTAGTTGAACCGGGCTGCTGCAGCCCGCACAAACTTTAGCCGGCTCCACTCCCGGGCAGTCCGGGGTATGACATCTTGCGGTATGCATGCAAATTTTCCTGTCCGAAAAAATCAACTGAGGTAGCCGACATGCTGATTGCGACCAATCCAGCCACGGGGGTGGTGTCTCGGGAATATGACGCCATTACGGATTCCGATATTGAAGACCGGCTCACGGCGGTCCGCGCCGCATTCATGGACTGGCGTAAGCGGTCTTTTGATGAGCGTGCCGAAGTGCTGCGCGCGCTGGCGGTGCAATTGCGCAGCCGGAAGGATCAGTTTGCCCTGCTGATGGCAGAAGAAATGGGCAAGCCGGTCAAGGAAGGCGCTGCGGAAGTGGAAAAGGCGGCCTGGTGTGCGGAGCATTTCGCGGATCATGCCGAGGCCTACTTGAAGGAAGAGGTGCTTGAGTCTGACGCCAGTCGCAGCTGGGTCTGCTATGAACCTCTGGGGCCGATACTGGGAATATTGCCCTGGAACGTACCGATCTGGCTTGCCTTGCGCTTTATGGCTCCGGCTTTGATGGCGGGCAATACCTGCATCATGAAGCATGACTCCCACGTGCCTGGATGTGCAGCCGCGCTGGAAGCGGTTTTCGGCGACGTGATCCGGAAGCTGCAGTTGCCGGACATCATGGTGAGTCTGCCCATCGAAACCCACCGGGTGGAAAAAATCATTGCTGATTCGCGGGTGGCCGCGGTTTCCTTTACCGGCTCGACCATGGGCGGGGCCAAGGTTGCGGCCGTCGCCGGAGCCGTCGTCAAGCGCACCGTACTGGAGCTGGGCGGCTCGGACCCGTTTATCGTTCTGGCCGATGCCGATCTGGACAAGGCGGTGGAAGCGGCCGTGAAGTCCCGCACGAACAATGCCGGGCAATCCTGTATCGCCGCCAAGAGAATTCTCGTGGAGGCGGCGGTGTATGACGCTTTCATCGAGAAGGCCCTTGAGCGGTTACAGGCGCTCAGGCTCGGAGATCCCCGCCGCCTGGACACCGACATCGGGCCACTGGCGCGGGATGATCTGCGGCAAAACCTGCAGCGGCAGGTGCAGGAAACCCGCGTGGCCGGTGCGCGCTGTCTGCTGGGCGGAGAACTGCCGGCCGGGCCGGGATACTTCTACCCCGTGACCTTGCTGGCGGACGTGCCTCCGGGCAGCACCGCTTTTACCGAAGAGACTTTTGGCCCGGTGATGTGCGTGACGCGGGTGGAATCAACCGAAGCAGCCGTGCAGCTGGCCAACGATACGGCCTATGGTCTTGGTGCCGCGGTATGGACGAAGGATCTGACCCGGGCCCGCGCCATCGCAATGCAGATCCACACCGGCCAGGTTGCCATCAACGGCATCGTCAAGACCGATCCGCGCCTGCCCAGCGGCGGCACCAAATGCTCGGGATACGGACGGGAGCTGGGTCCTCACGGTATCCGGGAATTCGTCAACGCCAAACAGATCTGGATGGCGTAAACGTAACCCGTGCGGTAATTCTCGATGACTCCGCAGGAAATGTTTGTTTATAATCGGGACCGTTCTCGCGGCAGAGATGCTGTGTGCCCGAGCAATCCTACTGGCGGCCGGCCGGGTCAGCCTGCAAGTCTGTCAGTCCGCCAGCTAGTCAGCTAGAAA
>CAZXLJ010000185.1:0-4452 GCA_964641175.1 uncultured Cellvibrionaceae bacterium
CGGTCCGACTTGTCTCGCGCAGACGCTGTCCGGACTTAATCAGAGGTTCCCTAGCAATTTGTACGTTCACGGCGTGATGCGGACGTCATACAACAGCTGATTTCGAAGCAGAGATAACATGGCATTCTGGCAAGTAATAGTTTTATTAAGTTTGAGCGCAACGGTATTTGTCCTTTGGCCACTCATCAAATTTCCATTTCTGAAAAAGGCTCTGGCGCAACAGGCTACTTATGATGAGACTCAGGTTTCACTCTATCAGGAGCACCTTGCAGATCTTGAAAGGGCACACGCCAATGCTGAAATATCTCAGGAACAGTTCGCGGAATTGAAGCTGGAGCTGCAGAAGACGCTGGTCGACGAAGAAAGTCTGGCAAGCGATGCCCGGCCGCCATCTTCACGGGGCAAGCGCGCCGTGTTCATGCTGGCAGTGGCCATACCACTGCTGAGTGTTTTCCTGTATACCCGCTGGGGCGCCAAAGCCGACTGGGATATTTACCAGCATCTGCAATCCCTGCCGACTGCAACCAGTCATGAGGATTACGAAAGCAGGCTGCGCCAAATTTCCACCCGCATCCAGACACGCCTGAACCGGACGCCGGATAACGTCGGTCTGCGCCACGTGCTGGCGCAGAGCTCAATGACATTGCAGGATTACGATCTGGCAGTGGATTCGTACCGCAAGATTCTGGAACAGTTTCCGGGTTCCCCGGCAATTATTTCCAATCTGGCTCAGGCCATGTTTTACCGCGCGGGCAATGTCGTCACTCCCGAAGTCCGGCAGTACACCCAGCAGGCGCTGGAACTGGCGCCCATGCTGCCCGAGATGTTGGGACTGGCGGGTATCGACGCCAAAAACAGAGGGGATTATCGGGAAGCCATTCGTTACTGGAAGCTTGCCGTTAGCCAGATGGATCCAGGCTCCCGCAGTGCGCAGGGATATCTGAATGGCATCAGCAAAGCTGAGAAGGCTTTACTGGATGCGGGTGAATCTCTGGAAAAGGAAGCGACTGACGAGACAGCGACTGCGAACCAGGTGCTCAAGATCAACGTGACTCTGGGAGAGGCGGTCACCCTGCAGGGCGGAGAAACCGTCTTCGTTTATGCCAGGGCCTGGAACGGTCCGAAAATGCCTTTAGCCATTAAAAAGCTTTCTATCCAGGAGCTGCCCGCAGAAATTACTCTCGACGAATCCATGGCAATGGCGCCAGGAATGTCGATCGACAAGTTTCCGGAACTGGAAGTGGTGGCCCGGGTTTCGCGATCCGGCAGCCCATCACCGCAATCCGGGGATTGGGAAGCGACTCTCGGCCCTGTACGCCTTTCCGAGCAAAAGGATGCGATCAACCTGGTTATTTCCAGTCAGCTACCCTGATTTCTCCGACCTCGCGCAGACACGCCCCGGGCGCGAGGTACGACATCGCGGTTCTAAGCAGGTTTTAAGGCTCTAAACAACTTCGCGTCTGTGCGCCAATAATGACCATCGATAGTGAATCTCCATGCGACTAAAGTGCATCAAGCTGGCTGGCTTCAAATCATTTGTCGATCCGACGACGGTGAATTTTCCAAGTAACCTGTGTGCCGTCGTAGGGCCGAACGGCTGTGGCAAGTCCAATATAATCGACGCGGTTCGCTGGGTGATGGGGGAGTCATCTGCCAAAAACCTGCGCGGCGAAGCCATGACCGATGTCATTTTCAACGGTTCCAATTCGCGCAAACCCATCGGTCAGGCCTCTATTGAGCTGGTCTTCGACAACAGCGACGGCAAAATTACCGGCGAATTCGCCAGCTACAACGAAATCGCTGTCAAGCGCAAGGTGACGCGGGACGGTCAGAATATTTACTACCTTAATGGCAACAAGTGCCGGCGTCGGGATATCACCGATATCTTTCTGGGCACTGGCCTGGGGCCACGCAGTTACGCGATCATCGAACAGGGAATGATTTCCCGGCTTATCGAAGCGCGCCCTGAAGATCTGCGAATTTATGTCGAAGAAGCGGCGGGAATATCCAAGTACAAGGAGCGCAGGCGCGATACTGAAAACCGGATGAAGCGAACCCGGGAGAACCTGGAACGCCTGACGGATATTCGCGACGAACTGGAACGCCAGTTGGGTCGTCTCGAGCGGCAGGCGCAGGCGGCAGAAAAGTACAGAACTCTGAAAGCGCAGGAACGCGAACTGAAAGCCAACCTGCAGGCGGTTCGCTGCCGCGACCTGCAGCGCCAGGGCGAAGTCCGCCAGCAGGCAATTACCGGACTGGAACTTGAAGTTGAAGCTGCGGTGACGGCCCAGGTTCACCACGATTCGGTCATCGAGATCCAACGAGTTCGGCATAGTGAACTGGGAGACAGGTTTAACCAGGTTCAGGGTGAATTTTATTCGGTCGGTGCCGATATCGCGCGTCTGGAACAATCGATTCAACACGTCAAGGAACGCGAAAGGCAGTTGCGCCGGGATCTGGAGCAGACTTCCCGCGACTGTGCCGAAGCTCAGGCGCATCTGGATGCGGATATCCAGAAGGCGGAGGGCTGGGCGGTCGAGATGCAGGAAATCGAGCCGGAGGTGGAACTCCTGCAGGCAGCTGAGGAAGCCTCGGCTGAATCCTTGCAAATCGCCGAAGAAGCCATGCAGTTGTGGCAGCATGACTGGGACGCGTTCAACCAGAAGTCGGCGCAGCCCAAGCAGCAGGCAGAAGTACAGCAATCGCGCATTCAGTATCTGGAACAGATCCAGCAGCGGCTGGCGGAGCGCTTGAGCAAGCTGGAAAAGGAAAATCAGGGGTTTCATCTCGGGGATGATGAGGAGGAGATTGAACTGCTTGAAGAACAGGTTGCCGAAATTGACCTGCAGCTGGAAGCGGAAAGGGTGGCAACCGAGAACCTGAACGAAACCGTCAACGAAATGCGTTCCCGGGAAAAGCAAAGCCAGATGCAACTGGCGCAGTTGCGCGAGCGCAGTCAGCAGGCGCGCGGAAGACTATCCTCTCTGGAAGCCCTGCAGCAGGCCGCATTGGGCCGTGATGGCGGAGCGTCTGCCTGGATCGAGCAGCATCAATTGCAGGGCGCTCCTCGACTTGCGGAACAGTTGTCCGTAGAGCCGGGCTGGGAAAAGGCACTGGAAACCGTAATGGGTCCCTTTCTCCAGGCGCTTTGGGTGGAATCTGTTGACACCCATCTGCACAAGCTGGACTCGGTGGACGGGGCCGAGGTGATTCTGATTGGTGACCGCGGAGAGTTTGCCTCAGGAAACGCAGAGAGGGGAACCCTGCTGGAGCGGGTTCGAGGGGCGGCGCATGTGCCTGATTTTCTCGCCGGCGTCCTGCTTGCAGAAAATCTTGAGGAAGCCCTTTCTCTGCGGGAGCGTCTCGGGGAAGGTCAATCAGTGGTCACGCGCGACGGAATCTGGCTCGGGCGCAATTGGATTCGTGTTGCCAGGGGCACCGATGCCAGCGCTGGAGTTTTCGAGCGCAAGACGGAAATCGAAGCGCTCGGCCAGCAGCTGGAAGACCTCACCGCCGAGATCGCAAACCTGACTGAAATGCTTGAGCAGTGCCGACTTAATTATGTCGATGCAGAAAAACAGCGGGACGAAGCTCGCAACCGCTCGGAATCGCTGATGCGGCAGCAGGCAGAAGCCCGCAGCCGCCTTGCGGGATTAAGCTCCAGGGTGGCGCAGGTGCGTGAAGGACGTCAGCGCACTTCCCGGGAAATTTCTGAAGTGCGCGAACAGATGCTGCAGGAAACCGAAAATCTCGCGGAAGCGAGGGGGATCCTGGAAGATGCGATCGAGGCGATGGGCACTCACAATGATGAGCGCGAACAGTTATTGACGCGTCGCGACGAATTGCGCATGGAGCTTGACTCGGTTCGGCAGTCGGCACGACAGGATAAGGACCGGGCGCACCAGCTGGCGCTGCGCTATCAGTCGGTGAAAACGCAATTGCAAGCCGTACAGCAGGGGATTACCCGTCTGCGGGACCAGCTGCAGCGGATGCTGGAAAGACGCGAAGATTTGCTGGAGCAACTGCAAGAAAGCGTGGAGCCGGTGGAACTTCATCAGGCCGAACTGGACGAAAAGCTCATGCAGCGCCTGTCAGTGGAAGAAAAGCTGTCCGCGGCCCGCGCAGCACTGGAAGAGGTGGAAACCACCCTGCGCTCCACGGAGAAGCAGCGGCAGCAGGTCGAGCAAAGTCTGCAGGTGGTACGCAGCAGACTCGAACGTGAGCGGCTGGAGTACCAGGGGCTCTCTGTGCAGATAGACGGTCTCAGGAAGCAGCTGACCGAAGAGCAGTTCGACCCGGAGGCGTTACTTACGGGGCTCGGTGATGATGCGGATGAGGGCGCGCTGGCCGCGGAACTCGCTCAGATTGACAACCGAATCAGCCGCCTGGGTGCAATAAACCTGGCGGCGATTGATGAATACAAAACCGAATCCGAGCGTAAAAGCTATCTGG
>CAZXLJ010000186.1:0-4437 GCA_964641175.1 uncultured Cellvibrionaceae bacterium
GTTTATATCCGGCAGGGTTTATCCGGTCGCGGCTTCGGGAGGGCTTTATACACGGCCTTGCTGGATGATCTAAGAAACAAATCCTGCCATGTGGTTCTCGGTTGCATTGCGCTTCCCAATGAAGCCAGTGTCCGGCTGCATGAAAACCTTGGGTTTTCGAAGGTAGCGCACTTCAGTGAAGTGGGGTTCAAGTTTGATCAGTGGCTGGATGTTGGGTACTGGCAACTTGGTCTCGATTCTTAATACCAGCCCGCAGCCGTGAGTTAATTCTTCTGAAACTGCCAACCTCACAGGTAATGACTCGCCGGTGCGCCGCATACGGTCAGAAATTCTTCTCATCAAGTTCTGATCAAGCAGATTTCCCCGCCCAGATGCGTCATAATGACCGGCCCCTTGCAACCCGACCCCGGCTCTCATTCATAAGGATTCATCCCCGCCTCAAGAAACTCGCAGTACCTGTCAATGGATTTCACGGTTATCAAATACTTAAGGACTGATCATGTTGAAAAAAATATTCCTGTGGTTCTCCGCCTCGCTGGTAGCGCTTTCCGTTACCGGATTTCTATTCCTGAAATTTTCGAAAATCCCGGAGCCGCCCCCGGAAGACAGTCTGAGCGCCTCTTGGTCCAAACCTGGAGACCATGAAGTTGCAAAAGCGGACTTCACCTTGCGAGATGCTAACCGGGAGACACAACAACATGATTTTGGATCCGGCTTTGAGGGATTGCCCTACCGGGAGTTCCAGGTGACCGTCCGGTATCCAAAGCGCCTGGAGAACTCTGCGTTTCCGGTCATTGTTCACAGTCATGGATTCATGTCTGAACGAAATGATCTCGCGTACATTCTGGATCACTTGAGTTCTCGGGGATATGTGGTGGTAGCGGCAGATTATCCACTCACCAAGCGAGCCGGTGGGGATTCGGTCCTGATGGCTGACGTCGTCAATCAACCGGCCGACGTCCGGTTTATTCTGGATCAGATCACCGATCCCTCGTCTGCGATTGGAAAGGAACTGAGCGAGCTGGTCGATGAGAACCGGGTGGGTTTAATGGGATATTCGCTCGGCGGGCTTACCAGCACCCTCACCGCTTACCACCCGGAGTATCATGATCCACGCATAAAAGCGGTGGTTTCCATTGCCGGACCCAGCGCCATGCTTGACGATACGTTTTATCGAGGTACCGATATTCCTTTCCTGATGGTGGCTGGAACCGCCGATGAAATGGTGCCATTCGAGGCGCACGCCGCTGTAATTCCGGATCGTATCAGCGACAGCATTCTGGTCGAAATTGATCACGGATCACACCTGGGCTTCGCGGGAATGTCGAGCTATTTTCGCTGGCTCAGGAATCCCGATTCGCTCACCTGCTGGCTGATGAACATGAAAATGGACAGTATGGGAATTGCCCGCGGAACGGAAGAGAAGGCGTGGTACCCACTGATAGGCTCTACGGAGCAAGGTGTTATTTATGACGACCCAAGCATGTCCTGTAATTCAAATACAAACTCTTCCAAGGCGATGAACCCGCTAACGCAGCAGGTGCTTACCCGAATCTCCACGGTCAGTTTTTTTGAAAGCATATTTAACACGTCGCCAGAACAACGCAAAGGGGCGCTCGAATTTTTGCTCGCGAAGATGCCCGAGGAAAATAATCAAATTCGGGTCACAAAGCAGTAGGCTCTCTCGGATGGACGACCGTTACACTATATTTTTAATTTCTTCCCATTTAAAAATTTCAAGATTGAACTCGTGAGCACGTTTTAATGTTGTTGCTTAAAATGACCATCGTGCCGCTTTTCATTGCCGCAGTGACGCTCGCCGGCTGGCGCTGGGGCTCCCGGGTCGCGGGCGTTCTGGGTGGCTTGCCAGTCGTCGCAGGGCCGATCGTGATTTTTATGGCTGCGGAACAAGGAAAGCACTTCGGATCACAGGCTGCAATTGCTGCGATCTCGGCCATCGCGGGTGTCATGGGATTTGGAATTGTCTATTCCTGGGCAAGCGAGCGGCTGCCATGGCCGCTCGCACTCGGCAGCGGCCTCACGGCATGGCTGACTATTGCGCTGTGTCTGTCGCAATTTGATTTCACGCTAGCTTTCTCTCTCGCCATCGGATGCGCGACTCTCGCAATGGCACCATTACTCCTGCCTCGCAAGACAGCCCCACTTGCACGGGCATCCACGCTGCGGAGTCTACCGGCAAGAATGATCACCGGCGGCCTGCTCACCCTGAGCGTGACCGCCATCGCAACTAACGTGGGAGAGACCTGGAGCGGATTGCTGGCGGCCTTCCCGATTCTAAGCCTGGTGCTCGCCGTGTTCACCCACCGGGCAGAAGGGCCGGCTCAAGTGGCTCAACTGTTTCGCGGGATGGTGCTCGGACTTTATTCGTTCATCACTTTTTTTCTGCTCCTCACAGTTCTCTGGTCTCATCTTGAATTCTGGACAACCTGCGCCACCGCCACCGCAGGCAGTGCCGCTATCCAGTTGATCGTTCAGCGGCTCGCCAAGCATTTCGGTTTTTTTAGAGCTTGATTTTCGCGGCACCGGGCGACTGCTTTTTATAGTGGTACACACCATTTTGTTCGACCCCTTTTGGTGCCTGTCTCGATAACATTGATGTGACTGTCCTGATAGCCCCTAATGGCATGGTCGTTTTCCTACAAGCTGATACGACAATGTGCTACGGCCATCTGCTAACAGTTCCCAT
Organism: uncultured Cellvibrionaceae bacterium; assembly: GCA_964641175.1. Lineage (GTDB taxonomy): Bacteria > Pseudomonadota > Gammaproteobacteria > Pseudomonadales > Cellvibrionaceae > CAYNST01. Next base: position 2,708 of record CAZXLJ010000186.1, read on the forward strand.
ATAATCGACTGCTTTGCAGGATTATTGGCATGGATGACAAGCTCACCGCAGCGGATGCTGAAGGTCTACCCGACGACGCACTCTTCTTTCTCGCAGACCAGCCCGCAACGATCAGTGAAACTATCGCGAAGCTTTATGAACAGCCAAACAAGGCGACTATCGACCATTTCAGAGGCGTCAATGAACATCTGACTGGCGGTGAAATCAAGGCCGGTCAGATGATCATCGTTACGCCGCCCAACCCGCAGTCCTGCACCAAAGCCGAGGCGGCGATGCAAATTGCTGCGGAATCTGTGGACAAGCAGCTCGCGGAAATGTCCGAGCAGGAACGCAAGCAAATGGCGAAGCGCTACGGGTTCCTTACAAACTACGCCAATTACACCAGTGTTCTCTATGGCGCCTCTGGCAATTATTACGGTGTAAAGGTCAAACGCGTAGAATCTGTCCTTAAAAGCATTGATGCGCTGTATAAGAACAGTCACTCGAGCACGGGTAAGCGCGTCAATCCGCATTTTTTTGAGCAACGCAGACGCTATTTTCTTCAGCTTGATCAAATGATGAATGGTTTGGTGGAAAGGCAGATGTTCGGACCCAGTGCAGAGACGGCGAATATCAAACGAAAGCTGGGCCTCAGTACCAAATCCGTGGTACACCAGTGGAAGCAACAGTCGGGCAAGGGATCGTTGACTGGTTTTGAGAAGCAGCTTGCGCGCACAAAGGCTGTTTCTAATAAGCTCAAACGAATCGGTCATCTGGGGATTGCGCTGGACATCGGAGTCAGCGGAGTAGAGATACACAAAGCCTGTCATTCCAGTGCTAAAGATCCTGGGTGTACGCGGACGGCGGTAGTTGAGACTAGTCGTGCCGTGGGAAGTGTTGTTGGGGGTACTTACGCGGCTGCGGGCGGTTATATGGGGTGCAGTCTGGTTTTCGCTGCTCCAATTGCAGGAACTAGCTTACTTTGGTGTGGAATACTTGCAGGTGGCTTTGCGGGGTACGCCGGCAGCCAAGTTTTAGGCGGTTTAGCAAAGTTGGGCTCGTCGGCAATATACGAAGCCGTCATAAACTGAGTGACAATTTAATGCGCGTAATTCAACTATTCACATTTGAAGAAATCGCACTAATAATTTCGACAGCGTTAATGATGATTTCCGGAATGTCTGTCATTTTCTTTCACGTTATAGGTTGGCATCAGGAGATAGAAAGGATTATCTGGGGCAGAGAACGCATAAACTTAGGCATCATGGGAAATTGTCAGAAGATGGGTGAGTGGACGGCATATTGCCTCTCCCCTTCTGCCGCTCGGCGTGCTCAAGTCGATAAGCAATTCTCAAAAGTTCCTCTGAAGTTTAGGATCTTTATCCACCTTTACTTTTGGACCGGAGTAACCGGTTTAATTCTTGCCGTAATATTTGTTCCGCCGTCTGTTTGGTTGGATGTAATTATCTGAGAAGTGAAGAGAGCAAGTTTACCGTTATAAAAGTAAGATCTGCATTCATTTATTCTGGGCTTGCCCTTTAAGCTTCACTCTGATGGATTGACGACTCCTCACTCGGACTGGCAGGATTGAACTATCTAACAAGCCTCTCTAATCTAACGGTTTCTAATCGCATTGATGTGACTGTCCTGATAGCACGTCGCTGATAGCCTTGATGTGTGTGTCCTGATAGCACCGCGGGTTCCTTACAAACTACGCCAATTACACCAGTGTTCTCTATGGCGCCTCTGGC
>CAZXLJ010000187.1:0-4436 GCA_964641175.1 uncultured Cellvibrionaceae bacterium
CTCGTGCGCGCCCCGGAAAAACCACCCCCCTAAATCCCCCCTTTGCAGGGGGGACCTGGATGCGCACCATCTGAGCGAACTTGTGTGCATGCAGTAGCGTCATTGCTGACGCTGCCGGCGCGATCAGTTCAGGAGAATGTCCAGAGGTACCAGCGGTTCACCTTCACGAAACGGCAATACCGCGCGGGCCTCCTGACAGTAGTCTTCGATATGCGTTTTTTCCTGTTCGAGAAATGCCGCCACGGCAGACGCCAGTTGCGCATGGGTAACGCGGTGCAGAGAACGGGTGAGCACCGGAGTAAAACCGCGCTGGATTTTATGCTCGCCCTGCGCGCCGGGATCGAACCTTTTTAGTCCTCGGGCGATCGCAAATTCGATGCCCGCGTAATAGCAGCACTCGAAATGCAGGCCATCGAACTCATCGATGGCGCCCCAGTAGCGCCCATAGAGGGTGGTGTGGTCATAAAAATACAGAGCGGCGGCGATCCAGCGGCCATTCAGCATTGCTCTGACCATCATCACCTGCCCGGCGAGCCGTGCGCCAATTTGCTGGAAGAATGTTTCGTTCAGGTAGCCCGTGTGACCACTGCGCTTGAGGTAGGTCAGCTGGTAAAGACGATAAAATCCCGCCCAGTCATCGGTCGTCAGACCGGCGCCCGTTAATGTTTCAATCACAATGCCCTGATCCGCAACCTTGCGGCGCTCGCGCCGGAGGGACTTGCGTTTGCGTGAGGCGAAACGCTCGAGAAAATCCTCAAAATCCGTGTATCCCTGATTGAACCAGTGAAACTGACAGCCATAACGCGTGAGCCAGGGCGTCGAAGTATTCGGAATGGCTTCTCGGGCTGGGAAGAGCAGGTGAAGCCCAGAGTGGCCACTGTCTGTCAGCGCCTGCTCTACCGCAGTGAACAAGCACTGTTCCGCGAGCGGGCTGGCGACTGCCCAGCGCGGGCCGGTGGCCGGCGTAAAAGGGATCGCGTTGATCCATTTGGGATAGTAATTCAGGCCGCACTGGTGCCAGGCGTCGGCCCAGCTCCAGTCGAATACATACTCGCCGTATGAATGCATTTTGAGATAGAGCGGCATGGCCGCCACCAGCATTTCGCCGTCCCACACCAGACAGTGGTGCGGCTGCCAGCCATTGGCAACGGAGGTGCAACCGCTGCGTTCCAGGGCGTAAAGGAAGTCATGGCGGACAAACGGATAATCGCAGTTCCAGAGGGCATCCCATTGCGCCGCCGGCACGGCCGCCAATGACTCGATAAAAGCTGTTTTCACGGCGTCTCCGGAATGTCCTGGGATATCTTGATCTGGACCCTTGACGGTGTGATCGAATGGGCTATCCGGCGACGCCGGGGGATTTGCAGACAACGCTCAAGGGGAAATGACAGGTAAACTGGCTACCCTGTCCTACCTTGCTGGTTACCGTCAACTCGGCATTGTGGCGCAGCAATACGTGTTTAACAATGGCAAGACCCAACCCCGTCCCGCCAGACGCCGCGGAGCGGCTTGAGTCTACGCGGTAGAAGCGTTCAGTGAGACGGGCCAGATGCTGCTGATCTATGCCGATGCCGGTGTCTCGTACCTGGATGACCGCACCGAAAGGATTCTTCTCGTACTGGATATAGATCTTGCCGCCGTCATTGGAGTAGTTGATAGCGTTGATGACCAGGTTTGCCAGGGCGCTGTGAAGCTCCTGTTCGTGCCCGAGAATTGCCAGGTCAGGATCGCCGACGACGACAAACTGCTGACCGCGTTTTTCCCCCAGAGCCCGCGTTTCCTGAACTACTGTGTTGACCAGGGCGGCAATCGACACCGGCGTATCGAATTTTTCCCGCTGGTCCGTTTCCAGCCGCGACAGCAGAAGGAGCTCATTAATCAGCACTGTCATCCGGTTGCACTGGGTTTCCATCTGCGTCAGCGCCTTGCCCATGCCGGGCGGCGTTACCGGATTGTCGACCAGGGTTTCCACATAGCCGCGAATGACGGTCAGCGGGGTGCGCAGTTCGTGGGATACGTTGGCGACAAAGTCCTTGCGCATCTGTTCGAGCTTGAAGAGGCGGGTAATATCACGAGCAACCACCAGGCGTTCGTTGTCACCGAAGACGTGGATATGGAACTCCAGATGGTACTGCTTGCGGGTCAGTGTCAGCTCCAGCGGCGCGTCGTAGTCTCTGTGCTCAAAATAATGGATAAAGTCGGGGTGGCGAATCAGATTGGTAAGTTTGTGGCCGGCGTCGGAGTCCTGGAAATCGAACAGGCGCTCGGCGGCCTGGTTCCACCACTCCATGTTGCCCCGGCGGTTGATCAGAATCACGGCGTCATTCAGGGCCGCAGTCATCTGCTGAACCCGATTGACCATGGTGCTCAGGCGTTGCTTCTCCTTTTCATGGCGCAGCAGCAGCAGCTCAATGTCGTATACAACGTCGGACCAGAGGCTGCCCGGATGTATTTTGGGAGGGGTTTGCGACAGGCGGGTGGCCTGGGTCCAGCGGCTCAACTGATTGATTTTCAGCAGCAGGCGGACAACGCTGAAGGCGAGTCCGGCCAGCATGAGCAGCGTGAAGTGCCCGGAGAATCCGCCCGCAAGGGCGCAGCCGGCCAGCAATAGCGCCAGCCGCCAGATTTCTGATTTCAAGCTGCTGTTAAGCACGAAGGTTTCCAGTCAAAAGTGGGCGGCTTGAGCGGCATGCTTGCCGACACTCAGATTTTTTCCGCCGTCTTGCTGGAAAACCGGTAGCCGGCGCCGCGTACCGTCTGGATAAAACGGTCATGCCCGTCGCGGGTCAGCGCCTTGCGCAGACGCCTGATATGCACGTCCACCGTGCGTTCCTCCACGTAGACATTGCCGCCCCAGACATGATCCAGCAACTGGCTGCGACTGTACACCCGTTCCCGGTGGGTGAGGAAAAACTCGAGCATCCGGTATTCTGTAGGCCCCATCTGCACCGGCATATCATTGATAGTGACCCGGTGACTGCCCGGATCCAGGCACAGACCTTCAATCTGGATCGGTTCGCTGGTGGCGAAGGACTCGGTGCGGCGCAGCACGGCACGCAGGCGGGCGATGAGTTCGCGCGGGGAAAAGGGTTTGGTGATGTAATCGTCGGCCCCGACTTCCAGGCCCTGGATCTTGTTATCTTCCTCGCCCTTGGCGGTGAGCATGATGATGGGAATCGCTGCGGTGACTTCGTCGCGCTTGAGCCGACGCGCCAGCTCGATGCCACTGCCCCCGGGCATCATCCAGTCAAGCAGGATCAGATCCGGCTTTTGATCGATGATCAGGCTGTGCGCGGTCTGCGCGTCCCCGGCTTCCAGGCACCGGTACTCTGACATTTCCAGCGCAACCCGCAGCATGTCGCGGATCGGGGCTTCGTCGTCAACGATCAGTATGGTTTTGTCCACAAAGCGTGCTCACATCTGTTGCTATCTAAAAGGCAGTTGCGCTGGTCGCGAAGCCGCAGAATGAGAGTCGCGGCCAGCGGCCAGACGCCATTTAATCGACCCAATGTTGCTGTTTTATGACAGCCAGCGGTCGACGACGATACCGCAAAGAATCGCCAGGCCAACCCAGTTGTTATTCAGGAATGCCTTGAAACACAGGTCTGTGTTGCGGTTTCTGATCAGGAATTGTTGATAAGCAAAGAGAGCGCCGGCCACGCCGACCGACACATAATAAGCCACACCCAGCTCGAAGCGGTTGCCTACAAGCAGCAGTGCAAAGAGCATCAGGATCTGCAGCGTACCGGTCATGAGCCGGTCGAGTTCGCCAAACAGGATAGCCGTGGAGCGCACGCCGATTTTGAGATCATCGTCCCGGTCGACCATGGCATAAAAGGTGTCATAGATGACCGCCCAGAGCACGACCAGCACATAGACCAGCCATGCAGATGCCGGTACAGTGCCGGCTTGCGCGGCGAAAGCCATGGGGACCGCCCAGGCGAAGGCCGCACCCAGAAATGCCTGGGGCAGATGGGTGAAGCGTTTGGAGAAAGGGTAGATGACGGCGAGCAGTGCGCCGACCAGCGCCAGCTTGATGGTCAGGGCGTTGGTGAACAAAGTCAGGCAGAACGACAGCAGGGACAGAACAACAAATAACGTCAGCGCTTGCGCCGGCTTGACTTCCCCGGTGACCATCGGCCGCGCGCGCGTGCGTTGGACTGCTCCGTCAAACTTGCGATCGGCATAATCATTAATGACACAGCCGGCCGAGCGCATCATGATGCAGCCGAGGGTAAAGATGATGATGAGCTTGACGTCCGGCCACCCTTCGGTTGCTAGCCAAAGACTCCACAGTGCGGGCCAGAGTACCAGAAAAATGCCAATGGGCCGGTTGATCCGCGTCAGTCGAATATAGCGCTCTAGCATGATGATCGTCAGGCAAGTCGGGGATTCGAGAGGATACACGGCCTCAGTCGAGATAAAAAGGCCGGGGG
>CAZXLJ010000188.1:0-4402 GCA_964641175.1 uncultured Cellvibrionaceae bacterium
AGGGTGATCGGGAAGGGTACGGAGGCGGCCAGATTGATGGTGCTGCCCGCGTTGCCGACTTTCAAACTGCTGAGAGGCTTACTGCCTACGGTCAGTTCAAAATTCTCCCCGATGGAAACCAGCGACGGTTCGCCGGAGCGGGTGGTAGAGAACAGCAGCTGCTCGCCCGCTGCGCGTTGCGTGATCGGGCCGTTCAAGTGCAGTTCAGTACCGTAATCCACCATCAATCTGCTGTACACGAAGTCGTCCAGGTACACGCTTGCGTCGCCACCGGCACCCAGTGCCACACCCTGCTCCGCGCGGAGATACAGCGTTCCTGGATCAAGGTGAATGGCGGAACCCGGGGCCTGGGCAATGTGACCATCTGTCCGGATGGTGATGAGACCGAAGTCAACCGCATTGATATTGCCCAGCAGTAACCCGCCGGTATCTGTTACATACAAACCTGTATCCAGAGGTCCGATTCCCTGTCCGGAGCTGTTGACTGACAGACCGCCAAGATCCCCTGTCACCGACCACTCGCTACCGCGAGCCAGATTGAGTTGTGCGTAGCTTTGCACGTACGCGTTGATCCATAGTATTTCATCTCCGCTTATGGATAATTCGCGCGCGTGAATATTCAGATCGAGTTTGCCGTGGGGTGCCACCACCTGAATCTGATCGCCGGTCAAACTTGCGGGCAACATGCCACTCGCCCAATCGTCGTACCGTTTGATACCCACTGCGATGTTACCGCCCGCCTCCATCTGTATGACGCCGCCACCTGTTCCAATGCCGATGTTTTCCAACCAGGCGCCGGGTGCGAACAAGATATCGCCGCCCGCCACTGCAGCATATGATCCTCCGCGGAGATACACGTCGGCTGGGTGGAAAATGTTACCGGCGGCGACAATCGATAATTGGAGATTGCGGCTTGAATCAGAGACGGTGTCGCCGCCCAGAGAGAAGTTGAATACCGGGGCAATAATATTATTTCCTCTGAGGCTTAGATTTGTCATGTTCGGGTTGACGTCGAAAATCGACAGATTGGAAAGATCCAGATCGCTCGGCGCGTTCTGGTTTCCCGCCTGCAGGCTCAGGTCGTTGCCGAGTGTCAACCTGACCGGCGAATCGCCCCCCACGGCGAGATCTGACCCCTCAATTATCAGGTTGCTATATTCCAAGCTACCGTTCAGAGCCTTCGCCGAGAGCGTATAGGCGTCGCTCGCTTCGGCAATTAACAGATTTCTGCCACGCAAGGTCGCAGTCCCGGGATCTCCATACAGTCCACCGCGGCCCGTATTCAAGGCGCCATGCAGGCCCAGCCGGTTACTGCTGTTGATCGTGATATTGCCTCCATCGGCTCCAGTATTACTGGGGTCCCAGACAGCACCTTGCGCACTGATATTTCCACGCAGGACAATGGCATCACTCGCGTTTATCGTCACCTCACCGCCTTCGCCTAGCGCAACACCGTAAGTCCCCCAGCCAGCGGCGGCAGCAAGATTCGTATCGTCACCGGTATATACCCGAGCCGTTGTCTCCGGCCTACCGATCGTCAGCTGGCCCGGCCCGATCCAGACGTCTGCCTGGCTTTCAAAACCGATGTAAGGCGCGTCAATAAACAGCGCGTTACCGAAAGGACCTCGCGCCTGGATATTGCCCCGAACGACCACAGAGTTTTCCGCCTGGATGCTCATGCTTGCCGGGTATGAACTTATGTTATCTTCGGTCGACAGTTCATTAAAATCACCCGTTATCAGTTCTCCCGCAATTTGCACATGGCGGCCAGCGATTCTGAAACCATCGTCTGACTCAGGTTCGCCCGTTACCAAGCCCCCCACGTCGATTTCACCGGCGACGTACACATCAACGTTATCAGTAACCCTGAAACCACCGTCCTGCTCCAGCTGAACTCCCATTGCCTCTGCCGACATTTCACCGGCGCCCTCTGTTGGAGGAAGAGGACGACTGAGCAACGAAACGAATCCACCCGTCGCGTTGATCTTTCCCAGATTCATAACAGCGGCATCCAGCAGCGCCGGGCCGGCAGCGGCAGCCTCCACCTCTGCCCATAAGGGTGTTTCTTCACCGGCCGGCGTGAGAGCGACCCGCTCGGCGCTAACGAGCGTCACGGTGCCGTGATCCGTGATTATGCTTCCGCCATTGGCCACTGCCCGTCCCAGCAAAGTCACATCGCCGCCCGAAGTCGCAACGATCTTCGCCAGATTAATCACCGCTGCACTGTTCTCGTTGGCTTCCCATGTCTGGGTATCCGTGCCGAACAGGTTAGTGGGGATCAAGGTGGAAGCCGTCAGGCCGCCGACATTGATGGCTGCGCTCTTGCCCATGGCAATGCCGCCCGGGCTACTGATCACAACGCGGCCATTGGAGGTCAGTTCACCGTAAATTCGGGTCGGGTCATTGCTGAGAACCCGGTTAAATGCGATGGCTTGTGAATCCGGCTGATAGAAGACCACCCGGTGACCGGAACCAATATCGAAGCTGTTCCAGTTAATTGCCAGCTGTTCACTGGACTGCTGGATGCGGGTGGCCCGCTCAAAATAGTCGATCACCCCGCTGCCCTCAGTGACGGCGCCACCGTCCGGACGGGCATTGGTAGCGGGCGCGCTCAGAGCCGGCAATATGGGCGCAGCGTCAGACGGGTCCGTAAACGGAATCAGCGTATCCATGGTCTTGTCGAAACCCAGGAAGCGGCGCTTCAGATCGGGGGCTAAAAGACGGATTGTGTCCGCGCCGTCGCCCAGACGTACTGGCGATATCAAATCCCCGGCAAGCTCCACAAGATTGTCGCCTCCGGAAAGATAAATAGTGCCCACGGCGGCTTCATGAGCGGGCTGAAAGAGATCGGGACCGGCCCATACCCGTGCGCCGCCTGCCTTAGGTCCTATGAACTTGATATTAGGAACCCGTCGGTCGTCGATAAGGTTGTAGTGGTATGAGTTATTGAGTGACAGATTGCGAGCGAACCGTGTAATCAGGTCAGAATTGAAAGGCTCAATGGCAATGGGGGCTTCAAAGCTAACATCGCCCGCCTGAAGACTTAAGTGCGACGTAAGTACGGAGAAGCCGACCAAATTGGGAGACGGTTCTCCGCCGACGACAAGCGAGTATTCGTCACCAAGCGTAATGCTGCCACCGGAATCAACTAACCTCGCGTCCGTTAGCGCCAGATCGTTGACATCCGTTATTTCGAATTGACCATCCGTCAGATTCAAAGCAAGCTCATTGAAGTCACCACTCACTTTCCAGGTATCACTGCCTTGTAGGTAAGTCAGACCAGAGACTTGTCCCTCTATATTCACCCAACGGTCACCGCTGATATCCAGAAAATCCGCCTGAACCTGCAGATCAAGGTCCACGTCGGGCGCCCGCACCAGTATCTCGTCGCCTTGCAACCTGGCCTGCAGCTTCGAGCTCCAGGTTTGTCCGGGGTTGTCGATCCAGAGGGACACCAATTCTCCGCTGGCAATATCGATGGATCCCGCCTGCGCCATACCGGCCCAAGTGTTCAAGCCTGCCTCCAGACTGAACTGAACGTCACCTGCGGCCACTGCTGAATAATCACCACCGTATGTAGTTACCGGTCCTCCATGGAGGATGCCACCCCGGGTTGCAGTGAGGCTCACATTGACTGGAACCGCGTTTGATTCAATGCCAGCAAGCTCAACAGTCGCGCCCTGCAGAACGAGGTCGAGCGGCTGGTCGCTCTGACCGGGCGAGACAGACAAAACAATATTTTCGAGATCGAGCACACCGGTCGGATCTTCCATGCCAGCTCGTATGGCCAGATTGTGGTGAAGAACAAGTCCATCTAATGGATTACGACTGTTCCGCTGGTCGCTGATAATGTCTCGCTGAACATTTAATTCAGCACGCGAGTATCTTAACCCTTGGTTCAGAGTCCCAAGAGTCAGCAGCTTCCATGAGTCGTACCGGCTAATCCGCATGTCTCGGGCGTTGAGAATCATACTCCCGGCTGCAGTCGCCGTACCTAAAGCCAGATTTGACGAGAACGCCAGCACACCACCGCTGTCGAGGAGAAGACGTGGGCCGCTTTCCGCATCCGTACCACCCTGTACTTTGAGCTGGCCACTTACGTGAATGCCGCGATCGGCGTGAATGGCCACTTCACCACCTGTGCTTGCAGGCGTGCTGGTGGCACTGTTGTCGGCGACATGAATGCGGGTGTTGGATCCGACGTAGGCGTAATCGGTGCGTTCACGCTCACCGATCCGGAGGGAACCTGTGCCGATGTGGATTCGGGATTCTCCATCCATTTTCAGATAACGCCCGTCGATTTCGACCCGGTTGGTGGCGCTCATGGAAGTTGAATTGATAATCACGGCCGGTATGCTCACGCTGCTGATGGCATCCACGCTGACTGCGGCGGCCAGCCCTT
>CAZXLJ010000189.1:0-4394 GCA_964641175.1 uncultured Cellvibrionaceae bacterium
GTGGGCCCCCGCGTACGCGAGGGCGACGAGCAGTTGAGACAAGTTCCCGGTTAAAGGCACTTTTCGTACACAACCCAGGCCGCTTTGGAGAAACCAGATGTTATCAGTCGAAAATATCGACCTTTTTTACGGCGCCAGTCAGGCGCTACAGAAAGTCAGCCTTGAGGCGAAAATCGGTGAAATCACCTGCATTCTCGGCCGCAATGGCGTCGGTAAAACCAGCATCGCCCGCGCGGTGACAGGCCGGCAGGGAATCCGGCAAGGGGCGATCCGATGGCAGGGCAAAGACATCGCCAATCTGTCGATCGCCCAGCGCGCTCATCAGGGTATTGCCTATGTACCCCAGGGCCGCGAAATATTTTCCCAGCTGACCGTTCTGGAAAACCTCAAAACCGGGTTTGCCACGCTGCCACGCCTGCAACGCCGAATCGATCCGGAGATTTTCGATCTGTTCCCCGTGCTGCTGGCGATGCTCCATCGGCGGGGCGGCGACCTTTCGGGCGGTCAGCAACAGCAACTCGCAATAGCCCGGGCGCTGGTCATGAAACCGAAACTGCTGATTCTGGATGAACCCACCGAAGGTATTCAGCCGTCAATCATCAAGGACATCCACCACGTTATTAACCTCCTGCGACAGCGCGGCGAAATGGCCATTTTACTGGTCGAGCAATACTTCGATTTCGCCCGCAATCTGGCCGATGCATATACAGTGATGGACAGAGGCAATGTGGTAGTGCAGGGGAGAATCGGCGAAATGGATGAAAGCCGGGTGCGCAGTTACCTGACGGTTTGAAAAAGCAGTAACCGGTCAGAAATCGAAAAAAGCTGCAGATGGAAATTCCAGAGAAAATGGATGTTGGAAATTGCAGAAGGGGAAAGGAAAAACCGGAGCGGCAGGCGCCGCTCCGGCAGGGCAATTTTTAATTGCCGCAGGCGTTGCTGATGTCGTTCAGATGGCTGCGATTCATGCCGGTCGCAGAGGTCAACTGCGCAGGACAAGCCACTTCCTTGTACTTCAGAGCCGGGTTGTCGGCCGCTTCAAACCAGTCGGCATACCACAGGCAACCGTTTTGCAGCTCGGTCAGGCCGCGCGAACCGAAAACGCTGTCGCACTTGTTGGTGAGACAGGATTTATATTCATCCAGACTTCTTTCATAGCCCAGTTCCTGTTTGCAGGCTGAGAGAAGCCCGCCGTACTGCGCGCCCAGTTCCTGCTCCGGAATACCCCATTGACTGGTACAGGCGTTGAAAAGGCCCACGCCGCCGCCCGGTACCAGAATGTCAAACTGGCCGCTACCGACATCGCCACCGATGTTGATTGCCTGAACGATCATGGTTTTACCGGCGAGTGCCGCGGCACCGGGGTCATTCGGAGCGCTGCTGGAAGGGCCGGTGAAATCGATCTGGTAACAGCGACCGCAAATGTCGTCGCCCGCATGGGTCGCGGCGTAACCGTAGGCGATACGCTCATTGCTGGTATCCGCATAAGGCACCAGATCCCAGCAAGTGTGGGCGGTGCCGCCGGCGTTGTCGCAACTGCTGCGTGCATCGACATCGGTGAGCAGCTGGTTTTCGACAGAACAGCTGTTCATCGGCTGACCAATGTGAGATGTATTTCCGGCCCAGCCGCAGTGCGGTTTGCAACAATCCCAGAAGCGCGTCGCCCAGCCCGAGCATCCATTCTGAATGGGTGGGTAATCCACGACGCTGCCGCCGGTGCTGCTCGAAGAGCTGCTGCTGGAGGAAGAGCTGCTGCTGGAAGATGAACTGCTCGATGATGAACTGGAGCTTGAAGATGAACTGCTGGATGCGGAAGAACTGGACGAACTCGAGCCTTGGCCTCCGCACGCTGCGAGCGTTAAAACCAGTGGTGCGAGAATTGCGATGCAGATGCGTCGCGCCAACCCGCCGGTTGATGATTGTGGAACAGTCGACATTGTAGAGCCCCCGAATTTATAAGTTTTTATCGTGCTGAATCACCGGGAATTATCGTCCCTTTTGGGGTGATGGGCTGCACAGGACGTCACAATCTGAACTTGCAAAAAGCGCAGATAGCAGACTTTTGGCGGGTGGAAGTGACTATAAGACAGTCTTTCGTGACCGCCTCCCCCCGGTATATCCAGAGGGAGGCGGACAGCTTTACATTTTGGCTTTGAGGGCTTTAGCGTAGCGGATTGCCTTGTCGGCCTGGGCGCGGGCTTCCTTCATTTTCCGGGTGGCGATGGTGAAGCTGCTGCGCATGCGGGCGGTTGCCAGCATTAACTGGTGAATTTCATTCTGGCTGTTTTGTGGCACTGCGGAAATATCCACGTCGGTTTCCTGACCTTTGGATATGTTGTCGGCCGCTTCGGTCAGGGTTTTGACCGGCACGATAATGGCGCGGCGGACAAACCATAAAATGGGCAGGATCGACAGGAAAATAATGCCCACTTCAACCAGGCTGAACATCGACATGGTGCTCTGCCAGAGGTTCTTTTTGGGCAGAGTTACGCTGATGATGCCGGCCACTTCGCCTTCCTTGAAACCGAAACCGCGCTCGGCGCCGTAAATGTCGAGCACATCCTTGGGCGCCTTTGCCGGATCGCCGTGGCAGCGGATACAGGAAGCCTTGTGATAAAGCGGGGACGCATAGCGAAAGGAATCGGAGGTGGAATCAAAATATTCGGTCAGATTCTCGCTGCGAATTTTATTGATGGCATCCAGTTCAAACGCATTCGGTGCGTTGCGGGGGTTCATCACGTTGTGTGAGGTCATGCGAAACTTTGCCGGCGACGGAGACTGAGCCACCACTTCAGAAAATTCCCGGGTGGCCAGGGCGGGATTTTTCGAATAGAAGTGATAGACATTATCCGGCGCGTCCGGCGCATGGACGGCCTCGGCGCTGAGATAATCCTGGGAACCGTCCTTGACCCAGATCCGGCCGGAGCGCGACACCCAGGCGCTGAAGGCTTCCACGTTGGCGACCACTGTTTTCGCTTGAGACCTCAGCTCTTCCTGATAAACATTCTGCAGGATGAACAGATAAGCGCCGGCGTTGATAATCAGGACCAGTACCAGAAGCAGGAAGAGCTGCAAGGTGACTGGCATTCTGCTGCGAACCATGTGTAACTCCCAAATCGATATATCCGTATCGAGCGGTTTTTATATTGGATGGAATTCTGGTGGTGTGCGTCTGCGCGTGAGCCGGCCGCTGTGAGACGGGCCCGTTTACGCAGGGGCGGACCGAGAGCAGAGTTGACGAAAAAAGATCGGTTTAGTGGGTGGTGGCGGCGCCTTGTGCCTCCAGCAACAGGTGACCGGCGTCTCTTAAAAACCGCTCTTTCAAGGTTCGATTATCAATATTGGCGGCGAGATGATTGATGTAGTGGCGGAAAGCGGCCGGCCCGTGCCAGCGTTTGCTGCGCCATAACTGGATTGTGTCTTCGATCAATATGCTTCCTACCGGGCCGACATCTTCAATAAATCGGGCGTTGATGGCGGCAAGCAAAATGGTGCCTCGTCTGCGTTGTTCCATGTTTACCGTACCTCGTACGTGTTCTTGTCTTTACTGCCCGCCGCTTGCAGGCAGTCGAATATATTGGAGGCTTCTGAACGGGGTGCAGCGACAATCCGCAGTTCAGCGTGCCGTTTCAGCTGCAGTTACAGCGTGCAGTCAATGCTGGAATAAATGCGCAACAGGAGCCTGTTATCCAGGCAGGTCGTTCAGCGCCCGGTTCCCCAGGCAGAAGCCTGGACCATGGCAAAAGGCCGTACACGAATCGTTCACGCGCGCCCGGTCCGGATAAATTCAGGTCCCGTCTCGGAAAATGTTCAGGCTGTTGCTGAATAAGATTCGATCAATTCAGGAGGATATTTCCGGCGCTATAACCGGGTGACCCGTTCGGTGGAAGTACATCGGATGGCATTCCCTTGGTGATCGTCGACCCCTGTGGCTGAACCCGTGCAGAAGTCCACCTGTGGCGGGACATATTCCCTGCGGATGCGTCTTTGCAGGTAACCTTTGCAGGCGATTTCACGGGCGACCTTCGCAGGCAGGTGTGAACTTTGCCCGACGAACGGTGACTGTTTTTTCTGTTTCTCTCTTTTAACCGGTTCAGCGCGGTCGTTGCGCGGCGTTTGAATTGTCTTCCTGACAGCCAGGCTGCTTCCACCGCCGCCTGTGCCATTGATTGAGTTTTACCCAGCGGCGAAATTGTACTGCAAACGATTCCGGGTCTGTAAGGCTTTTTTCTGTGCAGCGATCATTGTGTGAATCGGGTCATCCGAAGTCCGTCGAAAAATACTTTTTTCCGGATTTTCATAATGCAGGTGTGCTCGGCGCGGCCGGTGAGAAACCCGATTTTTCGTGGCGGGAAAAGCCTCCACGTCAACAGGCCCTGGGCTGTGTACAAAAA
>CAZXLJ010000190.1:0-4368 GCA_964641175.1 uncultured Cellvibrionaceae bacterium
ACTTTTCGTACGCAGCCTAGAAGCTGAGAAGCAGGAGTCCATTTATGAAGCATCTATTCAGTTCACTATCCGCCCTTTTGTTGTGTACGTTTCTGGCTCTGGCTGCCCATGCGGCCAAACCGGCAAAACCCGCTGCGGGCATCCCCTACGGCCCCGCACCCGACTTCACCCTGAAAACCCTGACGGGTGAAAGCGTGCGCCTGTCCAGCCTCAAGGGTCAGGTCGTGATGATAAACTTCTGGGCCTCCTGGTGCGCCCCCTGCCGTCAGGAAATGCCATTGCTGAACAAGATTCATGCGGACTACCACAAGGCCGGTTTCACGTTGCTGAGCATCAACCTGGATGATCAGGTCGGTGCAGCCCAGGAATTTCTGAAATCTACCCCGGTGGTTTTCCCCGTGCTGCACGACGGCAAGGGCAAGGTAGCCGAGCTGTACAAGAACACCGCCATGCCTTCGAGTTACTTCATCGACAAGAAAGGCCATTACGTTCATTTGCATCAGGGCTACCGGCCGGGTGAAGAAGAAACCTACCGCAAGGTCATCAAGAAGCTGCTGGCGCAATAAACCGGAAACCGTATCGAATGCTTGCTCGTTACATCGTCTTATTAAGCCTGCTGGGCACCGCGGGCTGCTCTTCCTGGCAACCGTGGGTGAAACCCTATGAACGGGGCAACCTGGCCGATCCGATCATGGCTTTCGAGCGCGACCCGGTGGCGACCCGTTACATGATGCACGTCTACGAAGCGCGGGAAGCCGCCCGGGGCGCCGAGGGCAGTGCCGGAGGTGGCTGTGGCTGCAATTAACCGGATTGCGCAGGCGGCGCTGGCGATTTGCGTTTTCCTGGGCTCATCCCCCGCTCACACCGAAGTACTGCCGGAAGATCGCGCCGACCTGCTTTATCACGTCTATGACGGCGGCGGAGTGACCGTTGAAGGCCCATCAGTTCTGGTCCGCAAGAGCTACAAGGACGCTGTTTCCGTCTATGGCAACTACTACGTGGATATGGTCTCCAGCGCGTCCATCGACGTGCTGGCGACCGGTGCCAGCAAGTATTCCGAAGAGCGCACCGAATACAGCGCCGGGGTTGATGTGCTGGTGGACAATGCCATCCTGAGCGCGTCCTTTACCGATTCCTCTGAGAATGACTACGAGGCGAATACCTTCAGCCTCGGTGCCAGCCAGACGTTTTTTGGCGACCTCACTACCCTTTCTCTCGGTTATGCCCGGGGCGACGACACGGTGCGCCGCAATGATGACCCCGGTCAGGACGAATCCGCCAATGCTTTCGAAGACTATATTGACCGCCGCCGTTTCAGCCTGGGGCTGTCCCAGATCCTTACCCGCAACTGGGTCATGGCGCTGAACGTCGAGACGGTCACCGACGACGGCTACCTGAACAACCCGTACCGGCAAGCGCGCTTCCGGGACGAAATCACCGGCGATGTGAAGTGGCAAGGTGAGGTCTATCCGCGCTCCCGCAACAGTGACGCCATCGCCCTGCGCTCCATGTACTACCTGCCCTATCGTGCCTCGGTGCGTGCGGAGGCGCGGGTTTTTAACGACAGTTGGGGGATCAAGGCCAGCAACTTCGAACTGCGGTATATCCACCCCCTTACCGAACGCATGATCTTTGAACTCAAGGGGCGCACCTACACTCAGACGCAGGCGGATTTCTATTCGGACATGTTCGACTACCTCGACCCGCTGGGCACGGAATACCGGGCGCGGGACAAGGAACTGAGCAGCTACAACTCGTTCAATCTGGGGTTTGGCCTCACCTATGAACTGGGTTACGACCTGCCCATGGTGCAGAAGCAGACGCTGGGGTTCTATTGGGACTTCATGCATTTCGACTACGACAACTACCGCAATGCCCTCTTGAGCAGGACTGAATCCGAACTGGAAGCACCAGCGGCCTACGCCCCCGGCGAGGAACCGACCTACAGCTTCCAGGCCAATGTGCTGCGCATCTTTGTTTCCTTTTATTACTGACCGGTCACAATCAGAATGAAGTCCGGCATGCACCTGTTTGTCTACGGAACCCTGATGTTTGAGGAAGTGTGGCAGGCGCTGGTTGAAGGCCGTTATATCACCGAACCGGCCCGCATACTCAATTACCGGCGCACCCGCGTGGTGGAAGATGTGTATCCCGTCATTCGACCCGCCGCCACGTCAAAAGCGGTGCCGGGAATCCTCTATCGGGATATCGGCGCCCGCGATCTGCGCAAGCTGGACGAATTCGAGGGTGAGCAGTACGAACGGCGGCTGGTGCAGGCTTTGACGGCCGGCTCCTTTCGACCCGTTCGCGCCCAGACCTATGTCCTGAAAGACGAATTCCAGCACCTGGCCACTCAAGCCCCCTGGGACCCGGAGAAGATGCGCCCCTGGTGTGGTGCGGGTTTCGTGGAGCGTCGCAGCGGCACCGCGGTGCCGGAAAAACCCCGTTACCGCAGACAGCCCCCGGAGCGTTGAGCGGCCACGGGCGCTTGCGTATGATGCGTGCCAACCCAACTTTGCCTGTACCCCCCAACGGAGCTGGTCATGCACTTCTGGATCTTTTCCTACAATCGTGGCGCGTTTCTGCAGAACTGCGTTGACTCCATAGAATGCTGCGCCCCCGACGGCAAGATTCATATCTTCGACGACGACAGCAGTGATCCGGAAACCCTCGGCATTCTGGCCTCACTGGCATTGAAATACCCGGTGCATTTTCCAGCCCGACAGGCCGATGGCGCCGGCAAGCATGGCGGGCTGTACGGCAACATGCAGACCGCCCTGGATGCCATGCCGGAAGACGCGATTATCTGTTTCCTGCAGGACGACACCCAGCTGGTGCGGCAGCTACAGGCCGACGAATGCGATGCTCTCGCCAGCGCGTTCACGCATCCGCGTCGCGCCTTTGTGCATCCGGCCTTTCTTCGAGGTTATAACCGCGACAAGGATGACGCGATTACGCGCTTTTCCGCCGAAGATAATCTGTATTACGTCGACCGCCTGCAAAGCAGCGCCGGTGCCTGGTACTCCGACATTTTTATCGCCAGCGTCCGCAATTTGCGGACGGCAGGCTGGCAGTTCCAGACAAGTGAACCTGAAAACGAACAGCAGGCGCGCCAGCATTTCCAGCAGATGGGCTATCTTCGTGATCCGTTTGTGGCCTGGCTGCCCAACGTACCGGCGTTTCGCGGCAAACAGCAGACGCAGGCCCTTCGGTGGGCGCACAAGCATCGGGGCTGCGGCTTTTACCCGTTTGAATATCTGACGGTGGAGCAATCCCGGCAGATGCGCGAGCGGGATTCAAAAGTATTGCCCTACGCGGAAGACTTTCTCGCCGTCCGCGACCAGATTGAGCTGCCCAAGCCCTGGATCTACTATCCGCTACAAGGCAGCGGCGTGCTCAAGCAACTCGACCGGATCGAACGCAATGCGCGTTCGTTGTTGTCCCGCTGATGCCCGCCATCACCCAGGCGGACGCCCAGGCCCGGGGCGCCGGGCCGCTGAAGCTGCTGACGGTGACCTGGTCCGCCGACCGGGAGCATTTCGACCTGCTGCGCACCTCCCTGGGTTATTCGACGCTGGGCACACTGCCCCATCAGGTGATCGTCCAGGATGAAGATTTCGCCGAATTCGAACCCTATGAGCGTGCGGGCCTGCAGCTGCTGTCCAGCCGGGAGATTCTGCCGCCGTCGGTGGAAACGCAAAGGCTGCGCGCCCGCCGCTGGCAGTCCCGCTGCGGCCGCCAGCTCACCACGATCATGGGCAGCCTGGCGCGGCGGGTGGGTTGGCCTGACTGGGTTCGCTACACCGGCTGGCACACCCAGCAGTTGACCAAGCTGGCGGCGGTTGCGGCCAGCGTCGAAGATACCGTGGTGATTCTGGATTCCGATGTGGTGGTGACCCGGCATGCGCAGCCCGGTGATTTCCTCGCCGCCGACCAGTTCGTGTGCTTTCACCAGCCGGCTGAACTGGGCACGATCCGCGGCAAGGTGCGTCACTGGCACGAAACGTCCCACCAGCTGTTCGACCTCCCGTTTCCTCTTGCCGGGCAGCTCGACGGCTATTTCGACACACCGTTTGTCATGCATGCTCCGACCGTGCGCACCATGATGCGCTGGCTGGAACAACGCTACGCTCTGCCGTGGTGGCAGGTTCTGGTCAAGCTGCCGCCACGGCGCTGGTCCGAATTCGGCTGCTACAAGCAGTTCCTGCGCGAACATCTGGACCCGCAGCGGGTGCAATGGCGCGAAACCGGGATCATGGGATACCTCTACGACGCCAGCGACCCGGAGCGACTGGCGCGGGAATTCGATGAGCTGGTCGAGCAGAAGCAGCGCCACTACGTCACCATCCACTCCCAAAGCAGCGGCCG
>CAZXLJ010000191.1:0-4358 GCA_964641175.1 uncultured Cellvibrionaceae bacterium
AGAGATTGAAGCGCGCCGTCACCAGATTCTGGTGCAGGTAATCTTCACCGTCCGCGCCGATGCGCTGGAGAATTTTTGCGGCGGCTTTACCGTCTTCATAAGGGTGATGAACGATCTCGGCGAGAACGAGGTCGTCTTCCTTGCATTTGGCCCGAAACTGGTGAGGCAGGAAGATCCAGCGGGTTTGACCTTCGGGTAACACAAAATGCGCGTTGCCTTTGACCTTGTACCGGCCCACAAAGCGGGTCAACTCCGAGCTGACGAGTTTTTCCAGCTCACCTTCCAGCTGGTCCTTGTCGTTCTTGACGACGTTGACTTTTACGCGGTCACCCGGCAGCAGCCGCATCATCTTCTCAGGGTTAAGAAAGACGCTGCGGCCATCATCGAGCTTCACAAAACCATACCGGCCAGCCGACCCAGTCACTGTGCCCTCGGCAATATCCTTGCTGGCAAGGATGTCTTTCTTCAGCTTCGATAGCTGCGCAATGGTGTCTTGATCAAACATGACGGGTCCCAAATCCAGTAGAGGCCGCGAATGATAGCAGCTCGGCCCAAGATCGATAAGCCGAAAAGGAAGATCTGGGTGGCAATATGGCATTCTTCCAAACGGTTCCTCGCCTGTCAGCACTTCCCTATGACTTCCCGTCATGTCGGGTTAGAATGGCCGCCATGTCAAAAATCAATGTTCCAGAAGAAAACGCCGTGCCGCTGGGCCTGTATCGTCACTATAAAGGAGGCGAGTACGAAGTCCTGGGCGTGGCCACTCACTCAGAGACCGGCGAGTCGCTGGTTGTTTACCGCTGCCTCTACGGAGACTACAGTCTCTGGGTCCGACCTCTGGCGATGTTTCAGGAATCCGTGGAAATGGGGGGCGAAGATATTCCCCGCTTCGTCTTTCTCGGAAAAGCCTGAGCCCAGTGGACCAGTGATCAGATTCTGGCGATCTTTGTCAGATCAGTGAGACCCTGGCTTCAAAGCCACACCCGCGCAGTCAATAGCCTGATGCCCCATGGATAACGAACTTTACATGCAACGCGCTCTGGAGCTGGCCAGACAGGCTGCGGCAGCGAACGAAGTCCCTGTGGGGGCGGTGGTGGTTCGGGGCGGAACCATCATTGGTGAGGGCGCCAACGGACCTATTGGTCACTGCGATCCCACGGCCCACGCCGAAATCGTCGCATTACGACATGCCGCCCTGGGGGCCGGCAACTATCGGCTACCGGGTACGATCCTTTATGTGACCATTGAGCCGTGCACCATGTGTCTGGGCGCAATGATCCACGCACGTATTGAAAAACTGGTCTTCGGTGCCCGGGAAAGTAAAGCCGGCGCCATAGTCAGCAACGACCATTTGTTGGGCAGCCGGTTCTGGAATCATCGTTTTACCTGGCAAGAGGGGATCTGTGCCGAAGAATCCAGTGCTCTAATGCAGAGGTTTTTCAGGAACAGACGCGAGGAGAGCCGGCTTCGCCGGGGGCGCAGTATGCCCGACCTCGACCCGCCACTGGATAATCAGTGAGTCAGGCCAAACGGGTCGGGGACGCTCACAGCGCCGTGGGGAAGGCCTCGTTGGCAACCAGTTCGCTGATCACCGTGTTGAAGGCCGAGTCATTGGCTGCGGGGGCTTTTTCAGAAACCGCCACGTCCAGAAGGCGCACCTGCTCAACTTCATTCCAGGCCAGAATGGTGTAGAAATTGCGAATGTTCTGCACGTAGGTGACGGCTTCGTGCCCGCGGGCATAACCATGGCGGGTGTGCTTGTAGTACTGACGCTTGGCCAGTAGCGGCAGGAAATCTTTAACTTCTGACCACTTGTTGGGATTGGCTCCATGCCGTTGCGCCAGCGTTCTGGCATCCTGCAAATGACCGAAACCAACATTGTATGCCGCCAGCGCCAGCCAGATTCGATCCTGACCCCGGATTTCCTCCGGTATCCGGTCGAGCAGTCGGCGAAAATACAGGGCGCCGCCGGCAATGCTCTGTTCGGGGTCGAGACGATTGGTCACGTTGACTTCTTTAGCTGTGTTCAGGGTCAGCATCATGAAGCCCCGCACGCCGGTGGGAGACTTCGCTTTCGGATTCCAGTGTGACTCTTGATAACTGAGTGCCGCCAATAATTCCCATGGCAATTTCGAATCTTCACCGGCTTTTAACAGAAGCTCTTTCCACTGCGGCAGCCGCGAACCCATTCGCTCCGTAAACACCAGTGCGTCGCTGTAGCCGATCTCGCCCAGATGGCCATAAAAATGTTCCTCCAGATCCGCGAGAGTACCGTCGGTTCTGGCAGCCTGCAGAAAATCGCTTGCGGCGTTAAGCAGGCTCTTGTCACGTGAGCGGGGAAATGCCCAGGCAACGGGTTCCGGGTCTGAAAGTGACATGGCGACCTGGGCTTTCGGGTACAGAGAGTTGTTCAGCGCGAACGCGTTGGAATCCACGATAGTGAAGTCGATTTTGCGGTTGTGAACCATTTCCAGCAGATCCAGCATTTCCACGTCATGCCGCTCCTCCCACGTCAGATCGGGGTAGTCTTTTTGCAGCTGACGAAGACGATCAGAATGGGAGCTATTGCCGATGACCAGGATCTTTTTACCGACAAGATCTGCGGGGGTTACCGGTCTGACAGTTTCCACGTGGTAGATCAGCTGCTGGGTAACATCCAGATAGGGTGTCGTAAAGTCAACCTGCTGGTGGCGCCGTGAAGTAATGGTGAGGCCCGCCGCGGCGAAATGCCCGGTGAGACCAACCTGATCTATCATCTGCCCCAGGTCTTCCACTTCATAAATGGTCAATTTAACGCCGATGGACTCGGCAAACGCTTTCAGAAGACGGTATTCAAAACCGGTGTAGCCCTGACTGCCTTCGTAATAGGTGGTAGGTCCATTGCGGGAAATTACTATCAGTTCTCCCTGCTCCTGCACCGTTTCCAGCATGGTCGGCTGTCGACTGCCCGTAAGCGCAGCGCAGGACGCGCCTATCAGTACGGCGGCGCCGGTGAGTTTGCGCATTCGTCGATAGAAGGCGGTCAGTTTCGAGATGTGTGAAGACCATCTCATACAGCAACTTTCCTGGATAATTCCGTATCAATAACCATATTGACTCGCTTGTCCTGCTTTTATATTAGCAATCAACATAAAAACAGCGAATTGAGTACTTAATGTACAACGACGGCGTATATTAGCTGTTCGATGGCTCCCTGACTACAAGTGGCGATCATCCCAAATATAGTCACCATTCCGTAAAACGGTCAACCGTGGAAGGGGATCGATATCGCCCCGCACGCAGACCCATTTACGTATTCCTGTTATATGCAGCTCAGAAAATTTCATCGGTGACTGTGGTTGCCCGTGAGAACACTGGGCAATTGCAGTACAATGCCCGCTCTGTCGAACCTCCCGCCCGAGTATGTCAATTCATGATGTTGATCCTTCCAGGTGCTGCTGCATTTTCTTCCATTCGTCACCAGAAACTGCTGGCGAACCTGCGTTCCCTTCAACAGGGAATTCATGGGTTTGCGGCCGAATATATTCATTTCGCTCATCTGGGAGAGCCGCTGGGCGCACATGAGACCGAATTGCTGGCTCAACTCCTGACCTATGGCCCCCGGACGGAAAACCCTCATCTTAATGGCCAGTTACTTCTAGTGGTGCCGCGGCCGGGGACCATATCCCCCTGGTCGTCCAAGGCAACCGATATCGCACACAATGCGGGACTGCGTAAAGTCCTGCGTTTGGAGCGCGGCATTGCCTGGTCGATTGACGGTACTTTCGATCCCAACGAAATTGCAGGCCTCATCCATGACCGCATGACCGAAACCGTTCTCGCGAGTCTCGATGACGCCGAAGTCCTGTTCTCTGCCCATGAACCGCGCCCGTTGAGTGTGGTCGACATCCTCGAAGGGGGGCGGATTGCCATGGAAGTGGCCAATGCCGAACTGGGACTCGCTCTGGCGGATGATGAAATCGACTACCTCGTGGAAAATTTTCTGGCACTTGGACGCAATCCGAGTGATGTGGAATTGATGATGTTCGCACAGGCGAACTCGGAGCACTGCCGTCACAAAATTTTCAATGCGAGCTGGACGCTGGACGGCGAAGAACAGGCGCATTCACTCTTCCAGATGATCAAGAATACTTACCGGCAGGCTGGCGACAACGTACTTTCAGCGTACTCCGATAATGCGGCTGTTGTCAGAGGGCCTGTTGCGGACCGTTTTTACCCGGCTCCATCCAGTGGCATCTATGGCTTCAATAATGAGCCGGTTCATTTGTTGATGAAGGTGGAAACCCACAATCATCCCACGGCCATTGCCCCGTTTCCTGGTGCCGGCACGGGTGCCGGTGGCGAGATCCGCGACGAAG
>CAZXLJ010000192.1:0-4341 GCA_964641175.1 uncultured Cellvibrionaceae bacterium
ACCCCTTCCCCTGGATGAGCGAAATCATGGACCTGCGCAAGGAGAAAAATTTCTTCGAAACGCGGGTCATTGAATATCAGACAGGCGGAGCTTTGACCTGGGATTAATGCCCAGGTTTATCCTCTACACCAGACCCCTCGTACCCCGCTGGCCCTGCAGCTTCTGGCCAGCGTTTTTTTATTGTGGACGCCGCATAACGATCTTTCCTGAAAGCCTGATCCGTTCAAACCGACTACAAAATATCGCCTCCATAGCCGCTGTGCGCGTCGCGCGGACTCCGCAACTACATTCGGAACTGTAAATCAGAACAGCGGAAGAATTCATCCCGGCCTATCCGGATGGCTGCTTGTCAATCCAGTCCGCCGTTAGAGCGAACGCCACTTAGGCCCCTCCGCCATAACATGCTACTGTGCAGAACCTCTCACAGCGCCGCGCCGAGTTTCCCATGATCATTCAAAACCTCACCCTGCTTCGGGGGCCGCCCGCCCTTTTTTCGCTGCTAATAAGCGCCTTGTTCATTACCCCCTCGATCACCCGCGCCGATGCACCGGAAAACTCCCGTCCCAGTCAACTGAGCGGACGCTGGGAATGCAAGCGCGGTTATGCGCTGGCGAATGAAAAGTGCGTCCAGGTGACTATCCCTGAGAATGCCTTCCTGAAACCTGGCGGCAGTGGCTGGAGCTGCCGCCGGGGGTTTCGCAAGCTAAAAGAGAGTTGTGAACCCATTACCTTACCCGCCAATGCTTATCTTCCAGAGAGGCCCACGGGCAAGGGATGGAAATGTAATCGGGGTTACAGCGATGAGGGGAACCGGTGCCAGCTCATTGATTTGCCGGCCAATGCCATGCTGATTGAATCGAATTTTGGCTCTGGCTGGCAGTGCGAGCCGAGCTTCAAGCTGGTGGGTGGGCAATGCCTGCCTTTTCAGATGCCCGAAAATGCCTACGCGACCGGGCGCATGAATGAGACGAGCTGGGCGTGTCTACGAGGGTTCGTGGAGCGCGCAGGTCGTTGTGAGCCTATAGCCGTCCCGTCCAATGCCTATCTCAGTGCCGCCGGGACGGACTGGCATTGCCTGCGCGGTTATCGAAAAGTCCAGTCGCAATGCTTGGCGGTTGTCTTGCCCGCAAATGCCTTTCTCGACGATCAGGGCGACGGGTGGCTGTGTGACTGGGGCCACCATCTAGTTGGCACCGGCTGCAATGAAATTGCTCTGCCTCCCAATGCGCATATCAATGAATCCGGCAATGGCTGGCGATGCAACGCCGGTTTTACCCTGCGGGGAACCACCTGCGAACCGAGCTTCCAGCGTTGACGCCCTAAGATGGCTTGACGACCCGGGTTTTTAGTTTCAAACGGGTATCCGGAAGGTTAGTCGGCTGTCACCGACAGCCGATTTCTCCCGACGCTGCAATGCAGCATCTGTCCCCCCACAATAAAACTCTGCCTTTTCTCTACCTGTGAGCAGCCCCGACTCCCGTCAGCGCAGCGGCGGATAGTACATGTCTGGTACCGGTGCCGGGTTCATCCCCTCCCCCAGAAAAAAGCCAGGGTGAGGTGGCTGGTTGTAGGCCACGTTCTGCCAGGCAACAGCGACCCGGTACTGACCGTCGTGCATAAGAGTGCGCAAGCGATGAGTGGTCGGGATCGTGGTAGTGAAAATCAGCAGCCTGTCGTTGGCCGAATGCCGCAGGATAACCTCTTCACGCCAGTCACCGAAAATGTCCGCCGACAGAGCCGGTGTTGACTTGGTGCCGTTATTGGAGGCGGCGCCGTAATCATGCGCTGCCAGTAAGTTCGTCAATGAACCTCGGTTGTAGTCCCACTTGTCGACGGACGTACCGTTGAGCAGCTCCCGCAGCAGATCGCCGTCCCACCACACCGCAAAATTCATGGACGCGGGTTTGGCACTGCTGATGATCTGACCGTTGGCACTGGCAAGGCCGCCTCGCGAGCCCCAGGACTCCATGCCCTCATGGCGCGGATCGACGTCAGCGGCCAGACCTCGACCGATGTCTGCACCTTCGCCGCTCTGGCCATGCAGGATCTGGCCGGTCCGGGCATCGTGCATGTCCAGCCCGTAGTTGCCGTACGTAGCCGGGCTTTCATGGACCATGAACACTTCAAGCCCTGGCCGGGACGGGTCCATATCACTGACGTGGAGCGCATCGCCATGCCCGAGACCAGTGGAGTAAAGCCCGCGGCCGTTGTCATCAATTGCGGCCGCACCGAAGATGATTTCATCCCGACCATCAGCATCCACGTCGGCAATGCTCAGGCTGTGAGCACCCTGCCCGCGGTAGTTCTGGTTTTGCGAACCATCGGCGGTGAAGGTCCAGTTACGTTTAAGCTGACCGTTGCGCCAGTCCCAGGCGGTGATCATTGTTTTCGCATAGTAGCCGCGAGAGATGATCATGCTGGGCCGCCGACCGTCCAGATAGGCTACGCCTGCCAGAAAACGGTCAGAGCGGTTGCCGTAAGTATCACCCCAGTCGCCTGTATTGCCGCGCGCGGGCTCATAAGCGGT
Source organism: uncultured Cellvibrionaceae bacterium (assembly GCA_964641175.1). Lineage (GTDB taxonomy): Bacteria > Pseudomonadota > Gammaproteobacteria > Pseudomonadales > Cellvibrionaceae > CAYNST01. The sequence goes on from CAZXLJ010000192.1 coordinate 2,528, forward strand.
GGTTGCCATCGCCGCACCGGTCTGACCATTGAATACCGTCAGATACTCCGGCCCGGTGAGAATGTAACCTTCGCCGTTGCGGTAGTCCGCATTCGCATTGCCAATCACCGCACCAGCACCATCGCGGGTGCCGTCGCCGGTTTTCATCACGACCTCGGCCTTGCCGTCGCCGTCAAAGTCATAGACCAGAAACTGCGTATAGTGGGCACCGGCCCGGATATTGCGACCCAGATCAATACGCCACAGGCGCTGGCCATCCAGCGTGTAGGCATCCACGAAAACATTGTCGGTATGACCGGTTTGAGCATTATCTTTCGCGTTGTCCGGCTCCCACTTCACCACCAGTTCGTAGTCACCGTCGCCATCCAGGTCGCCTGCTGAAACGTCATTGGGAGAGTATTGGGAGCCCGGCCGGTTCAACGGGACGGTCTTGTAGGGTTGCTGCCATACGGAGCCGGCCGCTTCCGCTGCCTGCTCCTCGCCGTCAACGATTGCACGCACGCTGTACATGCTGTTGGCCGAGCCGGTGGAATCGTAGTAATTGGTGCTGTCTATAATCGGCGTGCCATTAACCAGCTGCCCATCGCGATAAAGATTGAACTCGATTGATTCCGCATCGCTGCCCAGCATCCGCCAGGAGAGGTATACGCCCTGCCCCGACCGCAATGCTACTAACCCCCGATCAAGGGCTTCCATCTGCCGCCCGGTCTGGGGCGCGGGTGATCCGGAACTGGAAGATGACGCAGATGAACTGGAACTGCTGCTTGACGAGCTGGAGCTGCTGCTTGAACTTGAGCTGCTGTTTGAACTGGAACTGCTGCTTGAACTTGAGCTGCTGGAAGGCTCGGGGTCCGGGTCGCGAACACCACCGCATCCCGACAGGATAAAAACTGACGACAGTAGTCCCAAAGCAATTCTTTTAGTATGCATGTATGCCTCAATTATTTTTTTTATGATCAATTAAACGCAAAGCAACTGCTGATAATCCTGCCAGTATCTGCGCCAGTCTGGCTGAGTGCTCAAATACAGTTCACAGCGTCATGCAGTCCCGGCAGATTCTGCACAATTCGAGACCAGGATCACATTGAGGCGGAATCGAAGCCACAATGCTGCGGGGTTTGCGCGGCGAAAACAGGGCTCAGAAGGCCGGTGGAGAGCGAAAGTTAAATAACGCGTGATTGGCAAGAAAGGAGATAAAGGACGGCGGACCCGGGTTCGCGTTCACCGGACAGATCGTCTGAAACTCAGGAATACCGCTGCAATGAAACTTGAGGTAGGGACCCGGCCCGAAAATCCGGAGATCCGGCAATCGTGGACTTGTCCGAAGAGCTGCCACCACAGATACCCGCCAGCGTTGCCAGCAACTGCTGGCAGTCAACGGGCTTTTTCACATAAGCGGCCACTTGAGGAAAACAAGGCGCGTCCAGATCGAGACCGGATACAAGAATCACCGGAATATTTGAAAAAACTGCATTGCGTTGCAATTCATTCAACACCTGCCAGCCATCCATTTGCGGCATCATCAGGTCCAGCAGTATCACCGCGGGCAGTTGTTTCATGCGACTTAAGCGCCGCAGGGCTTCATGACCGTCGGCGGCACATTCCACGTGGTATCCCGGCGCCTTTACCAGGCAGCGCATGGTTTCCAGAACTTCGACGCTGTCGTCGACTATCAGGACTGTAGGACGACTGACCTTGGTTATCATTGGGCATCACTCTGTGGATCAGGATTCACCGGTATTCTTCATGAGCCCTCGTTGCCACGATGCCCTACTGCACTGGTGCGAAGTTCAGCAAATCACGGGCCACAAATA
>CAZXLJ010000193.1:0-4338 GCA_964641175.1 uncultured Cellvibrionaceae bacterium
ATCATGGTGGGGGAGATCCGGGACATTGAAACGGCACAGATGGCCGTTCAGGCTGCATTAACGGGACATCTGGTGATATCCACGCTGCATACGAACGACGCGCCGTCATCCATATCACGACTGCTCGATCTGGGTATCCCCGGCTATCTGTTACGGTCCAGCGTCATTGGTGTGATGGCGCAGCGTCTGGTCCGCAAGCTCTGCCACAAGTGCAAGGCAGCCACTCCCATCAGCGATGGCGACTGGGAGATGCTGACCCGACCGTGGAAGGCGCCGAAGCCGGAGACGATTTACGCTCCGTCGGGCTGTCTGGAGTGCCGCAATACCGGCTATATGGGACGCCAGGGCATTTACGAAATCATGCCGTTGACGGAATCCCTGCAGCGGCTCTTAAAGGATGACTGCGACCTTAACCAATTGCGCCAGCAAGCCATGAGGGAGGGGATGAAGACGTTACGACTGTCCGGTGCGTACAGAGTAGCAGCGGGTGTGACAAGTGTTGAAGAAGTGCTGCGCGTCACCCCTGCGGTGGAGAAATACCGCTAGAACACTCATACTTGATTGGCCGCTGACCCGCAGCGGTATGTCACCGTTGCCACGGAAGTTTTCGGTGAAGGATCTTTGATAGCTCAGCCCAGGTGCCTGTTCGTGATAACTCGCTGTTTATGTTTTGCTCTTGCTGTTCTGACGGCGCTTCCAGGCGCTGCGGAAGATCAGCGCGATGCGACATTGCAGCCGGAAACCTCGTCGCCGCCACAACCGCCTGAACCCAATGAAATTTTACCGTCGAAAGAAGTTACCGAGACGCCAGGCGCGACAGTAGTCGCCGAAGCCGCCCCCAAGCCGTTAGCGAATTCCATTGCTGGGCTGGAAGACAGTGCCAGCGCTGGATCCCAACCTGATACTGTTAATTCGAGTGCTGCAGACGCTGGAAACGTCTCCGCTGCAGAGTCCGCGACCGCCGCCGCCGCGACACCGAAGATGGAGGGGGATTCTGCCGGCCCGGCAAAGGCGACCAACAGTTCGACACCCGCCCCGGAAACAGCCGAAGAAAAAAATACGGCATCAACGACCGCCGCGAGCGAAACCGTGCAGCAGCCTGCCGTCACCGAAGCAGCCCCGGCCGATCCGGCAACACCGCTGGTAGACCCGCTGGTCATGCTGGGCGAGACGGTACAGCCGGGCACCGCGGCCAAACTGGCTTGGGTCGCACAGGAATCCTTTGAAGGAATCTCGGCGCCCACGCCGGTGCTGGTAGTTCATGGCGCCCGGCCCGGTCCAAAACTCTGCGTCACGGCCGGTGTGCACGGTGACGAACTTAATGGCATTGAAGTGGTACGCCGTATCATCTATGACCTGAATCCGGCCCAGCTGACAGGCTCCGTGATTGGCGTGCCCATCGTCAACCTGCAGGGGTTCCGGCGGGCGTCGCGTTATCTGCCGGACCGCCGGGACCTGAACCGCTACTTCCCCGGCAGTGCCCGCGGTAGTTCCGCGTCCCGCATTGCCCATGCGTTTTTTCAATCTGTAATCATCCACTGCGACCTGCTGGTGGACTTGCACACCGGCTCATTTCACCGCACCAATCTGCCGCAGTTGCGGGCTGATCTGCACAACCCCTCCGTCAAGGAACTGGCTCAGAACATGGGGTCCATTGTGGTCCTGCACAGCCGGGGCGCCGGCGGATCACTGCGGCGGGCGGCGACTGACCGCGGTATCCCGGCCGTGACGCTGGAGGCCGGTGAACCCCACAAGGTGGATCTGGATGCTGTGGATCATGGTGTCCTGAGTGTTCAGGCGCTGCTTCACAAGCGCGGCATGTACGAGCGGCGCAGCATGTGGACCCGGCAGATCGAGCCCATGTATTACAAGTCGCGCTGGGTCAGAGCGCCGAACGGCGGCATCCTCACCAGCCGCATTACCCTGGGAGAGCGGGTCAAAATCGGCGACGTTCTCGGTACAGTGACTGACCCAATCACCAATTACAGCGTTGAGATCAACACGCCCATCGACGGGCGGGTTATCGGCATGGCGCTTAATCAGGTGATGCAGCCGGGCTTCGCGGCGTATCACATCGGCTTCCAGTCCACCGCCGAAGAGGCGGCCAAGCATGACGCGGGGCCGGACGATGCCAGTGGCGATGAACTTGAAATGGATCGACCTCTGGGACAAAACAAGGCCGGCAAGGGACCTGCCGCCGAGGACGCCGAATAGGCCTGCTGGTCGGCGCTCACCTTTTTCCCTGTTTGTTCAAATGGCGTGCCCGTTTCAACCACCTGCCTGCCCGGCGGTCCGAGCGCCTGTACCGTTGGTAAAACTCTGACAGGTGCAGGTGTCTTTGCTATCATCCCGGCCTCAACCCGACAGCATAGCCGCTGATGAAAAGACGGACGCCCTCATGACGACCATCCGCATTGCCACCCGTACCAGTCCTTTAGCCATGTGGCAGGCCGAATATGTAAAATCCGCTTTGCTCGCCCGGCATCCCCACCTGCAGGTGGAACTGGTGCCAATGGTCAGTAAGGGCGACAAGATCCTGGACGTGCCTCTGGCCAAAGTGGGCGGCAAAGGTCTGTTCGTCAAGGAGCTCGAAACCGCCCTCCTGGAAGGCGAAGCCGACATCGCGGTGCACTCCATGAAGGACGTACCGATGGAGTTTCCGGAAGGACTTGGCCTGGCAGTCATCTGTGAGCGCGAAGATCCTCGCGATGCCTGGGTCTCTAATACGTTTGACAGCATCGAAGAGCTGCCGGCCGGTTCGGTTGTGGGCACTTCCAGTCTGCGTCGTCAAAGTCAGCTGCTGGCGTCGCGGCCGGACCTGCAAGTTAAATTTCTCCGTGGAAACGTGCAAACCCGCCTGAACAAACTCGATAACGGTGAATATGACGGCATTATCCTTGCCGCAGCAGGTTTGTTGCGTCTGGAGATGCGCGAAAGAATCCGCAACTGCCTGACCCCCGAGCAAAGTCTGCCGGCGGGTGGACAAGGCGCGGTCGGCATTGAGTGTCGGCTCGCCGACACCGGACTGATTGAGTTACTGCAGCCCCTGCATCACCGCGTTACCGCCGAGGCGGTCAGCGCTGAGCGTGCCATGAACCGCCGCCTGGAAGGCGGCTGTCAGGTTCCAATAGCCTGTTACGCGATGCACCGCGGTGACAAGCTCTGGCTGCGCGGCCTGGTGGCTGATCCGGATGGGTCGGTAGTACTGCGTGATGAGGTGGTTGGCGACCCTGCTGATGCTGAACAGATGGGCGTCACTGTGGCCGAGCGGTTACTCGCCGCAGGGGCGGACAAAATTTTACGGTCGGTCTATGGCAACTGAACCGAAGTGTCCCAGAGTCCGGCGGATCTGGGCAACCCGGCCGCAGGAGCAGAACCAGGCTTGGGCCATGCTTCTGGAAAATGCGGGCTATCCCGTGGTGGAAGCTCCACTGATGGTCATAGAGCCGGTCAATGATCCGGTTGCATTGCAGGCGGTTCGCGACCTGATTCTCAACTTCGACCAGTTTCAGAAAGTCATTTTTGTAAGCCAGAATGCCGTCCAGGTCGCGTTTGGATGGCTGGAGGATTACTGGCCGCAGTTGCCGGCGGGAATGCAATATTTTGCCGTGGGAACCAAAACCGCGGATGCAATAGCGGCCCGCGGATTTGAAGTGGCCTTTCCTGATCACACCATGGACAGTGACGCTCTGCTGGCCTTGCCCGCACTGCGATCGGTCTGGGGTGAAAAAATCCTGATTTGCCGGGGGCGCGGCGGCCTGCCGCGGATGGGCGAGGTGCTGCATCAGCGGGGTGCCATCGTGCGCTACTGCGAACTTTACGAGCGCCGGCTGCCAGCGTCAGCAATGGAAGACGTGATGGCAGCCTGGCGCGACACGCAGTTTGATGAAGCGGACATAGTGCCGATATTCAGCGGCGAGACCCTGCAGCATCTGGTGACTGTTTTGGACCGCCTGGGCGTGGGTGGTCGAGCACTGCGACTGGTGGTGCCGGGCAAACGGGTGGCCGAACTGGCGGAATCCATGGGCTTTGTCAATGTGGTCTGCGCCGCCAATGCCTCGGAACCTGCGATGCTTGAAGCCCTCGCGGCGCTGGACCGCCAGTCCCTGACGTTGTGAACTGGTCACTCTTGCCGGATGTGTCTGTTTTATTTGCAGTCAATGACTTTGATGGTGACGGCTCTACATCGCGCTCCCGGGTCGCGGTGCAAGTACGCACACGTCCGCTGACCGTACATAGCGCTGAAAGTCTGCGGCGAGCCTGTCGCGGATAACTCCTACCCAAACATCAGCAAGGCAATCACGCATGAAAGACCCGCGTTATCCGGATTCCACTGAT
>CAZXLJ010000194.1:0-4331 GCA_964641175.1 uncultured Cellvibrionaceae bacterium
CAGCCTAGACGCCCAGCTCCGGCAGCGTCCCTGTACCGTCGTCACCGAAAGTCTGCACCGGCAGTCCCATGGCATCGAGCATGGAGATAAACAGGTTTGCAACGGGCTGCTCCTTGCTGTAGCGAATATGGCGCCCGGTCGCGAAGTAGCCGTTGGCACGCCCGGCCAGCAGTATCGGCATGTCCGTATGGTTGTGACGGTTGCCGTCGGAAATCTCGCTGGAGAAAAACACCGTGGCGGTGTCCAGCAGGGATTTGCCGTCACCATCGACCGTTGACTTCAGTTTCTCCAGCAGGTAAGCGAACTGCTGGACCTCCCAATGATCAATGATTTTCAACTTGTCGTAGTTAGTCTGCAGGTTCTGGTGGTGTGACAGCTCGTGGTGGCCCTGATCGATGCCGAGAAAATCGTAGCGGCGGTTGGAGCCGGCGTTGGCCAGCATGAATGTCTGCACGCGGGTCAGATCACACTGAAACGCCAGCACCATGAGATCGGCCATCAGCCTTGCCTTGGCGGTGAGGCTGAGCCCACTGGCGGCCGGGCGGTCGGGGACGGTGCAGGCGGACGGCGCTGCATCCACGAGCTGGCGTTCGAGCTGCTCCACACTGGTGAAGTATTCCTCCAGCTTGGCCCGGTCAGCTGCGCCGAGTTTCTGCTGCATGCGGCGAATATCCGACAAGACGTAGTCCAGAACCGACTGGTTCAGGGCCGCCCTTCTCTGCCGGTCGAGCGCCGTCTGGCTGGTGTCGAAACCCGCGAACAGGCGGTCGAACACCCGCTGGGGCTCGGTCAGCTTGGGCACCGGAGTCTGCGGGCCTGACCAAGCAATATTACGGGCGTAGGCGCAGGAGTAACCCGAGTCACAGTTGCCCGCCGAGCCGCCACCGTCCATGCCCAGCTCCAGCGAAGGCAGTGGCGTCAGATGCCCTCGCTCCCGGGCGACCCACTGGTCCAGGGAAATGCCGTTGAGGATGTCGTCGCCCTCGGTTTTACGGACATGCGTGGCAGTAATGAACGAGCCTGTTCCCGCCGCATGATCGCCGGGGCCATCGGGTTTTGCCGGCCGGTTGGCAAGATTGGTCAGCACCAGTACGTCCTGCCTGACCTTGGCCAGAGGCGCCAGGGTGGGCGACAGCTGATAGTCGCTACCGGTCTGCGCTGGCGTCCAGGCCTGCATGTGGATGCCGCAGGGCACGTAATACGCCAGCAGGCGCGTGGGGCTGTCGGTGGCGGCAAATGCGCTGCGGCCGATTGGAATCATGGCTTCCAGCAGCGGCAGGCCCAGTAAGGTCCCGGCGCCCCCGAGAAACGTGCGGCGGTTCAGTCGAAATGGTTTCACCAGCTGGCCCCCTCTGATTCAGCGCCGCGGCGCATGCGGAATGCCGGGCTCACTACCAGCTCTTCGATCATGTCGCGAATGCGGTGGCCGCCGGCGGCTGTGCGTTGATAGATGTGATAGACCAGCGGGTAATCCGCGGCCTGTTGACCGGACTCGACGGCAAATGCGTCGACTCCCCGACCCAGTGCATAAGTAGCCAGATGCTTGGCCACGCAGAGCGGCAGCTCGGGGGATTCGGCCATGATCTGACCCAGCTCCAGCGGCCCCTCAAACGACAGTCCACCGGGAAGAGTACCCATCGGGTTAACCGGACTGTCACCTTCGTAGTCGCGCCAGCGGCCGATCGCATCAAAGTTTTCCAGCCCGAAGCCGATCGGGTCCATCATGACGTGGCAGGAATAACACACGGTCGAGGTATCCCGGTGTAATTCAAAGCGCTCCCGCGTGGTCAGCCCTTCCAGCGAACCGTCGTCGGCAATATTCTCGACGCCCGGCGGCGGTGGCGGTGGCGCCTTGCACAAGAGATTTTCCAGCGCCCACACACCCCGCCGCACCGGTGAAGTATTGGACGGATGGGAGGTGGCGGTCAGCACCGAAGCGTGCCCGATGATGCCGCGTCGCTGGCCTTCACTCCAGGTGTGCCGGGTGAATTGATTACCGCTGATGCCGGGAACGCCGTAATGCTGCGCCAGACGCCCGTCGATATAGCTGTAATCGGCGGTTACCAGTTCGCTGACGGATGCGTTTTTGCGCAGCCAGTCCTTGATGAACAGACGCGATTCCTGGCGCATGGAGGCGACCAGTGCCGCGTCAAAACCGGCGAAACGCTCCAGATTGGGATTGGCTTCCAGTACACGGTCAAACTTCAGCCACTGCACGGCGAAGTTTTCCACCAGCGCGTCCGCTTTTGGGTCTTCCAGCATCCGCCGGACTTCGCCGCGCAGGGTCGAATCGTTCAGCAGGGCGCCATTGGCGGCAAGCTCGAACAGGCGCGAGTCCGGCATGGAGCTCCACAGAAAATACGACAGCCTCGACGCCAGCTCGTAGGCGTTCAGGGGTTGGGCCCTGGCACTGCGAAGATCGGCATCCAGCTCTGCGCGAAACATGAAGTTTGAAGAAAGAAGCAGCGCCCGCAGCACCTGCCCCAGCGCGGTACGCGGATTCTCGCCGGCACTGACGCCGGGCAGCGCCACCAGTTCGTCCACTTCTGCGGTGGTCAGAGGCCGTCGCCAGGCCCGCAGCCCAAATTCTGAAACCATCTGCCGCAAACAGGCCGTGCCGCTGGCAAGATCACAGGCAGCGAAGATGCCGTCGCCTGCGGCCAGACTTTCGACGGCGATCCAGTCAATGACCAGATTCCGGTCAGCGACGCCTTCGACCCAGTAGTCATTCGTGAACTCGAACTCCAGATCGTGCGGGCCGGGACTGAGTTCGATCGGAAGGGTGTAAATCGCCATGGCTGTGTCCGGTGCGGTTATTGGCAGCACCAACATTTCGACACCATCAACAATCACCGCCAGGCGTGCTTCCTGGCTGCCACCGGCCTGCTGCCCCGCCCGCACCTGCAACTGGTGAGCGCCGCCGACCGCAGCATTCAGGTTCAGCATGACGGCGGAACCATTACGGTTAAGCATCATACGACCCGTCTGGGCTACCACCGAGGTGCCGCCGAGGGTTTCCGCCTCGAACTGCTGCCGACTGCCCGCCAGGGCCCGATCGAGCACTTCTTCCACCAGCTCGTCTGCGGCCGCGTAGTACTGCTCTACGTGCGTCAGGGACACACTCAGTACCTTGGCAATATTGTTGAAACCGTATCCGAAGTCATCTTCCGGAAAGCGATCCGCCGGTCGTTTGGCGGTACCGAACAGATCCCGCACGGTGTTGTTGTACTCGGTACGGTTAAGGCGATGGACCGCCACCGGCGCCGCATCGACCGCGCCCTGAGCGGGCACCACCACACCGAGGCCGCCTGAACTGGTGCTGCCTCCCGGTGCGCCGGAACTGGAACTGCTACTCGATGCGCCGGCGCTGAAATGCGGATTGTTTTGACTGATGTACGCCGCCACATCGCGTGCGCAATTGCCTGTACAGCGGCTGGGATCCAGCAGCGGCATGGACACTTCGATGATTTGAACCAACTGTGTCAGGTTATGGTTTTTCACCAGATTAGCGTCCGAGACGGTGTGACAGCCGGCGCACTCCGCAGCAAAGTGCAAAGCCCCCACGGCGGCATCACCCACCGGCACCGGACTGCCACTGGAGGTCGAGCTGGACGAGCCGGATGACGAACTGCTCGTGGACGAGTTGCCGGATGACGAGCCGCTGGTTGACGACGTGCTGGAAGTACCTGAGGAGGGGCTCCCGGGTGGTGTCGCACCGGACGACGAACTGCTCGTTGTCGATGAACCGGAAGACGGCGAACCGGACGAAGACGAGCTGGAGGTAGCCGGGCCGGATCCGGACGAATGTCCGCCAACCTCTGAACCACTACTGGATGAGGAAGATCCGCCGACATCAATCGGACCGCGCCCAATCAGCTCCGGGTTTTCACCACATCCCGAAACACCAACCACCCACCAGAGACATCCTGCGGACGCCAGCAACCTGATCAGGCATGCGTACTTCATTGCGAACCACCTCGCGCAGCCTGCTACCAACGTCGCAGTACCGAACCGTAAGCAAACGGTACCAGGAATCGTCAGCAGCACCTTTTTAGTTATATAGTCATAAGCACCACTCCAGCCATTAATAATCTAATCATCACGCCATAAAAAGGTATTCAGTGACAATCTGAGAACTTCATCCTATTTTCTGATTAGAGCTGAGACGCCAATCAAAAACCCCCTATTCGCCCCACCGAAATAATTAGAAAAGACTGAGAAGATGCGGGCATAAAACTAATCGCCTCAGGCTCTGTACGAAAAGTGCCTTTCCGTCCGTCGTCCTCGCGCACGCGGGGACCCACGACGAATGGGGAGTATGCACAACCCCG
>CAZXLJ010000195.1:0-1335 GCA_964641175.1 uncultured Cellvibrionaceae bacterium
AACAATATCACCATGAAAGTCATGGGAAAAATGAAAATTACCAGCGGAAATATCAGCTTGACAGGTGCTTCCATTGCCTGCTTCTCCGCTTTTTGAAACCGTTCCACTCTGCGTTGATCGGCTTGAATCTTAAGCGTTTCCCCAATGGAGGCGCCGGTTCGTTCAGCTTGAACCACCGCCGTAGTAAATGCATTAATATCCCGCATACCCACTCTGTCCGACATTGCACGAATCGCATCATTTCGGGGCATTCCTGCGCGAATGTCTCGTAATACCTTTTCAAACTCCACTTTCAACGGTCCTTCGGGCCCTTTGGTTACGGCCTGCTGCATGGCGCCCGTCAGGTTCATCCCCGCCTGCACCGCCATAGTCAAATAATCAAGATACACAGGCAGAGCCTTGGATATCTTTTTCTCCCGAATCTTTTTACGGTCACGCAACTGAATGTCCGGCAGGAAAAACCCGATGACCAGAGAACTCAGCAGGTAGCCCCACTTCATATCGCCTATCAGCAACAGAGAAAATCCCATGGCGAAGGCACTGATCAGAGCGGAGGTGAACTTTAGTCCTATATACTGATCAGGCGTCATAATAAAGTTCACGCCGCTACGCTGAAGCTTTATTTTAATCTTTTCCAGCAAGTCCACCGGGACCCGCTCACCAATGTAATAAGCGAAGATTTTGACAAGCCACCAAATGCGCCGATAGTTACTGGGCAGCGGGTCCATATAAGTTCTTTCATCTTCCGGAATCTCATCCTTGATCCACTTCGCGGAAATAAAAAACACTAGTGTGCCGCCGAACACGGCAGCACAAACGATTATTTTTATAATCAGTAAGTCAGACATCTATGGTAATAATCTTTTTGATGAAGTGGTAACCAAGGAATATGCACACAGTAAACACAAAGCAAACAACCCAGCCTTGCCAGCTGGTAAACAGGTATGACATGGGCTCCGGATCAATGTAGAACAGCATTACCGCCATACCAACTGGTAACAGCGTCATGACCACGCCCTGCGCTTTACCTTGGGCTGTCAGCGCTTTAATTTTGCCTTCCATCTCGATTTTTCGTCTGATGGTATCTCCGAGTCGGTAGAGCACATCAGCCAGGCTTCCACCCACTTCTCGACTGATCTTCATTGCTGATGTCACCAGGTTCAATTCTTCCACCGGCATACGTTGAGCGAGATTGTCAAGCGCGGTGTTATAGTCGACACCGACTGTCAACTCACGCAGAAACAGTCCAAACTCTTCCGAAATTGGACCTTTACTTTCTGTTACGACAAGCTCCATTGCTACCGGCAAGGTTGCTCCGGAGCGCATCATGGTCGC
>CAZXLJ010000195.1:1435-4261 GCA_964641175.1 uncultured Cellvibrionaceae bacterium
GATTTGGCAAATCCTTCGCCCAAATAGACCACGATCGCAAAGAGCGCTGCGAAGCACAGAAACAGGAATAGCACTATTAAAGGAAGATCGGTCATTATTGGGTGACTTCAAATATGCTGAGATCCACTTCTACTCCGCGACGGCGAAGGTCCTCGTAAAACTCGGGAATGATGCCCGTCGGGTGAAAATATCCTGTAATTTTTCCCTGATCGTCGTAGCCGGTCTGGGTGTATTTGAAAATCTCGGAGGTCTGGATTGTATCTCCCTCCACGCCGGTAATCTCGGTAATACTCGTAACCTTTCTGGTACCGCAGCTGAATCGTGTCTGCTGCACGACAATATCTACGGCTGACGAGATTTGCTCCCGTATCGCTCGCACTGGCAAGTCCATCCCCGACATCAGCACCAGAATCTCTAGACGAGAAAGGCAGTCTCGGGGATTATTGGCGTGAATAGTAGTCAATGATCCGTCATGACCGGTATTCATTGCCTGCAACATGTCCAGCGCTTCGCCGCCCCGACACTCTCCTACCACGATCCGGTCGGGTCTCATCCTCAGGCAGTTCTTCACCAGATCTCGAATGGTTACTTGTCCTTTGCCTTCCTGGTTAGATGGCCGTGCCTCGAGTGCTACGAGGTTAGTCTGCGACAATCGCAGCTCGGCGGCGTCTTCTACCGTAACAATCCTTTCATCCATCGGAATAAAATTGGAAAGAACATTCAGCAGTGTGGTTTTCCCGGAGCCGGTTCCGCCGGAAATCAACGTGTTCTTCTTCCGGTGTACTGCGGTTTGCAGAAACTCGACCATAGTGGGTGAAATCGACCCGAATCGCACCAGATCCTGTGCTTCCAGCCGTTCTTTCATGAATTTTCGGATGGTGATACACGGGCCTTTAAGCGCCAACGGCGGGATGATGGCATTGACCCGAGAGCCGTCTTTCAAGCGGGCATCAACCATGGGCGAGCTTTCATCGATCCGTCGTCCCAGCGGCGAAACGATGCGTTCGATCGCACTGAGTACTGCATTATCATCACTGAAGGTAACAGACGATTTAAGCAGTCGACCGGATTTTTCGAAGAAGATCTGATCCTTGGCGTTAACCATGATTTCGCTGATGGATTCGTCTGCAATCAAATCCTCCAATGGGCCCAGACCCACTGCTTCGGCCAGAACCTGTCGCTTCAGTTCAATGAGGTTCAGCGATTTCGGGATGTCTGGCATGTTGGCCATGACATCCTGAATCAAGGCATCGGTGGTTTCCCGAAGCTCGCTTTCGTCCATCTGGTTAACTTTGACCCTGCGCAAGTCCAGCACCTGAATCACGCCCTTGTGAATCTTTAACCGCCATTCGGTCGCGAGTCTGGTGTCTGCTCCAGATTCGCTCTCAGGAATTACCGCAGCTTTTTGAGGCTGAACAGGCGGGGCAGGAACAGGTGTCGTATCGAGTGGATTAACGTGCGCCGTTGTTTCCTGCACTCTTGGTGAAGGGGATTTTTCACTATGTCTTCTAACAGCAGGACTCACCGCTGCGGGCTGACTCGCCCTGTTGTTACGACCAGGCGTGATCTGGATGACGTAATCGCCAATCTGAATCCGGTCGGTAGCGGTTAATGGGCCGTAATCTGTATGTTTATTGCCATTGACAATAATTTCCTTTGCGTCCCTTCCCGGCTTTATAAATACATCGCCATCCTGTTGCAGGATGAGCGCATGGTTTTTCCCAACGCGAAAACCCTGCAGCACGATATCGCTGTTTTTGTCTTTACCGATCTGACACAAGCTGTCATTCCAGTGCGTGTTGTTTACCTGCGTTCCGCTCTTCGTCGCGACGTTTATTAAATACACGCTAAACTCCTTTCTTCAGAACTCGTATGACCGCTTTGGCTGGGGCTTTACTTCAACAGCTTATCTATAAGCTTTTTGCTCTTAAGTCGCTGCAGAGTTCGTTCCTGCTTGTTGATCAAGTCCTGGTTCAAATCTGAGTCAGGCGTAAAGATATAAGGCGTGATCATGATTACCAGTTCGTTCTTTTTTGCGTCCTTGCTTTTACTGCTGAACAGCCGGCCTATTAATGGAAGGTCTCCCAGTAAAGGGACCTTCGCATTCTGGATGGACGCGGATGCCTGCTCCAGCCCGGATACCACCAGGGTATCTCCGTGATTAAGGTTAACGACCGTCTCCGAACTGCGCATGATCAGACCGGGAACCCCGTTAATTCGCGTGGCATTGTCCACCATACTGAGCTCGGTAGATACAGAGGTATTGATGGAGCCATTCTCGTCGACTGTCGGCTGAATCTCCAGCAGTACGCCGTATTCCTTGAACTCGACGGTCGCACCGCCCAGGCTGTTTATCATCGGAATGGGAAATTCACCCCCCGAAGTAAAACTTGCCTTCTCTCCACTCTTTGCACTCAGTTTTGGAGTCGCAATTATCACGGCGTCCCCATTTGAAGCCATCAAATCAATTGTACTGGCGAGACTGGAAGTTAAACCCAGATAACTGTATAGGCGGGAATCCGGCGGAACTGCCCTAAGGATATCCTCGTTCACGTCTTCAGGGTCTTCTATCGCCAATCGATAATAATCGTTATCCTTGAATGTCTTGTGTACCCCGTAAATGGGTCCACTGGCGCTCTGACTCCAGTTCACGCCCAGTCTCGACACCGCATCCTCACTCATATCGACGATTTTCACGTCCATCCGGATCAGCGGCTTGACCTCAAACTCCCTGATTTGCATCATGTTGATGCTGTTCGAAAAATACGACATCAAACCGCCTGCCATGTCCTGGAAGCGGGCATCGATAATGCCTTCGAAAATTAA
>CAZXLJ010000196.1:0-4174 GCA_964641175.1 uncultured Cellvibrionaceae bacterium
TGCCATCAGATTTGATCAGTATCTGGGCATCCACCTGACCCCAATCCAGCTCGATACTGCCGCGCAGCATATCTTCCACGGGGCATACACCCTGCTCTTCCGGAACCTTCATGCGAATAACCGCGGGATAATTTTCCGCCTGCCGTCGACGCACTTCTTCGTCAGGCAACTGCAGATCCGAAGGCTTGAGTGCCGTGTGCTGACCAGCCGCCCGCCGGCTCTCCCGGATTTCATCAAGCTCCTCCGGCGTGCGATAACACCGGAACGCGTGTCCGGATTCCAGCAATTGATTGGCATAGCGGGCGTAGATGTCTCCGCGCTCACTCTGTCGGTAAGGACCGCACGGCCCCCCTACGTCGGGACCTTCGTCCCACTCGAGTCCGAGCCAGCGCAGCGAATCCAGGATTGCCTGCTCGGACTCGCGAGTGGAGCGGACCTGGTCAGTATCTTCGATACGCAGTAAAAACTGGCCTTGATGCTGTCGAGCGAAACACAGGTTGAACAAGGCAATATAGGCGGTGCCTACGTGCGGGTCCCCGGTAGGGGATGGTGCAATACGGGTGCGTACGGTCATGGAAACTCCGCCTGTCTGGATAAAAAACGCGTGATTATACTCAAGTACAGTCTTGCTGGCCCAAGTTCTCTCGGGGACCGGATACCGATTTCTAATCCGCCAATTAAATGGTGTAGGCTATGGCGCCTTTCGACGCGCCAATTGAGCTGTGAACTGATGCACCTTACAGAATCTGGAGTAAAAATGGACACAATTGATTTACTGCTTTCTCGCCGGTCTGTTTCTGCCAAAGACATGCAAGAGCCCGGTCCCACCGATGCACAGCTCGAACAGATTTTGCGATGCGCGCACCGGGTACCTGATCACGGCAAACTGGGCCCCTGGCGCTTCATTATTTTCCGCGGAGATGCGCGGCTTGCCTTTGGCAAAAAACTCGCTGAAATCTACAAACTGGCGCATCCGGACAGCCCGGAAAAGCTGCTGGATTTTCAGGCGGGTCTGCTGCTGCGGGCACCGGTCGTCATCGCCGTCATTAGCGCAACCGAGGACCATGTGAAAATTCCGCATTGGGAACAGATCATGTCTTCCGGTGCTGCCTGCCAGAATATTCTTGTCGCCGCCACCGCCATGGGATTCGGCGCCCAGTGGCTGACCGAGTGGTATGGTTACGACGAAACCGTTAAGCAGCTGCTGACAGATAACCCGGCACATCGGGTTGCCGGATTTATCTATATTGGCAGTTACGATGAAAAACCCGAGGAGCGGCACCGCCCTGATCTGGCGGAACGTGTGGAGTTCTGGTCGGAAAAATAGAAAACCCGGTGCGCTTGCAACACCGGGTGAGGCGGTTCGACCTTACGGGGAATCAGTCCGCATTGGCAGTCACGGAGCCCGGAATCGTCCACCCGGACCACCAGGGATCGTCGGACGCGGGATCCACCGCGCCAATGAAGGACGTTGCTTCAAAAGCAAAACCCGACCCGTTATTCACTGCCGTGATGTTCGTGGGACTGGCGAGAATGGCTTCCGTTTGCGACAGGGCCCAGAATTCATTGAATTCAAGCGAGCCGCCGGGCACATCTACCGTGTTGCTTGTCGTCACACCGGAACCGGCAGTCTGATCGTCGGCGAATCCGTTCACACAACTTCCCAGGAAATTGGTAAAGGCATTGGTGCCACTATCGATACGGTAGCAATCGCTGAACCCACTGACCGCCGAGTTCCAGACAGATACCGATACGTCTCCGCGCAGCCTCAGGGCAGGCTGCGGACTACCTGACACAACCAGGTCACTGCCTACAATGGTCATGTTGGCAATCACCGCACGCGTGTCACTCACCTGGTCTGGGCTCGAACTGTTTGCTTCTACAGCACGGGGATCGTTGGAACCGGTCGGCGCTGCTTTACCCGGATTTTTGCGAATTAACAGGTACTGCATATTGCCCTGATAGCCCTCGTCGAAATCAATATCGTCATCGTCATTATTGGTGAGCACGGCGTGGGTCAGGTTTGCGGTGCCCCCAAACCATTCGATACTGTCATCGAGGTTGTTATGTACCTGGATATAGCTTAACCGGGTTGCGTGTCCGACACCTTGCAGGGTCAATCCGTTTATTTCATTGTTTGGGCCGGCAACCAGTCCACCTTCTGCAATTCGCACGTAGCGCAATTCACCGCTGTCGTCCGCCGGATCATCGCCGCCGAAAAAGCCAATCTGATCGCCACCTTCTCCCGCAACGTTACATACTGTGCCTGCCCCGGAGCAGACACCGGTATCGCCCGCGCCATACTGCGGAGCAAATCCCTGAATTACCACTCCGCCCCATTCGCCTTCTCCGTCGAAATCTTCGTCCACAATGGAGCTGAAAGTTATCGGGCTTCTCCTGCTACCGATCGCTCGCAGTTGCGATCCGCGAGTAACCAGTAACACCGCATCATTTGTCGCCCTGACATGCACTCCCGATTCAATGGTCAGAGTGACCCCTGCATCCTTGATTGCCTGGACAGCACCGGCATCATCGAGCTGAATATGACCGGAGCCAACGGTCGTGAAACCGCTGAGTATCCATTGCGTCCCCCGGGTCAAGGTGTAATCCTCGCTGATCATGCCAGAGAGGGTGCAGCTTTCCTCACTGCAGTTGACGAAATCGGCTTCGGCAGGCTCTGTCACCAGGTTGAGCGAACCTGGCAGTGTCCAGCCGCTCCACCAGTCGCGCTCCGAATTCTCAGCGCGCGGGTCGACAGCGCCGACGTAATCTGTCTGGTCGAAGGTAAAAGCCGAGCCGTTATCGACGGGCGCTATTTCGGTTTGCGCCGACAGTAATCCTTGCTCATTTTGCAAAGCCGCCAGAGAATCCAGGCTTATTTCATCCATTGCGATTTCAGCGATGTTATTTGCAGTCAAACCGCCATTGCTTCGATCGTCAATTGAACCGTCCGCACAACCCAGTACGACATTGGTGAACACGATGGTACCGCTGTCGACTCGAACGCAGTTACTAAAGCCGGTCACCACCGAATTCCAGATACTGGCCTGGACATCGCCGCGCAGCCGCACGCCGCTCTCCGCAATGCCCGTTACAACCAGGTCACTGCCGATAATGGTCAGATTAGCAATTGCCGCCTCGGTCTCACGGACCTGATCCGGAGACGAGCTGTTTCCTTCAATTCCACGCGGGTCGTTGGTTCCAATCGGAGCTGTGTTAAACGGATTTTTTCGAACAATTACGTGCTGAATGTTGCCGCGGTAACCTTCATCGAAATCCAGGTCATCATCGTCGTTATTGGAAAGCACCGCGTATTTCAGGTTGACGGCGCCACCGAACCATTCTATTCCGTCATCCTGGTTGCCGTGTACCTGTATATATTCCAGTTGCGTGCCGTGACCAACACCTTGCAGCGTCAGGCCATTAATCTCGTTATTCGGCCCGGCAATCAAACCGCCCTCGGCGATACGTATGTATTTCATTACACCGCTGTTGTCTGCCGGATCATTGCCGCCAAAAAACCCGATCCCGTCACCGCCTTCACCGGCGACGTTGCAGACTGTCCCCGATCCGTAACAGGCGCCGGTGTCTCCGGCTCCATACTGAGGTGCAAACCCCTGCACGACAATTCCACCCCATTCGCCTTCACCGTCAAAGTCTTCGTCCTGTGCCGAACTGAATGTGATGGGTTCGGCAGCCGTGCCTTCTGCCATAATCTTTGATCCTCTGGTGACAAGCAGAGTCGCGTTGTTGTTTGCGCGGATGTGAGTGCCAGGCTCTATCGTCAGTGTCACGCCTCTGGCTCGCACTTCGTCCACCGCAGCCAGGTCTGCGATCGAACTGTTCCCGGATCCTACAGCCACCAGACCGTTGAGTACCCACTGGATGTCAGCCGTCATCGTGAAGTCGGCGGTAAACGATCCTTCAATCACACAAGTATCACCGTTGCAGGTAATGTGGTCCGGCTTATCAATAATCCCGCTCGAGCTGCTCGAACTGGAAGTTGACGAAGTGGAACTGCTCGCGCCAGAACCACTGGAGCCCGGTACAGGATCCGGGCGGGCGGGTTTGCTGTCATTATCGTTACTGCTGCAGCCGGCGGCCAGTGCCACCAGCAAAACGCAGCTTAACCATCGTTGGTTGTATAACATAGGTATCTCCTCGGGTACGGGGG
>CAZXLJ010000197.1:0-4098 GCA_964641175.1 uncultured Cellvibrionaceae bacterium
AACCCACAGCACTGCCGACCCGCTCCCCTTCCGAGGACCAACATGCCCACAACACCAGACACCCCCGAAGCACACGCCTACTGGCTGGTAGGCTCCACCTACCACGGCACAGATGATCAGTTACCACGCTTTCTGGCTGAAGGCATCTGGGAGAACGGGTATGACGACCGGTATCTGGAGCTGGTGCGGTCGATGCGGCCGGGGGAGCGGATTGCGGTTAAATCTGCATACACGCGCAAGCATGGGCTGCCGTTTGACAGCCGTGGCCAGTCAGTATCGGTGCTGGGCATCAAGGCGGTGGGCGTTATTGTCGAGAATTTGAATGACGGGAAGCGGGTGAGGGTTGACTGGACCAGGGCTGAGCCCGTGCGTGAATGGTATTTCTACACAAACCGCACCACGATCTGGCGGGTACTGCCGGATGGATGGATGAATGAAGCGCTGCTTGCGTTTGTATTTGACGGTAAGCCGCAGGATGTCGAGCGGTTCCGTAACGAGCCTTCGTGGAAAGAGCGTTACGGATCGTTTGCATCGGAAAATCCACGCTTTGCCTGGACGAGATTTTATGAAGCAGTGGCGGAGAAGTTGCTGGACTACGCTGACAACCGGGGCCCTTTGATCGCAGCCATCCATGAAATCGGCAAGCACGTCCCCAAATTTCAAATCCTGCAGGACAAATATTCCGATGGCACCAGTGGCCCTTTACAAGACATTTGCCCGTTTACGACCCTCGGCATTTTTAATCGCCAGATGACTTACAACAACCGGACGATTATTGCGTCCGAGCTGGCCAAATTCCTCGGTGTAACCATTCCCGCGCCCACCTCATTCGAAGGCATTCCTCGGCTGAACAATCAGAACTCATGGTTTTTCGGATATACGTTTCGACGTGGCCCCAATGACATCGCGAATTTATGGAATGTGTTCAAAGCTGCGCATGAGCTCATTGAGAATGATCAGCCAGAGATCCGGGACAACTTCATCCAAGCGTACGACATTGCACTCCAGGGACGAGGCGTTGCCTGGAATCTCACATGGGGGCTTTACTGGGCACACCCGTGGGATTTTCTGCCACTCGATAGCCTGTCGCGCCACTTTATGGAAATGCGCCTCGGCCTGAGCATTACAGAAAGAGGCCAGCGCGGACCGGTTGACGGGAAGACCTACGTCAAGTTACTGGATGACATGCGTTTGCTCTTTGCCAATGAGAGTTATCCGGTGCACAGCTTTCCTGATCTATCTCTGGCAGCCTGGGAATATAAAGATCCGGTCACTGAAGTCGAAGCGGATGACGACACCGATGAAGTTAATGACGAAGAATCGGAAACTGACATGGGCGTGCGCGAGGATGTGAGTGTGGAGGTACCCATCATCCCCTACTCCGTAGTGGATATCCTGCGAGAAGGATGTTTTCTGGAGCGCGATGAAGTCGAGGGTTTGCTTGATCGCCTGCGAACCAAAAAGAACCTTATTCTGCAAGGGCCGCCGGGCACCGGTAAAACGTGGCTGGCCCGCCGGCTTGCGTTCGCACTTATGGGACAAAAAGATCACGGCCGGGTTCGCGCGGTGCAATTTCATCCCAACCTTTCTTACGAGGATTTTGTGCGCGGGTGGCGCCCGACGGGCGAGGGTAAACTGTCGCTCGCGGACGGCGTTTTTATGGAAGCGATCAAGGCAGCACAGAAGCAGCCCGGGTCAAAAGTTGTGGTAGTGATTGAAGAAATTAATCGTGGTAACCCGGCGCATATATTTGGTGAACTTCTGACATTACTCGAAGCGGGCAAGCGCACACCCAGCGAAGCGTTGGAACTTTGTTACCCCGATGCCGACGGCATTCGCCGCTCCGTGCACATCCCTGAAAATCTTTATGTCATCGGCACCATGAATATTGCGGACCGATCGATTGCACTGGTGGATCTGGCGTTGCGCCGCCGCTTTGCTTTCGTGGGGCTCGAACCCAGACTTGGCAAAGTGTGGCGCGATTGGGTGGTGAGGGAATGTGCCGTGGACGCGACCTTGGTTGCGGATATTGAACGGCGCCTCACCGAGCTGAACGCATTGATTGCCGCAGATGCCCGCCTGGGCGAGCAGTTCCGGGTCGGTCACAGCTACGTCACGCCGGCTCACCGCCTGAAGTCTGATGATACGAAAAAATGGTTCCGACAAGTTGTCGAGACCGAGATCGGTCCGCTGCTCGAAGAATATTGGTTTGACTCGCCCGAAGACGCCAGTAAGGCAGTCGCACGCTTGTTGCAGGGCTGGTGATGCAGATAACCACAGCGCCAGAACACACCGAGCCCTTCGCCACCGAAGGCTTCATCGGACGCATTCCCGTGCGCAACCTCTGGTTGTTAATGCTCTATGCCTCGGACCTGTTCCGCACGGGCGGCATCGGCAAAGTGGGCCGGGAAGACAACCCGGATGCGCTGCCGGATCTTGTTGCGGAAATTCTTGCTCGAGCCGTCGAAGTGCGCCTGCGTCGCCACCTCTCACCTGGTTACAGATCACGCGATGCCCGCGTGAATCGAGTACGAGGAAGGATTGATGTACTGACCACCGAACGCCATCAACTGCTGGAACGCGGGCTGGTGGCCTGCAGGTTTGATGAACTGACTGTAGACACACCGCGCAACCGCTTCGTAAGAGCTGCACTGGAATCCATCTGCCGGATCGTGTCGGACAAAAAGCTTACACACCGATGCCGCACGCTGGCCAGAGGCATGAAAGCGAGTGGTGTAACTGGTGAAGCGCCTTCCCGCGCACAAATGAGTACCGAGCGCTTCGGTCGCAATGATTCACAAGACCGGCTGATGGTGGCCGCCGCGAAACTGGCCTTCGACCTCGCGCTCCCGATGGAATCATCCGGCACTCATGTACTGCCGCTGCCCGACCGGGAAGAAACCTGGGTGCGACGGTTATTCGAAAAGGCGATCGGTGGCTTTTACGAAATCGTCCTCGCTCCTTCTGGATGGCGGGTGCTCCGGGGCGCAACCCTGAACTGGCAAATAGAAGCGATGACAGCCGGCATCGATAAAATCCTGCCCGCCATGCGCACCGATATCGTCCTCGACCACCACGCCACCTCGCGACGCATCGTCATCGACACAAAATTCACGTCTATCGTCACTTCTGGATGGTACCGGGACACCACTCTGCGCAGCGGCTATCTATATCAGATCTACAGCTACCTGCGGTCACAAGCCGGCGCAGGCGATCCTCTGGCAGACTGCGCCAGCGGGCTGCTGTTGCACCCATCCATTGGCGAGGCGGTCGACGAATCCGTGATTATTCAAGGACACCCGATTCGCTTCACCACGGTAGACCTGACCGCATCTCATGAGGAAATTCGTCGGCAGTTATTGGGTTGTGTGGGTCTGTGGATCTGGTGAGGTAGATTCTTTCGGGACGCTTCAGTCTGTGTTTGCGCCATTCAATTCATGCTCTGAGACATTGATACCGCATAGCCTTTTTTGCTTATATTGCTTACACATGATATTCAATTACTGGTCCTGCCCAGACCTCACGGACACTCTGTTAAGCGAGTACACTACGCGACAGAGGTGAACCATGGCAAGACAAGCTAAACCCAAGAAGACATTCCGTATCCGTCATTCAGATCGAATGCTAGCATCCCGCCTATCACGATATTTCTGACAAACCGTCTA
The DNA here is from genome assembly GCA_964641175.1 of uncultured Cellvibrionaceae bacterium. Classification (GTDB taxonomy): domain Bacteria; phylum Pseudomonadota; class Gammaproteobacteria; order Pseudomonadales; family Cellvibrionaceae; genus CAYNST01. The sequence continues at coordinate 3,666 of CAZXLJ010000197.1, forward strand.
CCAAGGTCCAAATCGTTCAGGCATACCGCACCATGCTGCTTCAGAACACAACACCCAGAAAATTCAATTGAGCAGCAACCGATCATCCCGACGAAAGCGTCCAGCTCTCTGTTTAGGCGTTATAAAGTCCGCTATTATCTCCCACCCTTCGTCAGGAAGTTCGAATTTCTTTGCCATTCGTCCTCCAACCTAATCAGGGCAAAGATTTTTACTTTAAAATGACTTTTCGTATGTAGGCTTGGAAACCTCTGAGTCGAATCTGCGGGTCCACATTATCTTGCGAGAAGATACGTACCAATCGGTGTATCCAACTCTAGCGAATTGTCGTTCTGAGAAACGACGGTCCAAATAACTTGGTCTCCGCCCGTATCGAGCATTAATTCTGCACCGTTCCGTTGATAGGGATAACGTCGCTTCCCCTGACCGTCATACA
>CAZXLJ010000198.1:0-4030 GCA_964641175.1 uncultured Cellvibrionaceae bacterium
CGCAATGTGGCCATCGGTCTGGATACTGATATTGGCGGCACCGGACGCGTTAATATTGCCCAACAGCAAATCACCAGTGTCTTGAATGTTCAGTCCTGTGGATTCAGTGCCGATTCCTTTTCCGTAGGTATTGACTGCTATGCCGCCAATATCCCCGGTCATCGTCCATTGGCTGTCGCGTGCCTGGTTGAGCTGTACGAAATTTTCTACCCGGGCTTCGATCTGCATCTGTCCAGCACCACTCAGGTAAAATTCGCGTGCCTGAACGTTCAGTTCAACGTTGCCTTGAGGCGCGACCAATTGCACCCGATCTCCCGACAACCAGGCAGGCAGGAGGCTGCCCCACTCGTTGTGCCGTTTGATACCCACCGCGATGTCACCACCCGCCTCCATCTGTATGATCCCGTGACCGGTTCCACTGCCTATATTTTCCAGCCACGCGCCTGGCGCGAACAGAATGTCGCCGCCCGCTACTGCGGTATATGAACCACCCCGGGTATACACATCGGACGGATGAAAAATGTCGCCGGCGGCAACCAGTGACATCTGCAGGTTGCGACTGGAATCGTAGTAGGTGCCGCCGTCCACGGAGGATTCCATTAACGGTGCATGAATATTGTTTCCAATGAGTGTGAGATTTGTCGCGTCTGGATCGCCGTCAAAAATCCGCAAATTGGACAGGTCCAGATCGTTGAACGCTCCTTCATCTACAGCGCGCAAGGTCAAGTCGTTGCCAATGATCAATCTCACAGGTGAATCGCCTGCCACCGTAATTTGTGAACCTTCGATCACCATATTGCTGCCTCCAAGACTGGAGTTCAGTGCTCTGGCCGAGAGCGTATGAGTACCTCCGTCGTCGGTGATGGTCAGATTGTTGCCTCGCAGGGATGCCGTTCCCGACTCTCCATATCTGCCCCCCCGCCCGACATTCAAAGCTCCGTGCAGCCCCAGCAGATTGTCGCTGCTGATCGTGATATTGCCCCCGTTGGTATCGCTATTGTAGGAATCCCAGGAAATGCCCCGGGCGCTGATATTGCCTCGGAGAACGACGGAATCCTGCGCGTTGATGACGACCTCGCCACCTTCACCGATTGCCTCAAACCCCGCGACACTCCAGCCCGCAGACGCGGACAAACTCGTCTTGTCATCGGCAAAAATGCGGAATGTTGTCCCGGCATTGCCAACGGTTAACTGGCCCGGCCCGATCCAGACGTCCGCCTGATTTTCAAAACCGATGTAGGGTGCATTAACATACAGGGAATTGCCGTGCGCTCCGCGGGCGTGAATATTGCCTTGTATCATCACGGAGTTTTCACCCCGAATGCTCATCTGTGCCGAAAACGCGCTTCCATAATAATCCTCACTTGGCGGTGTGTCGTAGGCACCCGTCCTGAGGTCGCCGGCCAGATGCACGTGACCACCAACAATTCGGAAACCGTCATCCGGCTCCGGTTCACCCGCGACCAGACCGCCCACATCTATTTCGCCGGCCACATGCACATCAACATCGCCAGTAACTTCGAAACTGCCATCCTGCTTCTCCTGAATTCCCATTGCCGCTGCGGGGATTGCACCTGTGCTTTGTACTGAAGGCTGCGGACGACTGAGAAGGGAAACGAAGCCACCGGTCGCGTTGATTTTCCCCAGATTCATGACGGCTGCATCCAGCAACGCCGGGCCAGCAGCGGCGGCTTCTACTTCTGCCCATAAAGGCGTTTCTTCATCAGCCGGCGTGAAAGTAACCCGTTCACCACTGACGAGCGTCACCGTGCCGTGATCCGTGATTATGCTGCCGCCATTGGCTACCGCCCGTCCCAGCAAAGTCACATCGCCCCCTGACGCTGCGACTATATTCGCCAGGTTGATTATCGCTCCGCTGCTTTCAGTGGCTTCCCAGGTCTGAGAGTCTGCAATGAACAAATTGTCGGTGGGTATGAGGCTGGAAGCAGTCAGGCCGCCCACGTTGATGGCTGCGTTCTTGCCAATGGCGATCCCTCCTGGACTGCTGATTACAACGTGGCCGTTGGCAGTCAGCTCGCCGTAAATCCGGGTCGGGTCATTGCTGAGAACCCGATTAAAGGCAACCGATTGTGCGCCCGGCTGGTAAAAGACCACGCGGTGATCTGATCCGATATCAAATCTGTCCCAGTCGATTGCCAACTGTTCACTGGATTGCTGGATACGGGTGGCCTTCTGGAAATAATCGATGGCACCACTGCCCTCAATGATGGCGCCACCGGTTGGTCTGGCATTGGCGACCGGCGCAGTCAGTACCGGCAATTGCGGTGCGGAAACTCCCGGATCCTCAAACGGGATCACGATATCCATGTTTTTGTCATAGCCTATAAAACGGCGTTTCAGGTCAGGTGCAAGAAAGCGGATGGTGTCGACACCATTGCCCAGACGTACAGGTGACACCAGACTGCTGGCAAGTTCGATCAGGTTGTCGCCGCCATATAGATAAATTGTGCCGGCGTTAACTTCACGACTGACCCTCTGGATATATTCAGGGCCAACCCACACATGCGCGCCTCCAGACTGCGGCCCCACGTATTTGATGACTGGATCCAGGTCGGGCGAGCTGTAGGTGTAGTAATTGAAGTCGCCATTAAGCGAGAGATTCCTGGCAAACCGGGTCACCAGTTGCGAGTGCCCGCCCACCACGGAAACACTGGTGTCGAAATGGACATTTCCAGCGTTGATTTCAAACACTGAATTATTCAACGTAACGTCGCTGACCAGATCAGAATTTATAAAATTACCGACCGCAAGCGTATGCGCATCGCCCAAAGTAATACTGCCATTCGAGTCTTTTAACCATCCGCTCCGAATTATCAGGTCATTATCATCCGCAACGTAGATCTCGCTTTTTTCCATCCCAAATGACAGTTCATTAAAATCCCCCTCCAGAGTCCAATGACTATCCGACCCATCAATTTTTGTCAGCCCTGACACCTTCCCCTCGACATTCACCCTGCGACTGCGAAAGATTTCCAGATACCCGGCCTGAACCTGGAGATCCAGGGCCGCATCCCGTGCCAGCACCACAATTTCCTCACCCTGCAGATTGGCATCCACCGTCGGGCTACTGGTTCGTCCGATGCTATTGATCCAGAGGGACAGCGCCCCGCCACTGGTGATCTCAATCGATCCCGCCTCTGCGGTATCTGAAAAAGTGTCCAACTGGGCCTCCCAGCTGAAGTCAACATTGCCTCCTGCAGTTGCTGAATAATTGCCGCCGGATGTAAACACCGGCCCGGTGTGCAGGATGTCACCACGAGCGGCTGTGATATCCACATTGACCGGCGCACCTCCTCTGATGCCACCGAGTGTGACAGACGACCCTTGCAAGGTTATTTCTCGTGGCTGGTCACCCCGAGCCGGTGAGACCGACACATTCAACCCTTCAAGATCCAGTACCCCCGTGGGATCTCCCAGACCTGCCCGCATGGCCAGATTCCCGAACAGATCAGCAGTCACGGTGCTGTTGCTTTCGACAAAGTCGCTCACAATGTCCCTTTGCGCATTCAGCTCTACATCCGAATTTCGAACGCCTTGTAGGAGCGTATTCACGGAAAGCCGATCCCGCCCTGCGGTCCGGCTGAGGCCTATGTCAAGTGCATTGATGATCATCTCGCCATTCGAATTGGACGCGCCCAGTGTGAGATTGGAGGAAAATCCCAGCAGGCCGCCACTGTCCAGCAGTAATCCCGGCCCGCTGCTGCTTCCCGATCCACCCTGCACCTTCATCTGACCCATTGCTCTTATTCCGCGGTCGGCATGAATGGCCACTTCACCGCCGGTGCTTGCTGGCGTGCTGGTGGCACTGTTGTCGGCGACGTGAATGCGGGTGCCAGGTCCGATGTAGGCATAATCGGTGCGTTCACGCTCTCCTATCCGGAGGGAGCCTGTGCCCATGTGGATGCGGGATTCTCCGTCCATTTTCAGATAGCGTCCGTCGATTTCGACCCGGTTGGTGTCGCTCATGGAAGTTGAATTGATAATCACAGCCGGTATGCTCACGCTGCTG
>CAZXLJ010000199.1:0-3931 GCA_964641175.1 uncultured Cellvibrionaceae bacterium
ACTTTTCGTACACAAGCTAGTGATCAGTCCGAACCTGTCTGCTCACGCAATAAAGGTAGTGAATCGGCCGGTCATAAAAAGCACAAACTGACGCAAAAATAATCATTGCTTAACACGTGACGCCTGAAAAAGCTCTGCTAGACTCAATTCAAGTGAGTGTCAGGTTTGGGTTTAGATGTCCCCGCCGACAATCGAACTGTTTACCTTCATGGAGAAAAAAACGGAATGAACATTCCACGCAGACACGCCCAATCGGGCTTCACACTGGTAGAGATTGCCATCGTCCTGGTCATCATCGGCCTGTTGCTCGGCGGCGTTCTGAAAGGCACTGAGCTGATCGAGAATTCCAAGGTCAAGAAAGCCGCGAATGATATTAACGGAATCAGTGCGGCCTATTACTCGTATCTGGACCGGTATCAGCGTATTCCTGGTGATGATGGCAATACCGCTACGCTGAGAGCCAGAGGCGAATCGTGGACCCTCGTCACCGGCGGCAATAATAATGGCGCACTCGCGGCCTCCCTGACTGAATCAGTTGCTGGAACAGGCGAAGCAGACCATTTTTTTCAGCACCTTAGAGGGGCAGGTTTAATAACAGGCGACACTGGGGCCACTGGAGTACCGGCGCTTCCCAGGAATGCCTTCGGCGGTTTGACCGCTGTTACCAATGGTGCCTTCGCCGGCAACTTGCAAGGTTTGAAAGTATGTATGACGCAGGTCCCAGGTAAAGCGGCCATGGCTCTAGATGGCCAAATGGATGACGGCAGGTCAAATGCCGGCCGCACTCGTGCGTCGGACGGTGTTCCAGGAGCCAATACCGCCCCTTCCGCCACGGCGTCTGCGTCCTACAGCGAAAACAACTTTTACACTGTTTGCACACAAATCTGACCCTGATCATTTTTAGAAGCACGTAAATAAAGAGCCGGTTTCCGGCTCTTTTTCTGTTACTACCTTCCGTAATTTTTTCGCAATATCAATAAACGCGATCACGGTTAATTCTTCCGCATTTCATCAACTCTCCCAAACCCCGCATTCCTACTAAAAAATTCCCCGCCTTCCGTTTACACTCCGTGCCTTGACATCGACACCACCAAGGACTCCCTTCATGAAGGTCATCAAAACAATCTTCGGCATTTTATTCCTGCTTATCGTGTTGCTCGCGATTGGCGCTTTCTTTCTGTACAAGAACATCGACGGTCTGGCCAAGCAGGCTATTGAAAAGATCGGCAGCGACATAACGCAAACGGCGGTGCAGGTCGACGCTGTCAGCCTCCAGCTCACCGAAGGTCGGGGCGCCATCAATGGGCTTACCATTGCCAACCCGCAAGGTTTCAGCAACGAGAAAATTTTTGTGCTGGGATCGACCGTGCTGCAGATAGAACCCACCAGCATCCGCGACGAAGTCATCGTGCTCAATGAAATCCTGATTGATGGCGCCAAGCTGCGGCTGGAACACCAGAATGTGGCGGACACCAACATTCAGGCGTTGATGAATAATGTCCGCGCTTCACTGGGAACCAGCGAAGAACAACCGGCCGACAGCACCGGCAAAGAAGCGCGATTCATGGTTGAACGCCTGAAGTTCATCAATATTTCCATGGAGACGGTTTCTCCGCACCTGGAAAACCGAACGCTTGAGATGCGCGACATTGAACGCAGCAACCTCGGCAGCCGCCAGCAGGGGCTGACCGCTAAAGAACTCGGCATGGCGATTATTCAACCACTGATTGATGAAGCCCGGGCGAAGTTCGAAGCCGAGATCAAGGACCGCGCCGGCAGCAAACTGAAAGAAAAACTGGATGAAAAGCTTTCGGACAAGGACAAGGAAAATCTGGAACAGCTTAAATCGATTCTGAAACGGTGACGGAATGACAGGAGCACCCCCCTAAATCCCCCCTTGGCAGGGGGGACTTGCCGGAGTGCTGCCTCCCTTGGCAGGGGGAACTTGCCGGACTGCTGCCTCCCTTGGCAGGGGGATTTGCCGGAGTGCTGCCCCTTGGCAGGGGAGGTCGGGAGGGGTCGACGGGGTTACTGCCCAAATCCTCCCAACAATGGTGTGTTGACAAACTGCCGCCAGAATAAAAAAAGGGTGCACCAGGCACCCCTTTTCTGTTTCACATCGACCGTAAACTAGTTGTTGGCTTGCAGCGCTTCCAGAAAACCTTCATAGGCAGGTTTGGGCTGGAGGTTGCCGTCCCAGAGCAGCGGCCAGTCCGGATCCTGGGCGAACCAGCTGTCCGGGTCGGCAATGCCCCAGACGGTAATTCCGCCGCGACGTTCTGCCGGCACCACTTCGTAGTACGCGTTGATGATGTCCATGTAACGCTGCTTCTGGTTCTGCAGTTCCGGGCAGTTGTCACAGCTCGGGATAACCTGCGGCGGATCTGAGTATTGATTGTTGATCCGCACATCCAGCTCGGTGATCTTGAGTTTCAGATCGGGGCTGACGGCCAGCACGCGGCTCCAGGAATCCTTGATGGTTTCAATGGAAGGCCAGTCGGGTAGGACGTGCATCTGGAAGCCGATACCGTCGATGGGCACACCCTCGTCGATCAGATTCTGGAGCAGGTTAACCACGGCAGTGGTTTTGTCCTGACCGTTCTCAATGTTGTAATCGTTGTAATACAGATCAGCATCCGTCGCAGCATTCGCTACGCGGAAAGCTTCGGGTATGTATTCTGCACCCATTTCCCGGAAAAATACCGACTTGCGGTAGTTCACGCCATCGACCACTTCGCCACCGGCACCATTGGGACCATTGTTGGCATCGTCGGCGGGATCATAGAGCGCCTCGTTAACGACATCCCAGCTCACGACCACGTCCTGATACTGGCTGGCGACGCCTTCAACATGACTGGTGAACGCGGAAACGAAATTGGCGTTGTCGTCTGTTGCCCACGTGGGCAGCTGATAGGACGCATGCCACACCAGCGCATGACCATGAATGGTCAGGCCGTTGGCGCGAACCCAGTCGGCCAGGGTTTCAACGCGGGCATTGGAATAATCGGTTTCATTCCAGTAGCTCATCTTCATCGAGTTTTCGACAGAAACCTGGCTGAAATTTTCCAGAACAATCGCAGAGCGGCCAGCGCTCGCCAGCGTGTCCCGGGCACCACCTTCCAGATTTACGGCGACCCCGATGGGGAAATCCGCCAATGCCGCCAGACCCTCTCCGCCGGGGGACCCTGAGCTGGAGGTCGAGGAAGTACTCGAACTTGAAGTCGAGCTGGTGGAACTGGTTGAGCTCGTGGAACTCGTGGAGCTTGTTGAACCAGACGAACTGGTGGAACTCGACGACGAACCGGATGAAGAACTGCTGGACGAGCTTGTGGGCAGCTCTTCGAGACAGCCGGTCAAGCTGACCAGCAGCAGGGCCGAGCAGCAATGGCGGCTAATTACGAGCGCTGGATGTGAGCGTTCTTTGAACAACATGGCGGCAATACTCCTAAAGGACAAAACGTGCAAAGCGCTGGAGGGCGCGATCAATTTTTCTAATACCTGCTGGCAAATTGCACGACAGGACGGTGAACTGATTATTTTTTCTTCGCTCAAGGAAAATCTGATTAATTTTCGAAAGCGCGTTCAGCAATCGGAATGAATACTTTGCGGTACCCTGCGCAGGTCGTCGACTGAAAAAAACAGCCTGTCTGATAATTCACGAAACAGTTCACGTTAATTTCCCATGCAAACAGTTTTGCCGCCGAATTTAACGACTCCAGCGACGCTTTCGTATTTTCTGGCATGTCATTGCAGCGTGAAACCAGCACAAAATCTGTCCCTTTGCCCCCAGCCTGGCCAGACACCGGTTAGATTGGATCTCATACTTTTTCCGGATTTATTTTCCTGTCGGACGAAATCGACTTAGTCCATTAGGCCGTGTACGAAAAGTGCCTTTCAAGTCCGTCGTCCTCGCGCACGCGGGGACCCACGA
>CAZXLJ010000200.1:0-3734 GCA_964641175.1 uncultured Cellvibrionaceae bacterium
ATTTTCGAGGGCGTAGGCCTTTGCCCTGGCGAAGTCGGTTTTACCCGATCCAAGTCTCGGCAAGACCGGCGTCTGCAGCCAGTATGACGGAATTGCCAGCGGCGGCAGTCCATCAGCCTGTAGCGCTTTTTTGAGTGCATCCTGATCGAGAATTTTCTCGCTGAGCACGACCAGGGCCTCGCCCTTGCGGGCATCGGGGATGCTGGTGACGATAAGATCCGCCGCGGGATCTCCAAGGGCTGCTCGCAACGCACCTTCGATCTTGGCAAGACTGATCATTTCGCCGCCCAGCTTTGCAAAGCGCGAATACCGGTCGACGATGAACAGATAACCATCGTGATCCAGATAGCCTTTATCACCGGTGACGTACCAGCGGGTGTTATTGAGAATCTTGATGACCTCGTCGGTTTTTTCCGGCTGTTTCAAGTAGCCCTGCATCACCTGCACGCCACCGATCAGAATCATGCCGGCCTCACCGGTTGGAAGTTCCTGCAGTGTCTCGGGATCGACAACCATGCAGCTGGTTCCTGGCAAGGGCATGCCTACCGAACCGGCCTTGTGGCCACGTTGCACCTGGAACGTCTGCGTCTCGAGTTTGTCCGGCACGTTTACGCTGGCAACGGGCGTGGTTTCGGTTGCGCCGTAACCTTCATAGATGGGTTTATTGAATTTGACCTTGAAAGCGGTGTCGACTTCCCCGGCCAGCTTTTCAGCCCCAGCCACAACGACCCGCAAGCTGTCCAGCATCAGCGGATGCACTTTGGTGTTGCGGCAATAAAGCCGCAAAAAGGTCGAGGTGCCACACATGATCGTGGCGCGGTAGCGCGCAATGGCCTTGGCCGAACTGACCACATCCGTCGGATCGGGCTGGCAAATCATCGGGCATCCTTCCAGCAGCGGCAGAAACTGCGTCACTGTCAGGCCGAAGGCGTGGAACAGGGGAAGGCTGGCCAGCATCGCATCATCATCTTCCATGTTCAGAACGTCAGATATCTGCTTCACGTTCGCCAGAATATTGCGGTGCGACAACCGCACGCCTTTGGGCATGCCCTCGCTGCCGCTGGAAAACAGAATTGCAGCGGTCGCTTCCGGGTCCGTACGCCGACTCAGCAAAGGCACCAGTACCGCCGCCGGCAACAACGCCACCATGAGCAAAGTGGAAAGCCTTTCGGCCAACCCGATGGTGTTACGCAACTCTTCTACATTGACCCGCTCGACCTGTTCGAACAGCGGCTCCAGATTGATCCCGCGGCGGCTTAGCCGATCCAGAAAGCGCTGACTGGTATAGACGCATTCGATATCGGCACAGGCAATGGCATTGGTGAGCGCGTTGAGATCGGCAGTGTAATTCAGGTTCACCACTGTTTTGCCCGCCAGCAGACACGCCATGTTCACCAATACCCCGCCCGCGCTGGTCGGTAACAGCACGCCGATATTCTGGGCGGAGCTTTTTCCCACCCGACGGGCGAAGAGCGCTGACCCGGTCAACGCTTGCCAACCGTTCAGGCTCGTGTCCAGTGCCGGATCAATAATCGCAGGACGCAGCGCCGTGCGGCAGGCGGAGCGCACCCAGGATTCGCTGAGACTGGGCAGCTCATTGACATGCGCCTGCCAGGACTGGGTGCCGAGATCAAAGACACGGCGCTTGAGCACATCGGCGGTGGTATCTTTCGAAAGCGGCGCACCGAAGGCCACCACGAGATCGCGTTTCCGCAAAGAGCCGGTCTGTCTTTTCATGCGCATGGACGAGCGGGAAAACTGGCTGCCCCACAACCCACGCATATAAAACGGCAAAAGCACCACACCTTCCCCGGCTTTTTGGCAGGCCCGCTCGTAGCCGCGCCGAAACTCCGCGAGGTGACCGGTCCGGCTTATTGTGCCTTCCGGAAACAGACAGACCACATCACCCTGATTGAGCGCAGCGGCCACTTCATCCAGCGCACGCCGGCTGCGAGGACCCGAATCAATGGGAATACAGCCGAACAGATCAAAAAACCATTGCAGATACCAACGCTCATAAATACTGCGAATCATGACGAAGCGTACCGGCCGCGGACTGGCAATTTGCACCACGGCCCAGTCGATCCAGCTGACATGGTTACCGAGCATCAGCACCCCGCCGCGCGGAGGAATATTTTTCATGCCCTGAACGGTCACGCGGTAACGGCGCGACATCAGGTAAGAAAGCACAAAGCGCATTAAACTTTGGGGCAGCTGGTAAACCACGTACAAGCAACCGATCAGGGCGACCACTGCGATCAGTTGCAACAGGGTCTGGCTACTCCAGCCGAAATACGCGAATGAAGCCGACAACACCAGAAAGCTCAGCATCGCGACATTCTGTACCCAGTTGTTCGCCGCCAGGGTTTTACCCAGCTCCCGTTCTTCGGCGTAAAACTGGATCAGTGCGTTCAACGGCACGATAAAAATACCGCCGCAGAACCCGATAAACAGGAAGTCCAGAGCACAGGCCCGGGCGGTTTCCAGAGAGGGCAAAATCCACAGACCGATTGCGATACCCACTGCGCCCAGGGGGAGCAGCCCGGTCTCGATATAGTTGCGCGAATAACGCCCCGCGACCATGGACCCCAGCGCAATCCCGATTCCCGAACAGGCGAGAATGCCCTGCACCACGATGGTATTTTCGTTGGCCGTCAGATCCTTGAAGAACGAGGGAAAGGCTGCGAGCATGACCTGGCCCACTGCCCAGAAAGTCGCAAGTCCGACCACCGAAAGACGGATGACGCGATTGCGGGCCAGCGGCTGCAAATCATCCTTGAACATCCGTCCGGTCAGGAATCGTGCGAGTGGAAATTCGCCGGTAAGCTTCTGGGTGGCGCTGCCTGGCAAACGAATGTCCGGCAGGCGATAGCACATGAAAACTTCCACCACGGCATTGGCAATCAGGATAAATCCGACCGGCGCGATCGCCTGGATTATTTCACCTTCGGTTGCGGCTGCGCTGGCTTTGCCGTAGAAAATCTCGAACAGCACCGAATACACGAATATACCCGCAAGGATGGCAATGATGGAAAGCGCCGAGACGACCCCATTGGCCTGACCTAAACGCTCTTTGCCGAACATTTCCTTGATGTATCCAAACTTCGCTGGCGAGTAGATCGCCGATTGCACCGCCATTAAAAATGTCATGGCAAAGGCAGCCCAGAACCATCCCATAAAATAAAAAAACGTGATCAGAATGGTCAGTGCCAGTGATAGCCAGGCCGCCACCCGCATCACCCGCACCCGGCGGAACCGGTCAGAGAGAAAACCGGCGGGGCTCATCAGCAGAATGAAAGGCAGCAGGATCAGTCCGTTCACAATCGCCGTGAGAATGACCTGTTCGGCGCCGTCATACAGTTTGTAAACGGTGTTCTGCACAACAATCTTGTGGCCAAGATCCACAAAGGCGTTGATAAAGACGGCGGTAAAAAAAGGAATGGCACCGGTGAAGTGGCGAAGCTTGATCATGTCACGTCCTGTCTGATGGTCACGGCGGTTTGGGGAAGTTTGGCTGCGCTTGCCGTTGAATTCAACCAGGGCCTGTTAACGAAAAGTGCCTTTCAAGTCCGTCGTCCTCGCGCACGCGGGGACCCACGACGAATGGGGTGTATGCACAACCACGGGACAACCCTGGCAGCAAGCGCATTCGCTGTCTGTCTGATTCCATAAAACACCCTCGTTGTTCATTTATCCTGCTGTCGCTATCCTCTGCCGATGGCTAATCCGTCCGG
>CAZXLJ010000201.1:0-3710 GCA_964641175.1 uncultured Cellvibrionaceae bacterium
TCGTGAAGGCGGTCGTACCGTCGGCGCGGGTGTTGTGGCCAAGATCCTGGCGTAACTCGAAGTTAGCTGTTGTGGCGGCGTGCCTTGTGGGTGCGCCGCCTTTGCTTGCTTTGCACCTGCGTAATTAATGGCGGACGTGCAGGCGGGCAAGGAAGTGTTTCAGGCCAGTAGTTCAGTTGGTAGAGCGTCGGTCTCCAAAACCGAATGTCGGGGGTTCGAGTCCCTCCTGGCCTGCCAAATAACATGAGTTGAGCAATATATATGGGTGCTGCAAGCGTTGACGCAACCGGATTTCGATTTGATGGCCTGAAGTGGCTGGTTATCGTAGCGCTCGTTATTGGTGGGGCCGTCGCCAACAGCTACTACGCCACGGAATTTCCGTTGATTGTCCGGGTTCTGGCAATGGTTGCAGTAGGTGCCCTGACGGTAGTGATAGCGTTCAATACCGCGAAAGGACGAGCGTTCTGGACCTTGGCGAGAGAGGCCCAGGTTGAAGTTCGCAAAGTGGTATGGCCCACAAACGCTGAAACCAATCAGACGACCCTTGTGGTGTCCGTCGTTGTAGTACTGACTGCGATACTTCTATGGATTTTTGACTGGGTAATCGGACAGGTTGCCAAGTACATCATCGGTTAGGTGCGAAAATGGCGAAACGTTGGTACGTGGTGCATGCATATTCAGGTTTCGAAAAGAAAGTAGCCACCTCGTTGAAAGAGCGTGTTGAACTTTACGGAATGCAGGATTTTTTTGGCGATATCCTGGTTCCTACCGAAGAAGTTGTGGAGATGCGTGGCGGGCAAAAGCGCAAATCTGAACGGAAGTTTTTCCCGGGTTATGTGCTCGTCCAGATGGAGCTGACAGACGACGCATGGCATTTGGTCAAAGAAACTCCCCGCGTAATGGGCTTCATTGGCGGCAAGGCAGACAAGCCGGCACCGATCACAGAGAAAGAAGCTCAGATGATTTTGCAGCGGGTAGATGATTCTGCCGATAAGCCCAAGCCAAAAACCCTGTTTGAACCCGGCGAAATGGTTCGGGTTACCGACGGTCCATTCAATGATTTCAATGGCGTTGTCGAAGAAGTCAATTATGAAAAGAGCAGACTTCGGGTGGCTGTGCTGATATTCGGTCGCTCCACGCCCGTCGAACTGGAATTTGGGCAGGTGGAAAAAGCCTGAATTCCGGGCATCGATCAGTATTCTGTTTAAATCGGTTTAACCTCCTTCGGCCTTCGACGCCGGTGGAGGTTTCTGTGTCTTTAGTCCCTGGCTAAAGAATAGGGGAGCTCAGCGGCCGGTTCGAATCGGGCAGCGCGGGCGTTACCACCCAAAACCTTGGAGAAAGTAATGGCTAAGAAAATTGAAGCATACATCAAGTTGCAGGTAAAAGCCGGCCAGGCAAATCCCAGTCCGCCAGTAGGTCCGGCCCTGGGTCAGAAAGGCGTCAACATCATGGAATTCTGCAAGGCCTTTAATGCGCAAACGCAAGGTCTCGAACCTGGTTCGCCGATTCCAGTGGTGATTGCGGTTTATAGCGATCGCAGTTTTACATTCACCATGAAAACACCGCCAGCAGCCTATCTGTTGAAAAAGGCGGCGGGAATCAAATCGGGAAGCGGTCGTCCCAACACCGAAAAAGTAGGAACAGTCAACCGGGCCCAGCTGGAAGAAATTGCGACGGCTAAAAAACCGGATTTGACTGCCGCCGATATGGATGCAGCCGTGAGAACCATCGCCGGTTCTGCGCGCGCCATGGGCCTAAACGTAGAAGGGGTGTGACATGGCCAAGCTTTCCAAACGCAGAAAACTGATTAAAGAAAAAGTCGATTCCAACAAACAGTACGCCATCGACGAAGCCGTTTCACTTCTGAAAGAGCTTTCAAAAGTGAAGTTTGAAGAAACCTTCGACGTTGCCATCAATCTTGGTATCGATCCACGGAAATCTGACCAGTCCGTTCGCGGAGCGACCACTTTGCCACACGGTACCGGAAAGTCGGTGCGGGTCGCGGTTTTCTCTCAGGGCGCGAATGCCGAAGCTGCGAAGGCGGCCGGTGCTGACCTGGTGGGTATGGACGATCTGGCTGAGCAGATTAAAGGCGGCGTGATGGATTTTGACGTGGTTATTGCGGAACCTGCGGCCATGCGCGTCGTTGGTCAGCTCGGTCAAATTCTCGGGCCGCGTGGCTTAATGCCGAACCCGAAAACCGGAACAGTAACGCCTGATGTTGTGACCGCCGTTAAGAATGCAAAAGCGGGGCAGGTTCGTTTCCGTGCAGACAAAGGTGGAATTATTCACGGTGGTATTGGTCGAGTCAGCTTTGACGGCAAGATGATCAAAGAGAATCTTGAAGCGTTGCTGGTCGATCTGAAGAAGGTCAAGCCGTCCACCTCGAAAGGCGTTTATCTTAAAAAGGTATCCCTGAGCACCACTATGGGGCCGGGGTTGAATATAGATTTGGCTTCTTTGGAAGCCTGATAACAGGTATTTGCAAGACTTTGTGGTTTTGTCGACTGGCTTCGGCCTTCGACAGAGCCGTCAAAGACCGTAGGAGCAATGATCTCTTCGGGATCAAGGCTTAATCGAAGTGCACAGAGCTTCATCCTACGCAGACGGTGAGACCCAATTCAGTTTTACTGGATTTGTTCACCGAGAAGGGGGTTCCTGGTGCTGGTGCAGTGGTTTTTGATCACCGATCCGAATGCCGGGAGCTGTGTTGTTCAATCCAGGAGATTTATATCGTGGCTATAAGACTCGAAGACAAGAAGGCGATTGTCGCTGAAGTTAACGAGACTGCGGTCAATGCTTTGTCACTGGTCATTGCTGATGCTCGTGGCATAACAGTTGCCAAGCTGGACGCTCTACGCAAGCAGGCGCGCGAGAACAACGTGCATTTGCAGGTCGTGCGTAACACGCTCGCCCGACGTGCCGTACAAGGCACCGAGTTCGAGTGCGTTCAAGGAACGCTCAAAGGCCCCAGCATTTTTGGATTTTCAATGGAAGATCCAGGTGCAGCAGCGCGTATTTTCAAAACTTTCGCGAAAGAAAACGAAAAATTTGAGATCAAGGCGCTGGCAGTGGGTGGCGAACTGTTACCGGCATCGCAACTTGACAGACTTGCGACTCTGCCCACACGAGATCAGGCTCTGGCCTCTTTGATGAGTGTGATGATTGGTCCGGTTACCAAACTGGCCCGCACGCTCAACGAAATTCCGAGCAAAGTTACCCGTTGTGTCGCAGCAGTGCGTGACCAGAAGAAAGACGCAGCCTGACTTCACTGATCGGCTTGCATTAACCCTTTTTGAATTAGTTTAACGGAGATCGAGTAATGGCTCTTTCTAAAGAAGATATCTTAAACGCAATTGCAGAAATGTCTGTAATGGACGTGGTTCAACTCGTTGAAGCCATGGAAGAGAAATTCGGTGTATCTGCTGCCGCAGCTGTTGCTGCAGCGCCCGCCGCCGCGGGTGACGCACCGGTTGCTGAAGAGCAGACCGAGTTTGACGTTGTATTGACTTCTGCTGGTGAGAAGAAAGTCAACGTGATTAAAGTTGTTCGTGCACTGACCGGCCTCGGCCTGAAAGAAGCCAAGGATCTGGTTGACGGCGCACCGAAGACTGTTAAAGAAGCTGCTTCCAAGGCAGATGCTGCAGACGCTAAAAAACAACTCGAAGAAGCAGGCGCTACTGTCGAGCTGAAGTAAGTTGCGTTGT
>CAZXLJ010000202.1:0-3619 GCA_964641175.1 uncultured Cellvibrionaceae bacterium
GGGCCGTGTTTTAATTCTCCGGCAGCGTAGGCTTCGGCGTGGATGTAGGAAATTTCCTTGAGCTTCAGCGCGCCTTCCATGGCGATGGGATATTGGTGACCACGCCCAAGAAAAAGGGCGTGGTGTTTTTCTGCAAATTCTTCTGCGAGCAATTCAATTTGGTCGGCCAGAGCAAGGACTTCATCGAGTTTGCCCGGCAGGGATTTCAGGGCGTTTAATAAATCCTGTTGCTGTTCGACGGGCATGCCGCGATGCTTTCCCAGCGCGATGGTCAGCAGAGCAAAACCAACCAGCTGGGTGGTAAATGCCTTGGTGGAAGCGACACCGATTTCAACGCCTGCGCGAGTCATGAACGCAGCGTCGGATTCGCGCACCAGTGAAGAACCGGCCACGTTGCAAATCGCCAGACTGGCCAGGAAGCCCTGGTTCTTCGCCTGCCGCAAAGCCGCGAGTGTGTCCGCCGTTTCGCCCGACTGGGAAACACTGATCAACAGTGTGCCGGGCTGAACCACATGTTTCCGGTAACGAAATTCAGACGCTATCTCGACATTGCAGGGTATGCCGGCCAGCGCCTCCAGCCAGTAGCGCGCGACCATACCTGCGTGATAACTGGTACCGCAGGCCACGATCTGGACGCGCTCAATTTTGTCGAAAAGCTGGGCGGCGTTGCTGCCAAATACTTCGTCGGGAATGGTCTTTTCGTTGTAACGCCCTTCGAGTGCGTTGATCACGGCGACCGGTTGTTCGAATATTTCTTTTAACATGAAATGCCGGTAAGGCCCTTTATCGCCGGCGTCGTAATCCAGTTGGGAGTCGCGAGACTCTCGCGTAACCGCATCACCTTCCCGGTCGAATATCCGGACTTCCTCACGGGTCACTTCGGCAATATCACCCTCTTCCAGAAAAATGAACTTGCGGGTTACCGGAAAGAGCGCCAGTTGATCCGATGCAATAAAGTTTTCACCGATGCCGAGACCAATAATCAAAGGGCTTCCGGACCGGGCTGCTATGAGTCGAGAAGGATCGTTCCGATCCATAATCACCGTTCCATAGGCGCCAATCAATTGCGGAATGGCTTTCTGTACGGCCTCCAGCAGAGAGATATTTTCACGCAGATGGTATTCGATCAAATGTGCAATGACTTCGGTATCGGTTTCGGATTCGAAGCGAAAGCCTTCGGCCTGCAGATGGCCACGCAGCTGATCGTGGTTTTCGATAATCCCGTTGTGGACCACCACGATCTTTTCGGTAGAAATATGCGGATGCGCATTGCGTTCACTGGGCATGCCGTGGGTCGCCCAGCGGGTGTGAGCGATACCGGTGCCGCCCGCCGCCGGATGTTCTGCCAGTGCATCACTGAGCGCTTTGACCTTGCCGAGCCGGCGAACTCTATGCAGCTGCCCGTCAGGTGCGATGATGGCCACTCCCGCGGAATCGTAACCCCGGTACTCGAGCCTTCGCAGCCCTTCCAGAAGTATCTGTCCTACGTCCCGCTGAGCGACCGCGCCAACAATCCCACACATGATTTTCTTCCTCGCTGTCAGAGTTGCACCGACCCTGTCAATCGACAGGGTCGGTCAATATTCACCAATCTGGAAACCCGCAGGCCTGCAGGACGAGCAGTCTAGAAAACAGAAGATTAACCCGCAGTGAATGTGGTTAATGGACGGAAAACGAGCCGGGAATCACACACTTTTTATTTCTTTGCAGGGCGCTTCCAGCCGTCGATATTGCGTTGTCGCGAGCGTGCAACTACCAGCTGGTCGGGTTTGCTGTCCTGGGTAACGGTTGAACCGGCTGCAATCGTCGTCCCGGACGCGATAATCACGGGGGCTACCAGGGCTGTATTGGAACCAACAAATACTCCATCACTGATGAGGGTCTTATGCTTGTTCACCCCGTCGTAATTGCATGTAATTGTCCCGGCGCCAATGTTCACGTGATTGCCCACTTCGGCGTCACCGACGTAACTCAGGTGGTTCACCTTGCTGTCTTCCCCGATAAGGGCTTTTTTGATTTCAACAAAATTGCCGATTTTCACTGCCCTCGCCAATTCGCTGCCAGGTCGCAGTCGTGCGTATGGGCCGAGCACACAGTCGGCGCCGACGAGAGAATCTTCGATCAGTGTGTTCGCATGGATGGTTACGTTATCGCCGATACGAGCGTTTTTGACGATGCAGTTGGGTCCGATGGAAACATTGGAACCGAGACTGACATCGCCTTCAAAAACACAATTAATGTCGATGAAACAGTCGGCACCCGCGGTCAGCGACCCGCGGCAGTCGAAGCGGGCGGGATCTGCCAGGGTCACCCCCGCCTGCATAAGCTGGCGGGCCTGGTGTTTCTGGTAATAGCGTTCAAGCTCCGCCTGCTGCGAACGATCATTCACGCCGAAGACTTCGTAACTGTTCTGGCATGCGAGCGTGCTGACCGAGTATCCCGCGTTGCGGGCAGAGGCGATGAGATCCGTCAGATAATATTCGCCCTGGGCGTTCTGGTTGTTTAGATGCGGCAGACAATCGTGCAGGATACCTACGGGTATTGCCATCACGCCGGAATTAACCTCCCGGATCTGCCGCTGCAGGGGCGTCGCGTCCTTTTCTTCGACGATGGCGACGACTTCATCCTGTTCGTCGCGAAGTATGCGACCGTATCCACTTGGTTTATCCAGCTCAACTGTCAGCAGCGCGAGACTCTGATCAGTCACCGCATTCACCAGAGCAGTGAGGGTACTCGGAGCCGTCAATGGCACATCTCCGTACAGGACCAACACCACCGAACCCGGCGACAGATCGGGAAGTACCTGCAGAACCGCATGTCCAGTGCCAAGCTGTTGCGCTTGCTGGACGATATTCACTGTCCATGGCTTGCAGAATTCACTCACGGCATTCGCCCCGTGACCAACCACCAGATGGACCGACAGCGGATCCAATTGTGCGGCTGTTTCCAGCACATGCTGCAGCAGGGGTTTGCCGCCGAGGTTGTGCATGACCTTGGGTTGAGAAGAGCGCATACGGGTGCCCTTACCGGCGGCGAGTATTACCACTTCCAGTTTTCCCATGAGTTATCACCCCTTTTTTGAGTCTGGCTGCCGCATTTAATGCGGAGCAAACATCTGAATAAACGCTCGATTTCTGAAACTGAAAAAGGCAGCCCCGAACCGCTTCATAACTGCGGAGTTAATCAACCACGAGGCCGGATCGCGACCTGGTGGATTAAACTCTCGCTTTATGAAGCAGAACGTAAGCTGCCTCGTCGTATTCTTCGGTTCCGTACGGGACGGCCGGTTTCAAAGTTGATTAACGGGATTTTTTGCGTAGTGCCTGCAAGGTGCGCAGTTGCGCGACCGCCTCTGCCAGCTGAGCCGCCGCGCGTGCGTAATCCAGCTCGCCGCTTGCGATCGCCTGCTCTGCGTGACGTTTGGCCTCAAGCGCAGCGCTTTCGTCCATTTCGCTTTCACGCAGCGCGGTATCGGCAAGCACGGTAACCGCATGCGGCTGAACTTCCAGGTACCCGCCGGAGATGTAATAAACTTCCTCAGCGCCGCCCTGTTTGCGCAAGCGAATCGGGCCGGGACGCAAACTGGTCAGCAAAGGGGCATGCCCGTAGCAGATCCCCA
>CAZXLJ010000203.1:0-3462 GCA_964641175.1 uncultured Cellvibrionaceae bacterium
GCAAAACCGCCGCCTGAACTACTGCTGGCAGTCCCGCTCGAGCTGGAAGTGCTGCTGGCACTTCCGCTTGAGCTGGTGGAGCTGGATGATACTCCACCAGATGAACTGGTGGAGGTGTTGCCTGAGGAAGATGAAGTACTGCTGGATGAGGTACTACTGGATGAAGTGCTGCCCGCACCCGAGGAACTGGCGCTGGAAGTACTGCTGGAGCTGCTGCTTGAGCTGCTGGAACCAACACCGTCTCCTGACAGGTTAAAACTGATGTTCAGGCTCGGATCTTCAATGGAGATCGTGGTTGAACCGGAAACAACAATCCCGTAAGCCGTTCCGCTCACAGATCCATCCAGAGTAACGCCATTGCTGATCGCTTCCAGACTCAACTGCACGGCGCTGACATCCAGGGGATATTCTTCGCCAATTGCCAGCGGTGAAGCCTGGTAATCAACCGGTCCCAGCGAGGCTGTACCCGTCAGACCTGCGATGACACCCGCATTGCTAACAGACAAAGACTCTATGCTCAGATTCACGGTTTCAACATACAGACCTGCTGCAGTCCTTCCGAACCCGGCCATGGTCACTGTGAAATCGCCTTCAACTGTAGAACCACCACTGACACTGTTCACAGCAAAGGCAAGGGTCGGTGCAGCCGGAGTACCAGTGCGGGTAACACTTACGCCACCCAGCGTGGTTGTACCATTGCTCCCGCTGATCAGACCTTCCAGCTCTTCTCCCACACTGCTGAATGTTGCACCCAGAGTGTCCAGCGCGGTCTCCAGGGCTGCCTGATCGAATGCAGATGCATTCAGAGCAGCTGCGAACTGGTTGTATTGCGCTTCACCAATCTCTGCCAGCAGAGCTTCGAAGATTTCTGCCCAGGTGCCTGAAAGGACAACCGCGGAGTCAAGACTGCCATCGAAACTGGATGAACCATTACCACTGGAGCTGGATGAACTGCTGGTGGTGCCGCTTGAACTCGAAGAACTCCCAGAGGAAGTGGTTCCAGAACTGGTAGTACCGGATGAGCTGCTTGAAGAAGCCGCACCGGACGAGCTGGTGGATGATGCCGCCCCGGATGAGCTGGACGAACTCGGATCTCCGGAGCTGCTGGACGTGGAAGAAGTGGATCCATTTGCCCCTGAAGAACTGGTTGAGCTTGTAGAACTGGAGCTGGAGCTTGTGGAACTGGAAGAACTGGAACTCGAAGACGAGGAACTACCGGTGCCCTCACCAAGACCTTCCCCGCTGACACCCAGTTCCAGGGTCAAGTCGACACCCGCCAGGTTCATGTTCTCACCCACCGCAACCAGTTGCCCGAGGCTGCCGCTGAATATCCCGTCAACGACCACATTGCCGCTGGTCATGTTCAGGCCGAGACGTATGGCGCTGATGCCTAAGGGGTAGTCGCCGCCGCCCAACGAGAAGGGTTCTGCTATGTAATCCACAGGACCCATGGAGATCGGGCCTGAAAGACTGACAGCAGCACTGGCATTGCTTGCATCAAATGAAGCGATGTCGATTTCGACGGTCTCGATGTAGACACCACCTGCAGTAGCTCCGAAGCCGGCCAGATCCACGGTAAATTCGGCGACCACATCGATGTCGCATGAAGCGCTGCCACCGGTGCACTCTGCAACTGTGACGGTATCATCCACAGTAAACGCCAGAGTCGCCGCAGCCGGGGTGCCCGTTCTCACCACCGTTACGCCACCAAAAGTGCTCGTACCGTTAGCGCCGGTAATCAGATCTTCCAGAGATCCTGCAACCTCGGTGAAAACACCGCTGATTCCGGAAAGTACGTTACCCACTTCCGCCTGATTGAAAGAGGAATCTCCAAGCGTGGCAACGAAGTCGTTATAAACGGCGACGTCGGTGGTAGCCATCAACTGGTTCCACATGGCAGCGCCGCTGCCCGACAATCCCACGTCAGAATTGAAGTTCAACGTCCAGCTGGTGTTGCCCGGCGCCGAGCCGGAACTTGACCCCGTTCCACCAGAGCTGCTGGAAGAGCTGTCAGATCTCAGGCTCCAAAGGTAGGCGGCAGCGTCTGCGGCGCAATCGTCAACGCAGGTTGCCGCAGCGTTGTTCGGTCCCATCGGCATGTTGTCATGGATATAGGACGCGATTCCCGCCTCAGAGTTTTCGTAGCCGGCCCCGATCGGTGCGCTGAAATTGTTTACATCAATAGCGACTCCACCAAATACGCCACCCGCGCCAGGGATGTGACAGGTGGTACACATGGTCTCAAACAGTGCTGCTCCGACTGCCGGATCGCCCTGCAGGGCAGGAGTCGGGTCGGTACCACCAGAGGACGAGCCGCCGCTACTGGAAGTACTCGAGCTTGATGAGCCGGGTTCGGACCCGTCATCAATAGGAGTTAGGCCCGCGTTGCTACAACCCTGCGCTAGCAAGGTCGTCGCCACGAGCAATGGCAAAGCGATGTTTTTCATAGCACCATCCTTTAATAGGGACCAGCTTGGAATTAACCTTGTTTTTTACTGGTAAATTTTATTTTCGAGAGATCGAATTTTTTTTATATATCTAAATTCTCTGTCGGATCATACGCGAACTCGCGGGGGAGATAAGCAAACCAGATCTCAAATAGGGCTCTTAGTCCTTCTCAAAATAACCTAATCGCTATAACCGCTAGAACCGGACACTACCATTTCTGCTAAAAAACGCGCCGCGCGCGAGTTTATGGCGCCTTGAATGGTATCTGCATCTAAAACGCCCGACTTGCGGGGAAAGCCGGGCTGTTGTGTCAGTCCTGGAGTTCTATTTCGACCTTAACCAGCGGATCGTCGACACTCAGAGTCGTATCTCCTGGCATCACCAGGCCATAGGCAGAACCGGAAATCCTGGACTCCACAACCACCCCATTACTGACCGATTCCAGAATGAGATCGATGTTGGAAACATCCAGTGGATATTCATTGCCGATCGTCAATGGCGAAGCAGAATAATCGAGCGGCCCGAGGGTCAGCGAACCGCTGAGCGCCACATTCGAAGAGCCGCTGGCTGCACTCACTGCGTCCAGATCCAGTTCGATATTTTCAATGTAAACACCATTCGCTGTTACCCCGAAACCGGATAGGGTCACACCAAAACCGCCTGAAAACACAGTGCCATTTTCAGTGCCGCCCAAGGAAATATCGAGCGTCGGCGCTGCAGGCGTACCGGTTTTAACAACCGTCAGCACACCCAAAGTGGTCGACCCGTTAGCCCCGCTTAAAATCGGATCGATTTGATTCCCGAGAACATTAAACGCGTTACCTATCGCGTTAAACAACCCGGAGACGACGTCACGATCAAACGCTGACGCATCGATTTCCGTCAATAGCTGGTTAAAGGATTGAGCACCGAGTTTTTCCACAAGCTGCTGGCTCACATTGTCCCAACTGCCGGACAACGTCACTCCGGTATCGAGTTCTCCTTCAAAGCTCCCGCCAACGCCGGAACTAGAAC
>CAZXLJ010000204.1:0-3344 GCA_964641175.1 uncultured Cellvibrionaceae bacterium
TTTTTCGTGGCGGGAAAAGCCTCCACGTCAACAGGCCCTGGGCTGTGTACAAAAAGGACTTTCTCGTCCGTCGTCCTCGCGCACGCGGGGACCCACGACGGGCGAGGAGTGTGCACAACCACGGGACAGCCCTGCCAGCAAGCGCATTCGCTGTCTGTCTGATTCCATTAAAAACCTTCGTTGTTCATTTATCCAGCTGTCGTTATTCCACGTCAACTGGGTAATCCATCCGGGGTTCGTGGGCCCCCGCGTGCGCGAGGGCGACGAGCAGCTGAGGCAAGTTCCCGGTTAAAAGTACTTTTCGTACACAACCTAATGAAAATCCCGCGAGGACAAGTTGAAATTCTCCAGATAATAGGAAAAATCCTGCAAATGTCCGGCGATCACATGAATAACCGGGTGTGGCGCTCGGGTATTGCTGATTTCCAGTCGACCTTTGACCACCAGAATTTTTGAAGTCAACAATGCCTGTCGAAAAGTCTCTTGTGTGCTTTTCCAGACCACGACATTGATATTGCCGGTTTCATCCTCCAGGGTCAGAAACAGGGTGCCTTTGGCCGTACCTGGCCGCTGGCGCCCGGTAACCAGTCCCGCGACCTGGATAAAGCGCCCGTGACCCACCTGCAGCAGCTCCGCCTGCTTTTTACAGCGTATGAAAGGAGCTTGCCGGCGCAGCAGCGCCATGGGATGGGTGCGCAGGGTCAAACCGGTGCTGCTGTAATCGTCCAGGATATCCTTTTGCAGGGACGGCGGCCGGGTGGTCAGTGAGTCTGCCGGCCCGCGTTGATCGTTCTCGCGCAGTAAAGGGACAGGTGCTTCAATTGCCGCGGCGCGCCAGCGCGCCTGATGGCGATCGCCCGCAAGGCTGCGCAGGGCATCGGCGGTGGCCAGGTGCTGCAGATCGGCCGAACCCAAACGGGTGCGGCGGGCGAGATCCGCTAAATCCCGGAAAGGTTGCCGCTCGCGCCAAACCGCAATTTGCAGGGCCTTGGCGTTGTCCAGGGATTTCACCCGGCAAAAACCCAGACGAATGCCGAAACGCTTTGTGTAATCCCCGGTATCCGCAATTTGTTCCAGCCGGTTTTCATAAACGCTGCGATTGATGTCCACCGGCAGCACCGGAATCTGATGACGGCGGGCATCCTGCACCAGTTGCGACGGCGAATAAAATCCCATGGGCTGACTGTTCAGCAAAGCGCAATAAAACGCGGCCGGGTGATGGCATTTGAGCCAGGATGAGGCGTAACACAACAGGGCAAAGCTGGCCGAATGGGATTCCGGAAATCCATAACCACCGAATCCTTTCACCTGGTCAAACAGACGGTGGGCGAAGTCCAGCGGATAATTGTTATTGAGCATGCCCTGGATGAATTTTTCCTGGAACTTGAGCAGGTTGCCGTTTTTACCCCAGCTGGCCATGGCGCGACGCAACTCGTCGGCCTCGCCGCCACTGAAACCGGCGGCGAGCATCGCCAGACGTATAACCTGTTCCTGAAAAATCGGCACACCCAGTGTGGGTTTGAGTACCGCTTCGAGTTCCGGGCTCTGGTAAGTCACCGTTTCTTCACCGTCGCGACGTTTCAGATAGGGGTGGACCATATCGCCCTGAATCGGGCCTGGCCGCACAATGGCAATTTCAATCACCAGATCGTAAAAGCACTGGGGACGCAGACGCGGCAGCATGGACATCTGCGCGCGGGACTCAATCTGGAACACCCCCACGCTGTCGGCCGCGCACAACATGTCGTAGGTGGCTTTGTCTTCCCGGGGAATATCAGCCAGGGTTTTGATCGCGGGACAATATTGATGAACGTAGGCCAGGGATTTTTTCAGGGCGGTCAGCATGCCCAGCGCCAGCACATCCACTTTCATCAGACGCATGGCCTCGAGATCTTCCTTGTCCCACTGGATGACCGTGCGGTTGGGCATGCTGGCATTCTCCAGCGGCACCAGGTCGCTGATCTTGTCCTGTGTGATGACAAAGCCGCCCACATGCTGGGACAAATGCCGGGGAAAGCCGAGGATCTGTTCCACCAGCGCAAAAAACTGCTGAATCTGCCGGCGCTGGGCGGGCAGACCTTCGGCGGTGAGGCGTTTCGCCAGATCCGCGCGCTTGTCCCACCAGGCCATGGACTTGGCCAGATGATCGATCAGCGACGCTTCCAGTCCCAGCGCCTTGCCCACATCCCGGATGGCGCTGCGCGGCCGGTAAGTGATGACCGTCGCCGCCAGGGCGGCCCGTTCCCGAGTGTATTTGTCGTAAATATACTGGATGACTTCCTCGCGCCGCTGATGCTCAAAATCCACATCAATATCCGGCGGCTCGTTGCGCTCTTTGGAAATAAACCGCTCAAACAGAACGTTAATCTGTCCAGGCGCGATTTCGGTGATGAACAGGCAATAGCACACCACCGAGTTGGCGGCGGAGCCACGCCCCTGGCATAAAATGTCGCGGCTGCGGGCAAACTGCACAATGTCGTAAACGGTCAGGAAATAAAACTCGTATTTCATCTCCTCGATCAATGTCAGCTCTTTTTCCAGCAATGCCTCGACCTCCTCGGCAACACCCTGTGGCCAGCGCTCGGCCTTGCCGCGGGTTACCAGCTGTCGCAGATACTCGATGGGTGCTAGGCCGGCCGGTACCAGCTCGCGGGGGTACTGATACCGCAGCGACTCCATCGAAAAAGTACAACGCGCGGCGATGACTCCGGTTTGCTGCAACAGCTCGGGCGGGTAGAGTCGTTGCAGCTGCGGCAGGGGTTTCAGATAAGCCTCGGCATTGCTTTGCAGGCGGGTGCCCAGATTCATGACCGGTTGCTTCAGGCGAATCGCCGTTAAAACGTCCTGCAAAGGCTTGCACTGTTTGTCGTGCATGAGAACTTCGCCCGCCGCCGTCAGCGGAATACCCAGCTCGGTGGACAGTTGATGCCAGTGCCGGAAAATACGCTGCTCCCCGGCCTGGAACTGGTGGCCAATGCCAATCCACAAACGTTGCCGGAAAGCCCGTTGAAGCTCACCGGCCAGGGTGGCATCGGGCAGCGTTTGCGGTACGGCGAGCCAGATGATCAGGCAGCGCTGCAAACGGAACCGCAAATCCTCCAGGTGGGCTTCATATTGCCCCTTGGGTGAACGACGCCGGGTCAGGGTGATGAAGTTGGACAGCTCCGCATAGCCTTTCTGATCCGGTGCCAGTGCCACCAGCTCAAGACCGTTGGACAAACGGAAACGGCTGCCCACGATCAGTTTGATGCCCAGATCCCGGGCGGCGACAAAAGCCTGGACGATGCCGGCCAGCGAGCATTCGTCGGTGATCGCCAGCGCTTCGTAGCCGAGCTCATGAGCCC
>CAZXLJ010000205.1:0-3191 GCA_964641175.1 uncultured Cellvibrionaceae bacterium
CCCGGCGCTGGTAACAGCGCCGGGTTTTTTTATGTCTGAAATTCAGCGCTGTGCCAGTCCGCAATGCTGCCTCAATGCTTACCTGTTCCAGAGAGTGTTAAGATGCCAGCCTTTTGAATTGACTTGAGGTTTGGAGATGACCCGTTTCCTTATGGTAAACCCGCGAACTTGCGGTGCAGATAAAGTCCAGAATCCAAATAACCTGATTCGACACGGCTTAAAGTGGATCGCCGGGAGTGCGCTTTTTTTATGCCTGACGGATGCGACCGCGCAGCCATCGGACCAGCCGCTTTCGGTGGAGGCGCAACTTGGGGTGTTGCTCACTTCAGGGAACACCGATTCCTCGGCGCTTAAAGCCAAGCTGGATGTAAAGCAGGAACTGGCGCGCTGGCGTAACCGGTATATTCTGGAAGCGCTTTACAAAAAGGATGACGTGTTGGTGGAAGTCGATGGACAGAGCGTGCGGGAAAGCCAGGTGTCGGCAGAGAAATATTTCGCGTCGACGCAAGCGGATTACAAGTTAAACAACGAAAAACGCGGTTTTTTTATTTTTGGGTCTTACGAGGTCGATCAATTCAGCGGTTACGAATACCAGGCGGCGCTGGCGATCGGTTATTCAGATCGTCTGTTCGAAACCCCGCGCTCCTTTTTCGACTACAGCATCGGTCCCGGTATGTCGTTCACCCGCACTGAGGCAGTTTTTGACGACGCGGGCAATCTAATAACGGGTGAAGTGTCGGACGAGTCCGCCATGCTGCGGGTGTCCGCGCTCTATGAATACGCTTTCAACGACAACACGAAATTCACCCAGAGCTTCTCCAGCGATGTAGCTCTCGAATCCGAAGCCAATACCAAAACCCGGGCTGAGTCGGCATTGACGGCCACGCTCACCGAGTCCTTTGCCATGAAAGCTGCGCTGACCATCAGTCACAACAGTGAAGTGCCTGAAGATCGGGTCAGCCGGGACACCCAGACTTCGATCACTCTGGTTTATACGCTGTAGGTCATTGCCCGCTTGCGGGTTTAATCGGGGTGGATGCAGCTCTTTTCAATCAATCGACGGATCAGGTTGATGGCGGGTTCGATCTGACGGGTGTCCAGATATTCGTTGGGCTGGTGGGCCTGGTTAATAGACCCCGGGCCCATCACGATGGTTTGCATGCCCAGGCTTTTTAGAAACGGCGCCTCGGTACCAAAGGCAACGCTTTCGGCACGGTGACCGGTGAGCTCTTCCGCCAGCCTCACCAGTTCGCTGTCGGCGACCTGTTCAAACGACTCGATGCCATCGAAAAGGTGGCTGTAACTCATGGTGACGCCAAAGCGGTCGGCAATGTGGGCGATACGGGCCTGAATTTCTCCGCGCAGATCATCGAGGCGCATGCCCGGCAGCGAGCGCAGGTCAAACTGCACTTCGCACTGACCGCAGATACGGTTGGGGTTGTCGCCGCCATGTATGCAACCGAGATTGAGCGTGGGCGCGTCCACCGCGAAACCGCTGTGGCGATGGCGTAGTTGCAGTTCATCGCGATACGCCAGCAGCTCAGTCAGCACGAATGACATGGCTTCGAGTGCGTTTTTGCCGAGGGCGGGATTGGATGAATGCCCTGCCTGGCCGGTCAGGCGGATGGCGTCCATCAGAATGCCTTTGTGCATGCGCACCGGACGCATGCCTGTGGGTTCGCCGATCACCGCAAAGCGTGCCTGGGGTCGACTGTGTTCCACCAGATCCCTCGCGCCGCACATGGAAGACTCCTCATCCGCAGTCGCCAGCACAATGACGGGCTGGCGGAAGTTCGCCGTGGCCAACTGCTCCAGGGCGGCCAGAACGACCGGGAAAAACCCCTTCATGTCAGTCGCGCCGAGTCCGTAGTAGCGCTGCTCCCGCTCCACCAATACGAAGGGGTCCTGCTGCCAAAGCTCAGGATCGCAGGGGACGGTGTCGGTGTGCCCGGCCAGAACCAGGCCGCCGGGCCCGCTTCCCTTGACCGCAATAACGTTGTATTTGCCGGGCCAGCCGGGAATTGCCTGCACCTCAACTTTGAACCCCAGCGGTTCGAGCCAGCCCGCCAGCAGATTGCAAACGCCCAGATTACTCATGTCCCAATCGGGCTGGGTGCAACTGACAGAGGGAGCCGCAACCAGCTTGGCAAGGCGTTCCTTGAAGGCATTAGTGGATTGCATTTCGATTCCCCGATGATAGCGTGTGTGAATTGAAGTTTAGTCGAAGGCGCACTGAGCTCAGAGACAAAGCGCTCCTTGAAGCACGCAAACCGCGTAGCCGCCAATGTGCACCCGCTCACCGGTAATGGACACATAGACATCCCCACCGCGGGCAGAAATCTGACGGGCACTCATGGTGGACTTCTGCAGACGCTCGGCCCACCAGGGACCAAGAGTGGTGTATGCCGAGCCTGTGACCGGGTCTTCATCGATGCCAACGGCGGGCGCGAACATGCGACAGACAAAGTCGACAGCGATACCGCGGGATGTTACGTAAAAGCCTTTGTAAGGCAGAGCAAGCAGGGCGGCGAAATCGGGCTTGAGCGTGGCAACCGTCGCCTCGTCTGCAACTTCAATAAGGATTTTTTCGCCGACACTTGCCATTTCTGTCACCTTGCCATTCAGATCGAAGGCGCGAGCGACCGTCTCATCGACCGATAGTTTCTGCGCTGGCCGCGCGGGAAAATCCAGTACGAGTCGATCAGCTTCTCGCAACACCTGCAGGGTTCCGATCTTGCAATGAAACGTCAACACCGGCGATGAATCATTGAGGAACTCGTGAATCACATAAGCGGAGGCGAGGGTGGCATGACCGCACAGATCGATCTCACATTGCGGTGTAAACCAGCGGATATGGTAGACACCGGCTTCATGGACGAAGAATGCGGTTTCGGAAAGATTGTTTTCCTGAGCGATCTGCTGCATCAGTGACTCATCCAGCCAACGCTCCAGAGGGCAGACGGCAGCGGGGTTGCCCTCGAAGGGATGGCGTGCAAATGCATCTATCTGGTAAATGGGGATCCTCATGACTTCTCCTTTACAAGGGGTACAGAATGCCGGGCTTACCATAGCGCAATCGCGGCGGCGCTACGATTTTGGTGAGCCGCCCGCGGTTACCCCTTCGGGGCTGGGCCGCGCGACCCCTATCTTTGACTACACTGCTGAGAAAATAAAGCGAAGGAATGACTATG
>CAZXLJ010000206.1:0-3095 GCA_964641175.1 uncultured Cellvibrionaceae bacterium
CCGGATCCGGCCGTTCAGAGGTGCGCCCGCACCGTCAGACAAGGAAGTTAAGGTCAACCAAATAACTTGATGGCGGTTTTCGCGATCAGCTCACCCTGGAACTGCGCCCCGGACAGTTCCAGCGCCGACGGTTGGCGGGAACCATCACCCCCGGCAATGGTAGAAGCACCGTAGGGCGAGTTGCCCGTGATTTCATCGAGAGTGGTTTGCGCCTGATAACTGTAGGGTAGCCCGACGATAATCATGCCGAAATGCAGCATGTTGGTGATCAGGGAGAACAACGTTGTCTCCTGACCGCCATGTTGCGTCGCCGTGGACGTGAATGCTCCGCCAACCTTGCCATTGAGCGCACCGCGCGCCCACAGGCCGCCGGTCCGGTCCAGAAATGCTGCCATCTGACTGGTGATGCGCCCGTAGCGCGTTCCGGTGCCGAAGATGATGGCATCGTATTTTTCCAGATCGTCCACCGTTGCAATGGGTGCGGGCTGATTGAGCTTATAGCCCGACTTGCGGGCGACATCTTCCGGCACAGTTTCCGGAACCCGCTTGATATCAACCTCGGCACCCGCTGCACGCGCGCCTTTGGCCGCTGCCTCCGCCATCTGTTCCACGTGTCCGTAAGACGAGTAATAGAGAACTAGAACTTTGGCCATACACCCTCCGGGGTAATTAACTGATTCGACATGCGGGGACGAGAATGTGGGGAAAGGCAAGCGTAAGGCTTTACGAGCAGTCTCCGGGAACGGTTTGGAAAACCGCTGCTCACCGCAAAATTAATCTGGAATCTGCAACAAGCTGTAACATCCTCGCGCAATCGCCAAAATCACTTCGCGGGGAAATTCATGAACAGTGAACTGGAAAAAATGCTGGCCGGGCAGTTGTATGACCCACTGGATGCCGAGCTGGCCGACGCCCGTGCACGGGCGCGGAACCTTTGCAGGGATTTGAACGGCACGCGCGAAGACGACCAGGCGCTGCGGCGGCGTCTGCTGGAAGAACTGCTCGCCAAAGGCGGTGATGATGTGTGGATGCAACCGCCTTTTTATTGTGATTATGGCTCCAACATTTTTCTCGGAAAAAAATGCTTCTTCAATTTCAACTGCGTCGTGCTTGACGTTTGTACCGTGACCTTCGGCGATCACGTCCTGCTCGGACCGGCCGTCCAGGTTTACACCGCTACCCATCCCATGGATGCAGAGCTGCGCCGCCGGCAGGAATTCGGTAAACCCGTGACTGTGGGTTCCGATGTCTGGATCGGTGGTGGTGCAATCATCTGCCCCGGCGTCACTATCGGTTCGCGCACCGTGATCGGCGCCGGCAGCGTCGTCACCCGGGACATACCGTCCGATGTTTTTGCCGCGGGTAATCCCTGTCGGGTTATTCGCGCAATTGAAGCGGCTGAGGCCAGCCCGCGAGTCGAATAAACTCCGCGATCGGTGCCAGTTCCCGAGCTTTCCGGAATTTTCCCTTTTACACCGCCCTCCGGTTTGCAGCGCTGCACAATTCGAATTACCATTCCCCGCCGATAAAAATAATGAGACATGGATATGTTGCATGCAAAGCAGGTCGGGCCGGTGACGGCTTTTTTACGGGTTCTGATATTTTTAATCCCCGCTCTCTATACCATTTCTTCGTGCGATCGCTCCGAGCGCAAGGCTGCCCCCGAAATCGTGACGTCGGCAGAGCCGGACGTCGACGGCACCGAGGATTCCCGTCTCCTGGCGCTTATGTTCAGATTTCAGGCGCCCATGCTGAGCTGCATGACGCGCGTCTGGCCCGGTGCGGTCGAATCTTACCGTCGCGCCCAGATCGTAATGACCGGGAATGAGGGCGCTACCATCGCTTATCGCTGGCGGGCGGAAGATGATGGATTCAGCGTCATGCACATCGAGGCGCAACAGCTGGACGCGGCCTGGTTTGCCCCCTACAACTTCGGCGTTTTCGAGGGCTTGCGGACGTTGGGGGTCAACTACGAAGAACTCAGCCGGGACTTGCTGTTCGACCGTGCGAATCCGGAAGACATGGCTGCAGCGCGGGCTCAAGTTATGCTGGAAACCATTTTTCACGAGAGCTTTCACCTGTTCGGCCAGGACGAATTCAGTTCTCCCTCGGGTGGGCGTGATCAGGAATATCCCATTGCATGGCAACCCCGCTATCTGCGGGCGCAGTTGTTGCGGGCTTTGCGAAAGGCCTTGGAGGAGGGTACGGATCTCGGCCCGTCCGCGTACTGGTACTCGCGCTATTTGAAGGAGCATCTGGACGAAGCGCTCTATCTGGACTACGTCGATCGCAGTGAAGGCTCCGCCCAGTACGCCGCCACGGTGATGAACGGGCTGGCGAATCTCGGCTGTCACGTAACGGAGAAGGCATTGCTGGAAGATCTCAAGGCCGGCCTCAGCCTGCCCGGCTACGAGACAGATGCGAGCAGGGAGTCTTATCATCTGGGGCTGGTGGCCGGTCTGTTACTGCGCGAGCGCGCCGCGCCGGGCTGGGAAGATCAGGTCGCGGCGGGAGCAACCATGCTGGAGCTGCTGCTGGCGGATGTAGAGGCTCAACCGCAGCCCGCCGATCGCGGATTACAGCAACAGGTGGCGCTTCAGGTCGATGAAGAAAATGCCTGGATTGAATCGGAATTTGGCGCCAGCTTTGAGGCACTGGAGGACGCCTCCAGCTATCGCCTGGTGTTCGATCTGGGCGCGTCCGACGGTTCGTTTTCCCGCACCGATTCCTGGCGCCTTGCCGATCATCCGGAAGTCAGCACCTTCACCCGT
Source organism: uncultured Cellvibrionaceae bacterium (assembly GCA_964641175.1). GTDB lineage: Bacteria > Pseudomonadota > Gammaproteobacteria > Pseudomonadales > Cellvibrionaceae > CAYNST01. The sequence continues at coordinate 2,772 of CAZXLJ010000206.1, forward strand.
CTCAACAGTGCCGACGTCCGGCATGAAGCGTTGATCACCCTGCGGCTTGCGGACGTATTCCAGTTGCATAAGACGCCCTGCGATGAAGGGTATCTCCTTCCCCATGTCCTGCCCCTCGCAGGTGCCGCTGTGGAGGCGGGGAAAGGAGGATTCAGCATGACTTCAGGCGGAGCGGTGTTTCGGGATCTTCCCGCCCGGATGGTCACCGAAGGCGGCTACCGCTGGCTATGCCCGCCAGCCGCAGCTACCCTGTCCGAAAAGATGCGAGCGCCCGTCTGGATGCGCTGAAGTTCCAGGAACGACCGGGGTGACTAATGACTCATG
>CAZXLJ010000207.1:0-3089 GCA_964641175.1 uncultured Cellvibrionaceae bacterium
TCAACGTCATAAACGCTGCGGATATTGAGAATGCCGAGCTCTTTTTCTACCAGCTCGGCGGGGTCTGGCAGTAGACCGCTCGGCCTGCCGGTAGGCAGGGCCCGCTCCATGAACACCACCGGATCGGTGAACATCAAACCGTCTTCATCCGGGGTAATCACCGGCCGCTGGGTGGCGGTTTGCGGATCGAACACCCACAGGCCGAACCGCGGCAGGGCCTCGACGACGCTTTGGGGGTTGGCAATCTGGCTGGGACAGGGGCGGACTTCGTTGGGGCCAACCTGAATACGGCACGGGCTCCAGCTGGTGAGCAGGCGATCGGTGCCGTCGGCGATGGGGTAGACCGAGTGGTAGTAGCCCCCGGCCGAAGCGCTGTCTTCCCGGGTGCTGACGGACTCGCGCACCAGAACCTGCTGTGCCCTGGTCCCGCCTTCGCTGCCGTCGGTGCGGACATTGAGTTCGGTGTAGTTCTCCACGTCAATGGCGACGATGGTGCCGCCGCGATGGCGTGATTCGCGCTCGCGCAGGATGGTCAGCAGGCGTCCGTCGGGCAACTCCAGCGGCTTGATAAAGGTGGCCGGTGTGGACCCGGTGCCGGTGCGCTGGCTGTGGAAACCGTAGAGGAACTGCTCCTGGGTGCCGTCCGGGTTGACCTTGTACAGACTCAACTCGTTGTGGCTGGCCATGGCATCCCAGCGCAGATACACCACCTCGCCGGAGGCCAGGATGGTGGGGTAAAGGTCGTGGCTGCCGTTGAAGGTGAGCTGCTGGATGTTGTCGCCATCTTCGTCCATGACATGCAGGTTGAAGGCTTCCCGCTCGCGCTTGTCATCCAGCCCCGAATATTGGGGTTTGCCTTCGTCCAGCAATATGCCGCCGGTGCGGTGCTGGCGGGTGGAGGTAAAGAGGATGCGATCATCCGGCAGATACTGGGCAGCGAGGTCGTGGCCCTGCTCTGCGGCCGTATTCGACGTCAGAACGCGGACTGGCGTTCCGCCTTCCTCGATGTTGTACAGCCAGATATTCCAGGTCGAATCTTCCCCGTCCTCACGCGCCGAGAACAGCAGCTTTTTGCCGTCAAAAGAAACGCTCAGGTCCTTAATATCGTAGGCAGTGCCGCCCTCCGTACCCGCTCCAACGGGAAACAGCACAGTTTCGGTTGCACCGGGCGACGCGCGCTCTTTGAAGATCAGCCGCGCGCCGGGATTAAAGGCTTCAGGTTCCAGCACATCGTCAGCGGCAACCTGGCCGTTTTCCATGGGCAAGGGGCGTTCGACGTAGGCGATGGGATAATCCAGCACCACGGGGTCGCCTGCCTGGGAGCCGGATTTGATGCCGTCGCTAATGTCACAGCCGCCGAGCAGCACGGCGCCAGCGACAAAAAGGATGAACGGGTTCTTGCAGAGGCTCATGACCAGTTACTCTCTAAAACGAGTGTCTCTCTTACGGAATTCTTCATTGGCGTCCTTGCCGCGCATCTACGGCCGCGGCCAGCCGGTCAGGGTTCACCCATGGCAGCGGCCAGATCTCGCAGCGTCGGCGCCCGATCGCGCTCGGCAGGGCGGTTTGACCATTTACGCGCATTTGTGACCGAAAAAGGCGAAATACCGACGCTTTCACATTCTTTTTGGCGCCTCGGTAACATGATGGTCGCACCAATGGCCGATGCCCTTTTATCCCCCTGCCCGCCGACGAATATCGGCTCCTGTATCTCGCGAAGGTGGTGCATTCTGGCAGACACTTTTGCGGCAGGCGATGGGCGGAATACCGGTTCGGATCGAAATCTTCCGATGGATTGGACTTTTCGTCGTGACGGACATCACGAGAAGCTGTACCGGATCCTGCCCGGGCGCCTGCTCCCGCCGGGGTATGCGCACGGTAGCATGTTTTGCACCAGTGTGACTGCCAGGGTTTGGCTGCCGCTTGCTTTGCCTGGTCACCCATCCGGCGGAGGCCGTTTTTCGGCCGGTTTTGTGAACTCGTAGCGCCGCTGGCCCAGCTGGAACAGAAACTGCTCACGAGAAGCCCGGGACAACTGCGAAAGGCCGGCCTGCGGGTAGCGCACTCCGTTTCGCAAGAACGTGAACGCGGTAGCGCATGCAGTACCGGGCAGGTCCGGCTCGTCCCCTGTGGAATAGGATACCGTGCGGTGTTACGCGGATTGGCTGTTGATGGACATATAAAAAATGAAAGAAGTTAAAAGGCTGCTATGCATGCCAGTGCTGCGCGTACTGGCAGTTGTCGTTTCGTTGTCTGCCGCTTTATCCGCTGCTCCGGCGCTGGCGGGTTCTCTGGAGCAGGCAAAACGTATTCATGACCGCCTGACCGGCGTTCCCCCTGCGGAAAGCGTGCTCCTGCAAATGCGCAACAGTATCGAAGCCTCCGGCGACGGGCTGGAAGCGGCGAGCATCGCCATGGAGAACGACAACTTTTACCGGGTCACCCTCAAAAACTGGGCGGCGCCCTGGACCAATCGGGATCAGTCGGTATTTGTCCCGCTCAATGATTATGTGGCCACCGTTATCGGCCTTGTACGTGACGATGCGGATTTCCGATCGGTGCTCTATGGCGATGTTCTGTATGTGGGTGAGGGCGTCAGCCCTGCCTATGCCGTCGATAGCAACGCCCATTACGAAGCGCTGGAAACCGGTCGTACCGGGAGCGGCCAGCCGCACACTTTCAAGACGGCGCTCACGGCGCGCAGCCAGTCCCAACTGACCGGTCTGCCGGCTGACGCAACGGCGGGCGTGATGACTTCCCGCGCCGCGGCCCGCGCCTTCTTTATTGCAGGCACCAACCGCGCCCAGCTGCGCTTTACCCTGATGAATCACCTGTGTCGCGACCTGGAACAGGTGCAGGACATCACCCGCGTACCCGACCGTATCCGCCAGGATGTTTCCCGCTCACCGGGTGGCGATGCCCGGGCGTTTCTCAACGGGTGTCTTGGCTGTCACGCCGGCATGGACCCGTTAGCCCAGGCGTTTGCCTATTACGACTTCCAGTATGACGCGGACGCCGACCTGACCGGCGAACGTGGCCAGATCCAGTACACCCCCGAACAGGTCAGACCCAAGTACCACATCAATGGC
>CAZXLJ010000208.1:0-3016 GCA_964641175.1 uncultured Cellvibrionaceae bacterium
AAAGCCTGACCGGTGATCAGCCCAAAGTGATGCTGCCAGTATTGCCGCCGAGCAGCCCGAAGACGCCCAAACCGGATCACAGCTAAACGACCCCATCAGCCTCCCTTTTCGCAAGGGGAGGTGGTCCACGTCATACATTTCCTGACGATGATGCGCGACAAAATGGAGTTGGAATGTAGACGGCATCTACAGCTGCTAATTCTCTCGCTAATCCAATAATTGCGCCATAAGCTGTGGCACAATTACCGTAATCGCGCCATAATCACGCCACGGTCTATGTCTAATTGTGCCAAATATGCCTGCTGCTGAAAAAATTCTCCGAACGATTCAGTCAGCGCCCGACGGGATATCTGTCGCTTCTATTCTTACCCGTCACCCGACTCTGGCCAGGCGCACGATTCAGCGGCGGATCAATGAACTGATTGAGAAGGGTTTAGTTGAAGCGATCGGTGCGGGGCGGTCGCGGCGTTATATCGCTGGGCGGCCTGCGGACGCGGGGGCCTTTGATGATGTTTTTCCCGCTCACATTCCGCTATCAGCTGACAGCCGAGACATTCTCGCCTATATCAATCAACCTCTGACTGCACGCAAACCCATTGGCTATCAGCGTGAGTTCCTCGAGGCTTACCAACCCAACAGGACCTGGTATCTTTCGGAATCCCTCCGGCGTCAGCTGCGCAGGATGGGGGATACCGGGCAGACGCGGCTGCCCGCGGGCACCTATGGTCGGGCCATTCTCGGTCGCCTTCTGATCGACTTATCCTGGGCGTCAAGCAATCTGGAGGGTAATACTTATTCCCGGCTGGATACTTCAGAGCTTATCGAACATGGTCGCGCAGCTGCGGGTAAGGCCGCTCTGGAAACTCAGATGATCCTGAATCATAAGGCAGCCATTGAACTCCTGGTCGAGAATGTCGAGGCCGCAGGATTTAACAGATTCTCCCTGCTCAATCTGCACAGCGCGCTTGCGGAAAATCTCTTGCCAAATCCATCCGATGAAGGACGCTTGCGGCAACATGCCGTCGAAATAGGTGAAAGCGTCTATCGTCCGCTTGCAGTGCCGGCGCAGATTGAAGAGATGCTGGACCTGCTATTGAGTAAGGCAACCGCCATAGGCGATCCGTTTGAACAGTCCTTCTTTGTCATGGTTCACCTACCGTATTTACAACCTTTTGCCGACGTCAACAAGAGGACCTCACGGCTTGCTGCAAACCTGCCTCTTATTCGGGCAAATTTGTGTCTGCTCACGTTTTTGGACGTTCCTGAACAGGCATATAGCCGCGCAGTACTCGGTGTTTACGAAATGACTCGAGTCGAGTTATTGAGAGATTTGTACGTATGGGCTTATGAACGTTCGACCCAGGAATATCTGGCCATAAAGCAGGATCTGGTTGAGCCCGATCCACTGCGCCTGGCGTGGCGCGACGTCATCAAAGAAGTTGTGCATAAAGTAGTACTGCAACCCGATTGTGATCCACTCACAGTCATCAACGATTGCCTTGCGGAGCAACATAACGGAGCCGTGAGAGATGACCTGCAAGCATTGATAATTGAAGAGCTGCGACGACTTCATGAAGGAGTCCTTGCGCGGTACAAACTGCGGCCGTCAGAACTTGCAAAGTGGCAGTTGCGGCAGAGATTAAGGGAGTGATGCGAATTTTGAGTAAAGGGCTCGAATTAACGGTAGGAGCCTGGTTCCAACTTCCCACACAACCCCCTTAACTGCCGACGAATTCGTTGTATCACCGGCATCAGGGTCTTGCGACACAGCATTCTGCTATTGATGTCCATGCCTCTCTACATGATTTTTGGTACGTCCAGGCGGCGAGGTTTTCATTACTCTCCCGCATGCACTTTGTTTAAACCTGCAGACCGCCATGTTGAAGTCTGGATGACGTACAGTTCATAAAGATCTTAACCTCAAGCATTCCCGGTACAAGCATGCGAAAGATCCACTAAGGTCACACGTGAACAAGATGTATGCGTTCACTGATCACTATAGGACTCTGTCGGATATTTTCAATCTGCATATCGTCTCGGCCCAAAAACTGGGTTAGGAGTTCAATCTTTGCAAAGAGCTTCATCAGCATTACTATTTTTTGAGGCGAACAATGAATCACAATAAAGCTACCGCCGGGGGACTTATTGAAAGGTTTTCCGCCGCCGCGCCTGCCGATGAATCCGTGATTACTCTTGGCGGGACAGGTCCTAACGGATCATGTCAGATCGCCGTACTGGAAATGATTGGCTTCGATAAGGTGCAGCGGAAGAAGTCAATCAATATTCTGTCTGGAAGCGCCTTTGGGTATTTAATCTACCTTGCATTCCACCAAGGGTCGATGCGAATCGAAAACTATTTAAACTACGATAGTGATGTCAGGAGATTGCACGGCGCATCGTGTTTAAAGGCGCTTTGGCATTTTTGCAGCGGTAAGCACAAGCGTGAAGGTCTGTATGACAACAGTCGTGTAAAAGACACTGTATTTCATTTGTTTCAAGCGGACTATGCCAGTCGTGAGTTGCGGTCATTCAACTCCAATATGACCTTCTGGAGCTACTGCTCAGCAAGGAACGAATTGATAAGGATATCGGCCGATACCTTCCCCCATATGAAAGTGTGGGAGGTCATCTCGGCAAGCCTGTCAATAAAATCCGTGCATGGTGAATTTCTGTATGACGATTATCGTTTCTCGGATCCGATGTTTAGTCCGCTGTTTAAACGGCTGGTGAGAATCCTGATTAGCGGCGGCGAGAATCATCTGTTCTTGAACTATAAAAAAACCCAAGAATCAAGAAATGTGATTTTTTTAAAGAATCAGCCGTTAAAAATGCCTTTGTTGAGCCTACTGTACGATTTCTTCTCATTTACCTGCAATTTTAGAAACTCGCGTCTGATAGAGACGCATAGGTGCAATGCGGCCAGATTTGCTGGCAGGGTGGGGAGGATGGTTGAATCTCAGGTGTTGTAGGAAATCTAAGTGCTGGGAAATTCGGTACGTGTAGTGAGGCAATGCGG
>CAZXLJ010000209.1:0-2962 GCA_964641175.1 uncultured Cellvibrionaceae bacterium
GGAAGGCACCGACAGCAGCGCTTCCTTCAGGTCGGCTTCCGACAGCGTGTCTTGCGTCTGCCATAAAGATGCCCGCAGCAGCGTCGCGTACAGCTCCCGTACATTACCCGGCCAGGGGTAGGACTGCATAAATTTTTTTGTCTTTGCAGATAACTTTTTAGAAGTGTAGCCGGCCTGACCGGCTGCGTCGCGATTGATCCTGTCCAGCAGACGGTCTGCCAGCAACAGCACGTCACCGGTGCGCTGACGCAATGGCGGCAACCGCAGCACCCCGATAGCCACCCGATAGAAGAGATCTTCACGGAAACGCCCCGCCGCCACTTCCTGTACGAGGTCTTTATGAGTCGCAGCGATGATTCTCACATCCACCTTGCGCTCGCGGGTCGAGCCGACCGGGCTGAAGGTGCCATCCTGCAGAACCCGCAGCAAGCGCACCTGGCACGTCAGGGGCAGCTCGCCGAATTCATCGAGAAACAAAGTGCCACCATCTGCCTGCTCGAAATATCCCTTGTTATCCGTGGTGGCACCGGTGAATGCGCCCTTCACGTGACCGAACAACGTGGCATCCACCAGGTCGGCCGGAATGGCGCCGCAGTTGAGAACGAGAAACGGCTTGTCCGCCCGCGCGCTGCTGTTGCGGATCGCTTTCGCAAACAGCTCTTTGCCAGTGCCGGTCTCACCATAGATCAGCACCGGTAAATCCCGTTGCGCCAGAATGACCGCCTGCTGCTTGAGGCGCTCCAAGGCGGGGTTGCGTGTGATGATATCGTCAAAGGCTGCCGTAGAGGGCGCCTCGGCAGCCATCAGTGACTTCAGGTGGCGGTCCTGACTTTGAGCGAGACTTGGCAAGAAATCCGCCGCTATATCGAAGGGCAATTCTTCATCCTGCACGCCCTGTTCGCGCGAGGATTGAATGAATTTCGCTGGATATTTGGTTTTCCCCAGAAGGATGGAAACTGCCGTCATGGCGGACGTGCCGGATGACAATTGCAGCGTGATGTCAGCGCCCGGATTTTGCCTGCTTACATCCGCCAGTACCGCGTCGAGACCCGTGTAGATGTCACCGAAATGAATCGGGCTGGCCAGACTCACAAATCGTACATCGAGCGCGCCTGTACATCGGGCGCCGATTATCTCGAGAAACTTTTCCAGCTCAGGTGCGGTCTTGTTGTGTAACAAAACCACCTGCCTATAGTCACGCTCTGAAAGAATGCGATACAGAGGCCCTGCTGGCGGTGAATCAGCGGCACCTTCAAGATCGGCTTTGCCCACCCACGATACAAGAATCTGTGGCAATTCTGCTGTCTGCTTTCTGGCCATTTCCGGTCGCTGTCTCCATCTGGCTTCATGCTGCCCCATTGTTTGGCGGCCTAAATTACGCAATTCCGTCCCCAATTCTTGCACACCTGCCGACGCATTATAGATAGAAACGACGCCGGGCACATGGATGTGCTGACGGAATGACTGCCGTATCCGCAACTTGCCAATCGGCCTTGAGGGGTTATGCATATATCCTTAACCCGGTACCTTTAATAATTATCATTTATCCCATAATACGTTGATTTTGGTGTCCTGCCTGTTTACCCTGCCGCGGCTCCTAGACTGGAGCAAATAAGGAACGGTGAAAATCCGTTTGGACGAACTATCTGCAAAATGGAGAGACTTATGAACAAAATTGAAATGAATTCCGCCAACAATGGAATCAAGGAACTCACAATCAACGAGACAATGGAAGTCGGGGCTGGAATTGGTTGGCCTGGCGCCGCTGCTGGCGGAATTTACGGAGGCCTGGGTTATCTGGGCGGTGCAGCCGTCTCCGGTGATTTCAATTGGGGATCGTTTGGTACATCTATCGCTGGTGGCGCCGCCATGGGTGCGATTGGCGGGCCAATAGGGTCGGCTGCTGGTCGATACCTCGCCCCTCGGGTTTCTTTTGCAACCGGTGCCATCACCGGCCTGTGGAATTAATTTCCCACACCTTGACACCCGGTCAGCAGAAGGCAATTTTTGCCTTCTGCCCCATGAGAAGCCCGAACGTATCAAGGTAAATATCTAGCCATGAACAAAATAAAGTTGTACTGGGTGCAGGCGGCTCTCGTTGCGGTCATGATCATTGGTCAAGCCATCGACAGGTCCACTGCTGCAAATGATTTGTCAGTCACAATCACTCTCGCGATCATGCTGGTTGTGTTGAGTTTCCTGGGCAAGCCTTCGGAAACCATTACGGAAATGAGACAACGGATATTCTCCGGAGACTCAAAAGTCAAAAAATTCCTGCTGACCTGGCTCTTGCCAATCTATGTGGTGTTGATGCTACTTTTCACAGTGATACTTTCCAAACTTTAAATAATTCTGTTTCGAACAAACGCAGCCCGGCTCAATGACGGATGACCAACCTTTTTCTGCCGCAATACCCTCGGACCCTGTTCCACTTTCCTGTCGAAAAAATTTTGATCGGTTATCACTATTACAGCCGTGCCGGTCGTGGTGAGATTGTTGAAATCCCACCGAAGGATGAATGAGCGACATATTGCATGCTTTTAGTCAACGGACCAAAAAAAAACCCGGCAATGACGCCGGGGATTAGTAGCTGCAGTTTGTTTATGGCGACTGCTTATTTGCCAATGCTGATGCTGTCAATATTGGGCGATCCCTTGTTACTTGCCCCGAGGCGGATAGTATTGATTCCAACCGGGAGGTATTTCGAAACGCACGCATTGCCCCAAGTACTCCAGCTGCCAGTCGGCGGCGCGGCTATTTCAGTTGCATTGTAGGAACCGTAGGTAACCAGATCTGCGTACAACGAAGCACCGGACAAACCATTGGCGTAACGCATACAGATTTTGTATGTACTCGAGGCAGGTACGTTGACTGTCCATTCAACCAGCCCGTTGACTGGGGATACATAACCCGAGCCATTGTAGCCGCTGTAATAATTGCTGAACGCAGCGTAGAAACCGCC
>CAZXLJ010000210.1:0-2918 GCA_964641175.1 uncultured Cellvibrionaceae bacterium
TGAGCCGGGACGATGCGCCGCCGGCCGCGGCGGATGCATTGGCACCGCCACCTGCCGCAGCGCCCGAAGCCGGGGCGCCCGAGGGCGGTGAAGCGAGTGCCGCTTCGGCGCCGGATACGGCAGCCCCTGCGCAGTAAGTCTCCTCCGCGCAGTGAGGCTCCGGGCTTGGTAGCGAACGCATAGACCAGCGCCAGAATGCGACGGCGCGGCTCCACGACCCGGTCCGTGCGAGGCACGTAGCGCAAAGCACTGGCGCTCAGTCGCGCCACGGCGAGTGCCCGACGCTCGCTCTAGCAGCGCGCTTCAAGCAGAACCAGAGACGTAAGCGACTACCAGCGCTCAGCTCACGTGCTCTTGCAGAAGACCTCGCTACGGGCTCCGTGACTCGGCATCGATTTCAGGTGGCCACATCGCGTCTGGCACCAAGCGCATCCCCATGTAATGGCTGATACCCGCGGGGACGAATATCAAGAACGTCAGTACGATGAACGGAACATTGAACGCCCAATCGCCTGCAGTCATACGCTGACGCACCAAGCTCCGCTGGCACCACCCATACCGGGTGGAGCGTGTAGCAGGCCAACCAAGGCAGCTGGTGCCCCCACCCCAAATGCGCTGGGCATGTGCACCTATGCCGCCTGGACGGCCTCCTCTGCCTGCGCCCGTTGCGGTGCCTCACCGAGTGCTGCCCGCGCAGAGCAGTTCGATGCGTGCAATCATCCGCTAGTCCAGTCGCGCTCGCCTCCATCTAAGAGAACACGTTCGGGAAGAACAACACATACGGCAACCATGCCCACAAGATCAGTCCCGCAACGAACGACACGATGTAGAGGCGCTTCTCGTGCGGATGCAGGGTACGCATGCGGACTTTGCTGGCAAACTCTGCAGGCACGGGGCCATCCGTTGACTCGTCCCAGTGAGTTCCGGCGAGGTCATCGTCACTGATTTGCGGCACCCAGCCGAGCCGACCTCCAATGAAGCTGAGGATGTACATCGGCCACCAGCCCGCGGTCCAGATCGGGACCAGCAGCCACATCCAGATCTTGCTCGCCGGGCTGCGATCAGCCCAGTCCTTGGTTGCGAACCAGAAGCTCAGGCGATGCTGCCTGTACTCCCGCCACAGCGGCAAACGGACGCCACCCAGCAGACAAATCTCGGGCAGGTCCTGCCAGTTGCCTTCCATGTAGTCGCAGAGAAAGCGATAGTACATGGCAGCAATCTTTGAGCCGCCTACATGCAGCTTGATCTCGATCAGGTTGCGCGCTTTGCGGCCGCCATCCATGGGCTCGACGAGATAAAAGTTCTCGACGAGTGATCCCCCTGCTGCGTGCGCGGTCTGGATTTGCTCAATATAGGGCCGCAGGTCGGTCCATCGCGCTTCCACCCGCTTACTGCCCTGTAGCTGAATAACGGTTCCGTCGCGGCGATTGAATATAGTCGGACGCGCGAACTCCTTATTCACAAAAACTCGAACACAACCAACGATCGCCGCGACGGCCACTGCAGCGGAGGTCGCCATCACCCCGATCATAAACCAAGGAGATGAAATAGAACCCGCGGTATATCCGCGCCACTCGCCTACAACGTTGGAAAGGAAGAAGATGGAGAGACCTGCGCAAACAAGGGCCATAAGCACAAGCAACCCAAATCCCAGTGCGATTCCATCCGCATTAGGCAGGGTTCTCATAGCGGCCGGACTTGCCTCGATCACCAGTTCACCGGCATAACCCTGGCGCGCGCGCAACAAAAGCGGATACAAATTCTGCTTCTTCTCGACGCGCAGTGCGCGCGTCCTGTCGATGTCGCAACCCGGGCTCACGTCAGGCTTCAGTCTGATGAACCACTTCCGCTCCTGGCTCATGCCTTCGCGTCCGCTCGGGTGATCGCCTGCTTCATCCAGCCTGCATCAGGCACCACTAGTTCCGGGTTGGTCGCCCGGTCAGGCCAATACCGCACTGCTACCGTCACACGCCGCAGCGCCCCCTCGTTATAGACAAAATTCCATCGCGCGCCACCTTTATCTGTTCGCGATAGAACGGATCCCGCGGAAGGTGCGGAAATTCCCGGGTTCCGGCCGGGCGTGCCCAGCAGCAGGTGATTGGGATCAGCGGCCCCCGTGCCGGGGGGATCGCCAGCCAGCCGACTTTCCTTCACCGTCAGCCGCCGGCCATCGCTCATCTCAAGCTCCAGGACGTAATCGACCCAGCTCTCACTGGTGATCTGCGGCGTATCCACTTCGACCATCACGGTGCCACCGATGCGGAATCCGAAAATTCTCGCGCCCTGTCGCCATTGCATCCTCAGCTCGAGCGGCAGTGCGAAGATCTCCTCGAAGGCTCGAACCTCTTCGTCTTTAGTTGCATAACCATCCGTCCTGCCTAACTTGGACTTCCGCAGCCAGGTCTGCAGCGGATTGTCGCGCCGACTTTCTCCCGCGAAAAGGAATGCAATGCCAACTAACGCTGCACTGGCAGCCAGGAGAGCCCAGCCGACAGGTCCGGCAATCAGACCGACCGCTGCAGCGCCCGCACCAATTGAAGCAACGCCGCTTGTGGCTAGTGCGATTCCGGCCAAAGCGAGTAGGCGGCCAGCGTCACCGTCACCGTTCTCTCTAAGCTGCTGCCCTTCGCGGATCGTCAAGACCCCTGACATTACGCCGGCCAGGCCACCAATCGCCCCGCCAAGCGCCGCCAGTCGCACGGCACCAAGGCGCCCAAGGACGCCACCCATTGATCGTCCGGAATGTTCTGCAAGCTTCATCCCGGCTGCGGTCACCTCCAGCGTTGCACCAATGATCCCCATCATAGAAGCCGTCAGCTTAGCTCTGGCTTCCCCGCCTCCCTTCTCTGCGTACTCTTTCCATGCGGCAGACATTGCCACGGCCTGGAATGCCCCCACCAGGGTAGCCAACCCACCGC
>CAZXLJ010000211.1:0-2855 GCA_964641175.1 uncultured Cellvibrionaceae bacterium
CGTGCGCCTAGAATTTCAAAACTTGCTTCGATTATCGCAGTGGATCCTTCCTGTTCCAGCGCTTTCAATTGCTGCTGAACGGCAGTCGTCCAGAACGGTAACTTTGCGCAGGTTTCGCCCACGACTTCTTTCGCGCTGGTGGCAAAAAGCAGTTCGGCACCGGCACTCCAGTACAGAATTTTCAGATCGGGTCCGATGGTGATAATTGCGTCACGAGAGTTGGCGAGGAAACTCGCGAGATAATAGTCAGCAATAACGGTACTGGAAGGAGAGAATTTGCTTTCCTGGTGCGCACCACCGAGTTGAAGATTCGCCCGTTTCAAGGTGGATTGAAGCCGGGTACGGCGCTGCGCTGCGCGCACTGATTTGGTAAGGACTTCCGCCAGCGCCGGGTCGGACGCATCCACGGTGGTCCAGTTAAGACCGGCCATGGGAACCGAGCGGACTTTTCTGTTCAGACTTTCTCTGGAGTATTCACTGAACACAAAAACGAGATTGCTCTGGCGTGCAAACCGGAAGCATTCTTTTATCAGACCTGCAATTCCGGAAATTTCCGCGTCGATCATTATCACGTGCGGCAGCCGGTCGCCAAGTTGGGCGTGCTCCAGGTAATGGCTGAGGCCCGTTTCTGATACAGACACAAAGAGTGTCCCGGTCGCCGCTAAATGCTGCTTGATCCGGCACGATGCAAGAGACGATTGTACGTCTACGGGCTCGACAAGCAGTAATGAATAGTCGCTCGCAAGAGTCACAGTATGGGCAGTCCCAGCAGGGATCTACCTGTCCAGATTTTCAACAGGTCAGTGGTGGGCGACATGACGTGGGCAGCGCGGGCATCACGCAGCATCTGCGCCAGCCGACTGTTTTCGGCGTAAGCCATGCCGCCGCACATCGTCATGGCGTCGTTGGTGACTGAAACGGCGGTTTCCGCGGCCGCGACCTTGCTGGCCAGCAGCAAGGGCAACGCGTCCGGCCCCCCAAGATCCCCCTGGCGTGCAGCCAGATGGATAAATGATCTCGCCTTTTCAACGGCAATCCACATGTCGGCCAGCTTGGTCTGCACTACATCCTGATCCGCCAGCGTATCGCCTGAATAACCGTAACGCCGTGTAACCAGATGGTCCCGGGTGGCATCCACAGCCGCCTGGGCGACGCCCAGATACGTACCCGCCATTGCCATTAAAAAATACGGAGCCACCACTTCGAATACATACCAGACCTGATCGCCGACGCCGCCCAGCAAATTCTCGCTGCGCACCCGGCAGCCGTCGAGCTTCAATCCACGTGACGAGTTGCCGCGCATGCCTAGACCTTGCCATGCCTCCAGCCATTGCAGATCGGGGGTAGCACCATCGACAATCAGACAGCTGAAATCGCCGGGGTCATATTCATCGGCCGAGGAGACCGTGGAAATCACGTAGGAATCTGCGTGACCACCATTGGTAATAAAGCGCTTGGTGCCCTGCAATTCAAACGCACCATCAATCCGTCGCATCTGTGTCGATGGAAGATAAAAATGTGCACCGCTGCCAGTCTCTGACAATGCCAACGTGGTGATGTGCAGACCTTGAGCGATTGGTCTTAAATACTGCTCCTGCTGGAACTCCGTCGCTTTGGCCGCGATCACCGCTGTTCCGACGCAGTGCATTCCGAAACACAACGCAGAAGACGGACAGACTGATGCAATCGCTTCTGTAAGGAGGGTTAATCCCATGAGCCCCTGGCCGTGCCCACCACATTCTTCCGGTACTTGCAAACCCAGGAGGCCGGCCTCGGCGAGCGCCTTCATGGAATGTGCAGGCCAGAGACACTCCCGGTCAACTCGCTCCGCCATGGGAGCAATTTCACGAACTATAACATCAGCCGCTGCCTGTCGCAGGACCGCCAAACTTGAGCTTTTATAATTCATGCATAGGCTCTACCTAGAAGCGGCAATAAGACCGCGAACAATGCTGGATGATACGTAAAGGGCTAACCGGAAGACGTATCGGGCTCCCACAGTGGTATGACAGGTCCGAATGACATTCATTGTTGCAGGCCACTTCTCAGTGGGAGAACCGCCTGAATCAATAATCGCTTTGCTGTATATCCATCCGTCAATAACACTACTCATTTACCGCTTTCCGCGGGTGAAAAAGTCTGCATGAATGGATTGTCGCGATTGCGTTCAATTACGATATAACCGTGCTTTGTAGCGGTATGACAGGCGTTACAGGCATTGATCATCCCGTCGATTTTGATAGATGCTTTGTTCCACTGGCCGCCCTTGATCTCAGCTTCAAGTTGTTCAAAAGAAGGCACCAGCATGGTTTTTACCAGTTTGCCAACGGGATGTCCGTCGTAACTTTTCACTTTAATAACATCTTCTATGGCCTCCGCCAGCTCGTGCGCATAAAAATCTGCCAGAGGTCGGTTTTGTTTATCGACTGCAAGGGCTGTCTTGTGAGTCAGGTATTGCAGTGTCGTCATTTTTCCAAGTATCCCTTCACTACTTACCGCCAACTCAGCGAAGCCGAAGACCATAATTGATGTGCATATAAATTTAATAAATTTCATATCTATCTTCACCGGATTAAGCTGTTGTTAATGTTGCCGCACGTGAGTTCGCGACGTCGCTCCGGGATACAGCGAACTGATTCAAACAACACGGTCCGAACCCGTTTCATCCAGGGAACCTCTGAATAAGTCCGAATAGCGTCTGGCTTACAGCGCTTTGCCGGATCAAGGCGGCGCTTCGAAGGCATGCTGACTGCCTGTCGAGAAGCGCCAACGCAGAGCTCGCGAAGCGATGCAAGCCCCGTAGGGTGCGGCCGGCTAGGTGCGGCCGGCTAGGTGCGGCCGGCTAGGTGCGGCCG
>CAZXLJ010000212.1:0-2838 GCA_964641175.1 uncultured Cellvibrionaceae bacterium
CCATGGCATTCAGAATTTGCTCTCGCAACCAGCGGCGGAAATAAACCAGAAGGTTTTGACAGAAGATGATGTCTGCAGTCAGAACAGGCATTTCGTTAATGTTCAATACATTGCCGTGGCTGAAGCAGATGCGGTCCCGCAGTGAAGCCACCACCTGATACCGGTTCTTCTCGAGATCATTGAAATAACGTGCCTTGTAGCCCGGTTCGAGTGTCTGGATCTTGCGGTCGCTGTAGATGCCCGCCTTGGCAAGGGACAGGGCGGCGCGGCTGATATCTGTGCCCAGGATACTGAAGCGCGGAAACTGTTGCTCTGCCTGATACACATCATTAATGACCATGGCCAGGGTGTAAGGCTCCTCACCTGTCGCGCATCCCACACTCCAGACATCGAGGGACTCTTCCGCCGCCTGGTGCTTCAGCCGTTCGCCCACAAACTGCTTGATGTAATCCACAGAAGGCTTGTGACGGAAAAACCGCGTTTCCTTGACCACCAGGCGATCAATAAGACGGGACCACTCGACCAATCCGGGCAGTCCATCCACCACCAGTCCGTAGTATTCGCTGAAATCCATCAGTCCTAGCTCACGCATCCGCATCGAAACCTGAGTCTGCAGGAAAGTGCGCTGCTGCTCCTTCAAGAAAATACCGGCCCTCTCCTCCAGCAACCTGCTCCATTGGGCAAATTGCTGGTCAGACAGCTCGGGAACCGCTTGCAGCGACCAGATCATAACGACAATTGCTCATCATGTAGCGTCAGGCCCGGACGACTCCGGTTTGAGTCTCGTCATCTTCTTCGTCAAAGGCGTCGTCGAGAGACAGCTCCATGATTTCGTCACCGGCATCGCTGTCGGCCATGAAATCGTCAAGTTCCGGATCATCACCGCCACGATCCGAGTAACCGCTATCGGTAAAATCCGAAACCCGTGCCATATCCGCCGGCAGTTTGAAGCCAGCAACCGACTCGCGCAGCTTGATCGCCATGCTCGCCAGATTACCGATCGCCGCCGCCGTTTCACTGGTACCCGATGAAGTCTGCGAGGTAATTTCCTGAATCACGTTCATCGTGTTGGAAATGTGACCCGCAGATGCCGCCTGTTGCCGCGCCGCGTTGGAGATGTTTTGAATCAATTCCGCCAGGTTCGCAGATACCGTCTCGATCTCTTCCAGGGCGACACCCGCGTCCTGAGCAAGACGGGCACCCCGGACAACCTCGGATGTCGTCTGCTCCATCGAGATGACCGCCTCGTTGGTATCGTTCTGAATCGTCTTGACCAGCGCTTCAATCTGTTTGGTCGCCGTGGCGGAGCGTTCTGCCAGGCGCTGTACTTCGTCCGCAACCACCGCGAAGCCACGGCCTGCGTCACCGGCCATGGACGCCTGAATCGCAGCGTTCAAGGCCAGAATGTTGGTCTGGTCGGCAATGTCGTTGATCAGGCTTACGATGTCTCCGATTTCCTGAGACGACTCACCCAGTCGCTTGATCCGCTTGGAAGTTTCCTGGATCTGCTCACGGATCGTATCCATACCGTGGATAGTGTTCTGTACCACTTTGGCACCATTGCTCGCGATCGACACCGACCGCTCCGCAACCCCTGCCGATTCGGCAGCGTTGGCGGATACCTGGTCGATTGTCACGGCCATTTCATTGACCGCCGCCGAAGCGCCCGCGATTTCCTGGGCCTGATGCTCAGACGCTTCCGCCAGATGCAAGGCTGTCTGCTGGGTGTCCTGCGCCGCCGAAGCAACACTCGCTGAGGTGTCGTTGATGCGTGACACCAGAACCCGAAGCTGGTCGATCGTGTAGTTGATAGAGTCGGCGATCGCGCCGGTAAAGTCCTCGGAAACTGTTGCTGTGGTGGTCAGGTCACCATCCGCCAGATCGGCCAGTTCGTCGAGAAGCCGCAGAATCGCGTTCTGGTTGCGCTCGTTGGTCTCGGCAGTCTCTTTCAGGCTGCGCTTAGTCGCCAGGTTCCACAACCAGCCCAGGACGATCAGGGTCAGCAGCGCCACAGCACCCAATATCAGCAATGTCGTGCTGTTGATACGGCGCAGGTCAGGCAATGCGTCGATTTTTTCCGTCAGTTCGGTCAGGCGTTCCTGCAAAACCGGGCTGCTGTCGAGGATCGCAGTCGTAGCCTGCCGCGCATTGAACAGAGCGGGGGATTTCTCGTAAATATCCCGTACCGATCCGCTGACGATGGAGAACATGCCGGTTATGCGATCCAGACTCATCAGGGCATCAGTGTCGGTGACCTTGGTGACACCAAGCGTCGAATCCCCTACTTTCATGCCCTGCAGTATGCGACCAAACTTGTTGGCGTCTACGTTGAATTCGTCGGCCGCCTTGTCCGCGTCGAAACCACCACGCAGCATTTTGTCCACGTTCCGCCCGATCCGCTCAGCCAGCCAGGTCTGGCGCTGGGCCACGGCGATCTGCTCCGGAGATGCCCGGCTTTCCAGCAGGATCTCAACGATATTGTCATGCTCAGCCTGCAGCTGTGGCAGTGCTTCGTTCAGAGTGGTCGCCACATCGTGCATCAGCATGATGGCCTGTTCGTTGTTGGTGATCACCTCGGCACTGTCCCGCATGCGCGTCCAGACGGATTCATAGGCGGTGATTTCGGACGTCAGATAGGCCCGCGTCTGTCCGTCGAGCGAATTGAGCTGATTCCAGGTCTGATTCATTCGGGTGACGACCGCGCTGAGCCGGGCGAACGCCTGCCCGTTCCCGGCGGTAGCGTCGCGCGAGAGCGACACCACCTGATAGGACGATGCCCGCAAATCCGCGACCAGATCCTTGTGGCGCTGGTCCTGCTCGGAATAAGTCAGCAGCTTG
>CAZXLJ010000213.1:0-2769 GCA_964641175.1 uncultured Cellvibrionaceae bacterium
AAACCTTCGTTGTTCATTTATCCAGCTGTCGTTTTTCCACGTCAACTGGCTAACCCTTCCGGAGTTCGTGGGCCCTCGCGTGCGCGAGGGCGACGAGCAGTTGAGACAAGTTCCCAGTTAAAAGTACTTTTCGTACACAACCTAAAGCAATCAGACGCTACGACTCTGTAGCGAGTGCTGCCGCCCTGGTTTGCTGCGGCAGACTTCGTCATTGAAGTCAGTACCTGTCCAACTGTTTATTCAATCAAATCCTGCGCACGGTAGCCTTTTGCATAGGTTTCGCCGACAGCTTTCGCCCCTTCAGAAACGCTGTTGTCGAACTCTGGCAGACCAAGCTCCGCACGTTTCCGGGATGCCATGTCATAGAATAATTGTCCGATTTCCCGCGCTTCTTCCCAATCGGCCTCGGATACCTCAACTCCCGCACCTATCACATTGTCCTGGATCATTCGATCCACCAGAAGATCTCCTCGAATGCGAGCAAACTCATATGCTCCCAGGCCCTTTAATAGAGATTGACGCGCCTTTTCTGGATCTTGCTCACCATAAACGCGATCGGCGCGCCGAATATTGTATTGCGCATACATTCGCAAGGTTCCGGTGCCGCCGAATATTGCCGCCGACATCCAAACTTGCTGCATCTCCTGCAATCTCCCATGCTCACGATATCGCTGGGCAAGTACATGAGACGCTACAAAATCCCCTTCCAGAGCCAGCTTCTCTAACGCCTCTGTGGCATAAGATTCATAAATCGGAATGTCTTCCACCGCGAAGTCTCCTCGCGAGTACCCGTGCTCCCGCGCCTCCCGGTTATCTCCCGAGGTGGGCAGTCCCGCAAGTTTCATCTCGATATCTATGTAACTTAAATCATCCGCATCTCTGGTATTGGCCAATTGAGTCGACATCGAGCCACTGCCAGTCTCCACCTGCTTGCCTACAACTTCAACCGACTCCGATGCGCCGATTTTGTCGAAAGTGCTTAACGATAACGTCTCCGAAAAAGAAATTTCGTCTGTGGAGCGCAGTTGCAGAGCCAAGATGCTCATACCTGTGAAAAGCAGGATTGATGCTCCCAATACATATCGTTTAGTAATATTCATTACTTTGCTCCCTAAGTTGTAACGAACCCGAAACTGCTTATAGACAATCCACCTGTTAAGTCAGGGGCCGAAGTTTCTAACGCAAGTTTCTAGCGCAACATCTCTTCGCATTTGACACCTTTTTATCTCTACTTCGTACCCCGTGTTTGCTTCATCGACGCATTTCGCATATCGAGAGGGACTAGAAAGTTCGGCAGAGAAAGATATCACTTTGCCAATACCAATTTCTAACGCCATGGCTCCTGAATCAACCAACAGCGAGCCGCAGTCCAGCTTTTTGTCACCTTCCCATGCCATGGCTGCCGTGTATTGACATCCTGAACTAGCGCCTTCTGCCTTGCCGACGCATTCAGCCTTTTGCAACCTTTTCTGTTCTTCTACCCTTGCCCGTTCATTCATCTCCATGTGGTACCTGTAAGTCGCGTCCCGACCTTGTCCGGCAGCTGCCTCAGCTGCACGCCGAGCGGAATCAGCACGTATATATTCGTTTTCCCAATCACGCACAAGCCACTCTACCGGAGAAGTGTTGGTGCTATGACCAATAACCACAACTTCGGTCACTCCCTCCTGTGAAAACGCCGTGTTCGCAAATGATAGAATTGAAACCAACATAATTGGCATGCGCAGTAGAGGTTTCGCATTGGCGAAATTTTTTAATTGGTCCATCGCTCTCGTCCTTATTGAGAAATTTATCTTTAACAACTTTTATAGCTGACTCACCGACCGCTGCTTTATGTAACAATGCCGCCCCAGGCGATTCAGCGGCTGAATCAATCACCTGCGGGGAGGTAACTGTGGCTTAATGATTAGGTTAACCACGTTACAGAAGCCACAGATTACAAAGATTTCTGCGGAAAAATCAATCTGATCTCAAAAAACTGATAACACTTCTATAAATTTAGTCAGCATGGTTAATTTCTTACAACCGAACAGACTAAGTACCACTTTACAAACTTGGAGCTGAGCACCAAAAAGATTGCTGAGTTTTCAAGATGCTACTACGGGTCCAGGGCGCGAATACCGCCCCACACTTAAAGCGGCGAAACGGCCTTTCCATTAGCGGCGCGCAATCTGCTGTAGATCAATCCATAGATGCCCTGATACACCGTCAACGATAACAATATCAATCCGGCGCCCACCATGGATGCGCGGCTCAGCACTTCGCCTGCCAGCAGATGCCCCCAGAGGATGGCGAGAATGGGTGTCATCAGTGGAATCAGAGCAACCGTCGCCACGGAAAAACCCTGCAACACACGAAAATACAGGGTATGGCTGATGACCGACCCGAACACCACCAGATAGGCGACGCCGAAGAGAGATTTGTGATCAATGGCTTGCGGCAGAGTGCCGTCTATAAGCCACCAGCACAGATAGAATCCCGGCAGTGAAACCAGCATGCTCCCCGTGCTTTGGCGAAGCGGCTCAATGTCTGCGCCGAACTGCTTGACCCATACCGAACTCAGTCCCCAGATTACGCAGACAAGCATCAATAACATGACCCCGAATACTGCGTCCGGGCCGATTTGCAGCTGATCAAAATGGATGATTGCCAGACCGCTCACCGCCATCATCAGAGCCAGAATCTTCACCGGCGAGAAATTATTCTCCTTCAGGAAGATCCACGAAAATATGCCGACGAAGAATGGCAGAATTCCGAACAGCACCGACA
>CAZXLJ010000214.1:0-2705 GCA_964641175.1 uncultured Cellvibrionaceae bacterium
GAAGTGTCGCCTGGATCTCGCAAAGCGCTGTAAGCCAGACGCTATTCGGACTTAACCAGAGGTTCCCTATAAAACGAGCCGGAAAGTACGAGGCCAGCTGACGATGTACGTTGTTTTTT
Source organism: uncultured Cellvibrionaceae bacterium (assembly GCA_964641175.1). Taxonomy (GTDB): domain Bacteria; phylum Pseudomonadota; class Gammaproteobacteria; order Pseudomonadales; family Cellvibrionaceae; genus CAYNST01. The sequence goes on from CAZXLJ010000214.1 coordinate 120, forward strand.
TAATTGCCGCGCTGGCATTGACGGGTTGCGCCCAGACGGTTGAAATCCGCCACGCTCTGCAACACTCCTCGCGCTCGGCGGCTACGCCAGTAAAAGTACAACTCCAGATTCCCCCGCCCAGCCTGAGACAATCCACCGCAGAAAGTGGCCTGGTCGCCGTCGGGATGCTCAACGACTGGAATATCGATGTGTACACCCATCTGCCGGGAGCCATGGAGCGGGTGGTGTCTGGCACCTTCAAAGAGTTGGACATCAGTGACAGCTATCGCTTTGATTGCCCGGATTGCGGGCTGTTTCTGCGACCGGAAGTCACTGAACTGCGTGTAAACAAACTCACCATGCAGGCTTTTCTTTCCGTGGGGATTACATTTTATGACGCCCGAGGCAAGCGCGTGGCCTGGGTGGAGGGCTCAGGGCATTCGTCGGCGGTAAGTCTCGATCGGGTGGGAGCGGGGGTGGCGGGCTATTTTGTCCCCTTCTTTGGCTCCATCATCGGCGAAAGCGTCGTGCGGACGACGGTGGAAGCGGCTTTTAATCGGGCTTTGTCCGACCTGGCGGAAAAGCTTCAGACAGAAGCCAACCGGGGCGCACTCGCGCGTACCTGGCTACCGGCAGAGCTGATGGATAAACAGGAATTTGGCAAACAGGAGTACGCCGCCGAGCGAGTCGCGCTGGACAATGGGTGCGACCTCGGCAAGGACGGGTTGCGGCTGGTGGAGCAGTCTTACTTCACGGAAAAATATGAGGCCCACTGCTGGGCGCAACCGGTCTTCAGGATCACATGTGAGTACGGTCGCTGCGAAGCGGATCCAGCGTCGCAGTCGCGGGTGGCAACCACGGTTCTGCCCGGGGGCGGCTCCGTCGATGCAAAAGAACGACCCGTCCTTCCTTAAACAACCTGGGGAACCACTGATCAAGTCCGAACAGCGTCTGGCTTACAGCGCTTTGCAAGATCAAGGCGGCGTTTCGAAGGCATGCTGACTGCCTGTCGAGAAGTGCCAACGCAGAGCTCGCAAAGCGATGCAAGTCCCGGGGTGCGGGCGGAACGCCGAGCGTCGGTCCGATTAGCTCGCGCAGACGCTGTCCGGACTTGATCAGAAGTTCCTTAGAGACGTTCCAGCGCCTGTAACTTCTGGCGATAGCGATCCGATTCCACCTCGTTGGCAGCGGTGTCGCGAGCCGCCGCCATTTCATTCCGGCTTTTGACCAGATCGTTGGTCTGCAGGTAAACAAGCGCCAGTTCGAAGTGGAACGCCGCTTCGTCCGCTTTCAGGTGCATTGCCCGTTTGAGCAATCGCACTGCTTCATCGTATCTGCCCAGTTTCACGCTGGATTTGGCAAGGTGAGACAGGATATAGGGATTCTTGCGGCTGTTCTTGATGACCTTCGCCACAATCTTCTCAGCATTGGCTGAATCGCCTTCTTCGCGGTAAAGCACATAAATGTTGGTCAGCGCGGAGGAATTTTGCGGATTCAGCTTCCGGGCCCTTTCATAGGATTCCAGAGCAAGATCGCGGTGGCCGGCGCGCTTGTATAGCACCCCGAGATTGGACCAGATGTGGCTCGCCTTCCGATCGGTCTCGACCGCTTTGAGCAGGTAGGCAAGGGCCGTATGAAGTTGGCCTCGCTGAAATTGCTCCATGCCCCGGTTGTTGTAGAACTCGGCCAGAGCCTCGGTATCAGAAAGCGGCCGAGTCTTTAGCAGGCGGGTCCGCTCCGGTGAATAGGCGTCCGTCAGCTCTACCGTGAGCCGATTGCCAGGTACGTGAACGCCCACATTGATGTGGGAGGCAAGCACGTACAGATCGTCCCCGGGCACCCAATCCAGTGGTATGTCCACCGACTGGAATCGCGCTTTGAGCCCGACATGGCGCGCCGCTGCCACATACAGGCTGGCCAGCGCCAGGCAATTGCCCTGGCGACTGTTGAAGGTTTCCTGGGCACTGCGAGTTGCCGTGTTGTCGTAGCCGATACCTAGAAAATTTCGAGAATAGAGCAAATCATGCAATGCAAAGGTGAGGTCGTATTTCTGCCGAATGTGGCCGAGGGACCGATCGAGCAATTCCTGGATGGGCGCGTCGATCGCCAGCAGATCCACATCGTCAATCACGGGTAAGACGGCCAGGTCAATGGGCAGCGCACGGCCTGGTGCGGTCGGAGACGGCACCGTCTGACCCTGCTTGTTCACAGAATCATCGGTGTGCCTGGAGAGCTCCGCCGGCTGGGCCGCGGCAAGCGCAGGGACAATACACAGCAGCCAAAGACTATTTATCAAGGGTTTCATCAAGACCTCCACCCGTTACAACGTCTCGTTATTATCATTTTGAATTCGACAGACCCAGCCTTTTTGACACCCGCAGGCGGTGTTCGCTCAGACCGTTCGGCGGAATCGAACACCTGTCAAACCGTTCAGTCAATCTACCGCATTCAGCCGGCATCTTTCATTGACAAGACACCCACTTTATCGACCAGTGGTCCGCCGGCGGGACATTCAATGGTGTTCTTGACCGGTTCTTAACAAGACACCCACCCTGTTTCGCCAGGCCGCGTACGAAAGTGCCTTTCCGGTTCTTAACAAGACACCCA
>CAZXLJ010000215.1:0-2692 GCA_964641175.1 uncultured Cellvibrionaceae bacterium
CCGTTGTCGAAACGAGGAAATGTGACAAGGGGCTTGCTGATTCCATATCAATATCGCTCATAGCTGGTGTCGAATCTCCGTCTACCCAAGTCCAATGTCTGGCTGAAGCGACTGCGAATTTTAATGCTCGTGTAGCCCGGTGTGAAAGCTTTGGCGGTTCGATAAGGTCTGGATGCGATCGGCTCAAATAGAACTAAGGAATACCCCATAAGGAACGATTGGTGCAACATGCGTGATCGCTCCTTTTTTAAAAACTTGAGGTGGATGCGATGAAACGGAAAACACGTGTGTGGGGCACCGGAGGGCTGCTAATTACGGGATTGCTCGTGGTAGCCATGATGATAATCAATGTTAGACAAGAGTCTGAATCCCGGATTGAGAAAAGCGATCCAGTAGATGTGACTCTGGAGAAGCGGCCGGTGGTGCTCACGGAGGAGCAGCCGAAAACCTCCGGCTCGATGCCGGTTGAAGCCAAGTTCGATCCGGAAGTCGCTGCGCTCAGTGATGTAGACATCGAAATGCGCATGTCGGGATTGCCGGCCCATCAAGATTATCTCGATTACACTAAACATCTGGAGGCTCGAGGTTGGGGAATTCCCCACCAGACAGAACGGGAGTATCAGAACTTTGATTTGGAAACTCTGGAATCAATGGCAGACGCCGGCGATTTCATCGCGCTGTCAGCGTTGGATTCGAAAATCAGCTCAAATATAAACGCTGATCTTTCAATTGATAGGGAACGACTGGCCCAAGTGAGAGAGAAGGCGGCAATGTTTGGAATGACCACGTCGTCGATATTGCGAGGTCAGACGTTACTGGACGAGTACGAGTTACTGCGCGAAACTCCGAAAATGGATGAGTCACCTACCTATAAACATGCTGACCCTAGGAAACGGGTGGTCGATGGGCTGGCGTGGTTGGATTTTTCGGTATACCGTGGCGATCTCCAAGCATTGCAAGAGATGGCAAATGCGGTTGCAAAGCCAGAGCTCGCCATTACTCAGGACGAGCTGGAGGCGGCCAAGGCCGAGTCAAAGCGTATTTACGAGCGACTTTCCGAGCAGCGTGCAGAACGTGGTCTACCGGAGTTCGATAATAACCTTCCTATTGGTGCAATCCGGCTTTACGAGCACACGCTCAATACGCCGATATCAGCGGCTATCCGAAATGGCGAGTAAGCGCCGTCATGAGGCGTCCACATCTTTTATATACTTGCCAGCAAAGCTTCTGTGATAACACGAGACCACCTTTGCGCCGTACGTCAGCAGTCCCTGGCAAAACTCGAAGACATGATTATGCTTTCAGGAGATGTGTGGCGCTCCGATCTGGTAACTGCTGCAACGGAGATGACCACGCCCTAATGAATTTAAGGCCGACGGATGGCGGATTGCATCACCAGGCCGCAAAACTTCGTACCCGCCTCGGTTATGTTTACTTGCGGTAGAGAGTTGATATGCATATTGTTATTGCAGCCATCACGGCAATAGCCGGGCTCATATGGGCATTGAATTCGTTGCAAAACTCTGGAGTGGACCTGAATTCATTCAATCCGTTTACTTGGGCCAGAAGGCGAAAGTGGGAAAAATCTTACGGACAAAACCCCCTCTATAACCTTGCCAAACCGATGGAAGCAGCGGCTGTCATCATGGTGGGTGTCTTGAAGGAAGAGGGCGAAATAACCCGCGAACAAAAGCACGCGGTTATCGATATGTTCAAAAGGAACTTCCATTTGTCCGAACCTCAAGCTCTGGAGCTTTTCGCGTCGTCCTCCCACCTGGTCAGAAATGAATTAAATTTTTATAGAAGTATTCCCAACATCCTGAGGAAAAGCATCACCCGGTTCACGTCTGATATGGCCGAATCACTGATGAATATGCTTGTTGAGATAGCGGAACTGGAAAACGCTCCTACGGAAGCGCAGATTTCTGCTATTACGGCGGTAGAAGATGAATTAAACGAGCACAAAAAAATAGATTCACTGTGGGATCTTCAGGGACGGCCTAAGTGAGGGCTGGTGCCATTATTATCAGTGCGGGAAGTTTGCCCGGGGCTGCCGAGTCCGGTTAAAAAACAAGTGTATTGGCTGAAATCCATATCTGATAAAAAACGGGAGTGAAAAATGAGAATATTCTACCGGGCAATAATCGTCATTTCATGTTTGATCGCAGCCATCGCATGCTACGTGTTCGGAATTCCTGCTGGCGGGGCCGTCTTTCTGATTTTGGGTGCTGTATTTGAGGGAATATTTTGGTTTGGGTTGTTCGGTCGAAAGCCCATTAAGTAATTATAAATCGTATGCTCAGATAAATTCAGAACATCAAAATCTAGGCTGTGTACAAAAAGTGCCTTTCAAGTCCGTCGTCCTCGCGCACGCAGGGATCCACGACGGGGCGGGGAGTATGCACAACGACGGTACAGCCCTGCCAGCAAGCGCATTCGCTGTCTGTCTGATTCCATAAAAAAGCCTTCGTTGTTCATTTATCCAGCTGTCGTTATTCCACGTCAATTGGCTAACCCTTCCGGGGTTCTTGGGCCCACCGCGTGCGCGAGGGCGACGAGCAGTTGAGACAAGTTCCCGGTTAAAAGTACTTTTGGTACACAACTTGGGAAAGTAAAATAAAAAATTAAATGCAGGTAGTCATTGCAGCGTAACATCCAAACGCTACCGGTTCTTCCACCAGCTACACCACTG
>CAZXLJ010000216.1:0-2685 GCA_964641175.1 uncultured Cellvibrionaceae bacterium
TGGAGGGGAATCTGCAACCGCAAGCTCAAGCGACGGCAGGATTAATTCCCGTCCTGTGGAGAGGAATTTGCAACCGCAAGCTCAAGCGACGGCAGGATTAATTCCCCTCCTGTGGAGGGATGCCCGCAGGGCGGGGTGGTTGGGGTTTCTATTTAACCGCCAAATTGACGATTGAATAATTTCAACTTAAAACCTCCGCCAAATATCTCCCCGTATGCGATTTTTTCCTTTTCACCACAGTCGCCGGCGGGCCCTGGGCGATGACTTTGCCACCGTGTTTGCCGCCTTCGGGGCCCATGTCGATGATCCAGTCGGCTTCGGCGACGACGTCGAGGTTGTGTTCGATGACGAGCACGGAGTTGCCGGCGTCGACGAGGCGGTGCAGGACGCGCAGGAGTTTTTCGACATCAGCCATGTGCAGACCGACGGTGGGTTCGTCGAGGACATAGAGGTTGTGCTGGGCGGTGCGGCCGCGGGCGTCCTGGGGGGTCATGCCGGCTTTGGACAGTTCGGCGACGAGCTTGATGCGCTGGGCTTCGCCGCCGCTGAGGGTGGGGCTTTGCTGTCCCAGGGTGAGATAGCCGAGGCCGACATCCTGCAGCAGGCACAGGGCGTGGTGGACTTTGCTGATGGGCTCGAAAAAAGCAGCCGCAGTATCGATGTTCATGGCCAGCACTTCGCCGATGTGTTTTTCCTTGTAACGCACGGTCAGGGTTTCATCATTGAAACGCCAGCCATGGCAGACATCGCAGGGCACACGCACATCGGGCAGGAAGTTCATTTCGATTTTCTGCATGCCGTTACCGCCGCAGGCTTCGCAGCGACCGTCGCCGGCATTGAAGGAGAAGCGTGCCGGCGTGTAGCCGCGCAGGCGAGCGTCTACCGTACCCGCGAACAGTTTGCGGATGGTGTCCCAGATGCCGATGTAAGTCGCCGGGCAGGAGCGCGGGGTCTTGCCGATGGGGGTCTGATCCACTTCCAGAATACGGTCGATGCTGTCCCAGCCGGTGATGGCGCGCACGCCTCGCCAGGTGTGTTTTTTCTTGCGCCGGTGGGCGAGCGCTTCTTTCACATTGGGATAGAGAACTCCGCGCACCAGCGTACTTTTGCCGCTACCGCTGACGCCGGTGATGCATACGAGTTGACGCAGAGGCACAGCGACGTCGATGCGGTTCAGGTTATTGAGTGCAGCGCCTTCCAGACACAGCTTTTCCTCAGGCCACAGCGCCCGCATTGCCTGGTTGCGCAGGTCTGGCAAGGGGTGGCGCAACGGGTTGGCGAGCATCTGCCCGGTGAGTGAATTTTTATTGCGCATCAGCTTCGAAAGACTGCCACAGGCAACCACTTCACCGCCATTGACCCCGGCGCGCGGGCCCATGTCGATGATGTGGTCGGCCTCGCGGATGGTGTCTTCGTCGTGCTCGACCACGACCACCGTATTGCCCTGCTGCTGTAACTCACGCAGCGTTTCAATCAGCTTGCGGTTATCCCGCGTGTGCAGGCCGATGGTGGGCTCATCCAGTACGTAACAGACACCCTGCAGACTGGAACCGAGCTGGGCCGCCAGGCGGATGCGCTGTGCTTCACCGCCGCTCAACGTCGGCGCGGCGCGATCAAGGGAGAGATAATTGAGCCCTACTTTCTGCAGAAAATGCAGGCGGTTCTGCATCTCTGCCAGCAGGTCACGGCCGATGGCCTGCTCGCTGCCCTTGAGTTTCAGTTTGCCGACGAATTCGGACGCGGCATCCACCGGCAGAGCCGCCAGGTCGGCGATGGAATGATCCTGGAAGCGTACGGACAGCGCCGTCGGGTTGAGACGCTGGCCCCGGCAGGCCGGGCAGACGCATTCACTGCCGAGCTCGCCGTCCTCAGGCTGCCAGGTGCTCTCCTCGCCGGTCTGTTCGGCGTCAAAGCCCGCAATCACCACGCCGGTGCCATAGCACTTGCCGCACCACCCATGTTTGGAATTGTAGGAAAACAGGCGCGGGTCCAGTTCGTCGAAACCCCGGCCGCAGCCGGGACAGGCCCGCTCGGTGGAGAACAGCTGGTCCAGGCCGGCTTTTTTACCTTTTTTACCTTTGGCCAGTTCCGGCGCAACGATCACCACGCCATTGCCCAGAGCGAGCGCCTGCTCCAGTGTCTCGGATAGCTGGCGCTCGCTCTGGGGCGTGATCGTCAGACGCGCGAGGGGCAGTTCGATGTCGTGCTCGCGATAGCGGTCCAGTACCGGCCAGGGGCTGGTCGGCAGATATTCTCCGTCCACCCGCAATTGTTCGTAACCACGCTCGGCTGCCCACTGCGCCAGCTCGCGATAAATGCCCTTGCGCGCCACCACCATGGGGGCCAGCAGGGTCACCTCGCAATTGCGGTAGTCCTTCTGCACCCGCGCCAGGATCGCCGCCGGCGTCTGCGGCTGGATGGGCACCTGACAGTCAGGACAGTACTGGGTACCAAGCTTCACATAGAGCAGGCGAAGGTAATGGTAAATCTCGGTGAGCGTCGCCACGGTGCTTTTGCGGCCGCCGCGACTGGTGCGCTGTTCAATGGCAACGGCCGGCGGAATGCCATAAATCGCATCCACATCCGGGCGGGTGGCAGGCTGGACAAACTGGCGTGCATAGGCGTTGAGGGATTCCAGATAGCGACGCTGGCCCTCGCCAAAAATCAGGTCAAAGGCCAGCGTAC
>CAZXLJ010000217.1:0-2629 GCA_964641175.1 uncultured Cellvibrionaceae bacterium
GGCATCCAGCGTACCGGACACATGAACTTCACCGTTGCTGCCGCCATCCACGGCGATCGCATCGGCAGTGACGGTGCCGCCGATTTCCATCAATTTGAAGACGCCGTTGTCCTCCACGATCTGCCCCGCACCGGCCTCAGCGGTGGGCACTGCCTGTTCAATCAGCCGCTGGGACGCCGAGGCGGTCATGATCACCCGGCCGCCCTCTGCCTGAATCAGCCGGCGATTGGCCACGAGGCTTTCGACAGTGCCGGAATCGATCTGCACCGAGACCAGCTGGTTGCCGGTCAGATCCAGCGTCATCGCCTCGCCAGCCGCAAGCGCTACCGTGCCCATCTGCGCACTGATAATGCCTTCGTTCTCCACCTGGGTCGCCAGCAATGCGACATACCCGCCATGGTTCGCGTGGATGTCCCCTTTGTTGATGATTGCACCACTTCCTCCGTTGCCCGTGAAACGGTAGTCCCCTGCGATGAAATCTTCATCCGCCAGATTGAGGGTCGAGGCCACCAGCCCCCCCACGTTGACCCGACTGGAGGCGCCGAAAAGCACGCCGTTAGGGTTGAGCAGAAACACCTGGCCGTTTGCGTTCAGCTGGCCGTGTATTGCGGAGACATCACCGCCCAGCACACGGTTGAGCGCCACCGCTTCCGCGCCGGGCTGATTGAAAGTAACGGCAGCCTGCTCACCCACACTGAAGGTGTCCCAGTTGATGACGGCCCGGGCGGATGTCTGGTCAATATCCATCCGGGCGCCCGCCTGATGGATGCGGGCGTCGCCGTGACGCACCGCCCCACCGGTCGGCAAGACTTGAGCCCCTACCGAGTCGGCCCAGCCAGACCCTGTGCTAGCGGCCGTCAGTCCGGCAATTGCCAGGGACAAGGCTCGCACCACGCCAGCGCCACACTTGCGGCGGCTCCGTGCAGTTTCTGCGGCCACCATCCAGGTACCCCGATCTTTGTTCCAAACCAGTTTATAAGCTCGATTCATGGCTGCATGTCTGTTCACGGTTATCTCCAGTACTGCACTGCGTCAGTAGGCTGCTGTCCGTCCGGTGTCGCCGTTGCGGCAGAACCGGGAAATGGAATGGGGGTAGTCACCAAAGTGATTTAGAAAAAGTGGCTGGCACTGAGCCACAAACGCGTGGATTCGAGGCTGCCGTCGCTGTCTTTACCGGTGTCCGGGCGTGCCAGCGGATTACTGCCGAACCGGCGCGCGGCGGTCAGGCTCACCTGAAACCGGCCGGCGGGATTCCACACAGCGCCCACACCGGCTCCTTCAAGCGAATAGGAAAGCGATTGCGAGGGATCGGCGGCGTTCCAGCCCAGCCAGGGATCTTTGTGCTGCCGCACCCGGCCGTAGTCGTAGAACACCAGTGCGGTCAAGCTCGCCGCCAGCCGGTGCCGCAATTCCAGAGCAGCCAGCCAGCCTTCATCGCCACTGCCTTCGAGGATGGGGTAGGCACGCACCCCGGTGGGTCCACCGAGGCTGAAACCTTCCGAGGAGTCGAGATTGTTGCCGGCGAACTGGCCCTGCACGGTCGCCCACAGGGTGGTTGCGTCGGTGATTTTCTGCAGCCGGCCCAGACTCCAGGCGAGCTTCTGGTAGGAGCCATCGCGCTGCGCCGTGAGCTGGTCATTGGCAAGATCGGTCGCATTGCCGGACAAATCCAGTTCGCCTGCAACGAGGGTCGCGCTATAGACATTGAAGCCGCCACCCCCCCAGGCATCGGCAATATCGCCGTAGAGCCCGATGGAAAGAGACGAGACATCCTTGCTGGAGGTATCCACTCCCAGCTGACTGTTGTCATAACTGCGGCGCTCCAGCCGGCCCAGCAGGTTCATGTTGCTCAGGCGTTCACGCAGAATCGGGTAGAGAACATCGGCCCCAAAGGACGTCGCATCACCTTCGGCATCCAGCGCCTTGAATTCCTTGCCGAGTTCATACTGGTAATGGGAGACATTGAAGCCGGCGCGAATGCCGTCGTGACCCAGCGGCGCACTGTAACGAAGCCGGGCATAGCGGCTGCCGTCACTTAACTGGCCATACAGCTGTGCCTGATCGCCGCGGCCCGAAGGGTTATCCAGTGAGAACACGGCACTGACACGCTCGGCTCCGGTAGCGCGGGAGCCAAAGTTGTCTACCGTTACTGACCCGGCCATCAGCGGCTCGTCTTCTACCTGCACCACCACGTCGGTAAATCCCGGCTGAGCGCCGGCTACCAATACCGTTTTCGCGGTAACGCCTGGCGTTTCATCCAGAAGCTGCGCGCCTCGCTCAAGCCCGGCAAGATTCAGCGCCTCGCCGGCCTGCTGCCTGCTGTTGATGGAGCGCCCGGCAAATTTCGGCGAAATCCTTGAACGCTGCGGATCCGCCGCTTCGACCCTCACCTCCCCCAGTCTGGCTTCAACAACGACAATGCGAATGGTGCCGGCATTGACATTCTGTTGCGGTAAAAACGCCCGCACGAGATACCCGGCCTGCCGATAATGCCCGGCCACAGCATCGGCAATAAATTGCAATTCCGCCATGGTGAGCGTCTTACCCGCCCACGGCGCAACCACCTTCGCCAGCTCCGCATCGGACATAAGCGTATTGCCTTCAAACACAAACCGCTCAACGGGGACCT
>CAZXLJ010000218.1:0-2624 GCA_964641175.1 uncultured Cellvibrionaceae bacterium
CCAGGACATTTCCTCGCTGGTGGGCAAGGTCGACATCCGCAAGCTGGAAGATTTCCCGCAGAATGACCCGGATGCTTACAGTTTCTCTGGCGGCCTGTGCCGGGCCAACCAGGGGATCATGGAATTCGTGGAGATGTTCAAGGCACCGATTAAAGTTCTGCACCCGCTGCTGACGGCCACACAGGAGAGCAACTTCAACGGTACCGAAGGTCTCGGTGCGATTCCGTTTGACGGTATCGTGCTGGCTCACTCAAACGAATCAGAGTGGCAGGCATTCAAGAACAACCGTAACAACGAAGCTTTCATTGACCGGGTATACATCGTCAAGGTTCCCTACTGCCTGCGTGTATCCGACGAGATAAAAATTTACGAAAAGCTGCTGCAGCACAGTTCCTTACATTCATCACCCTGCGCGCCTGACACCCTCAAGCTGCTGGCACAGTTCACCGTGCTGTCCCGCCTCAAGGTGCCGGAAAACTCCAATCTGTTTTCCAAAATGCGGGTTTACGACGGTGAAAATCTGAAGGACACCGATCCCAAAGCCAAGTCTCTACAGGAGTATAAGGACGCCGCCGGCGTCGATGAGGGCATGGCTGGATTGTCCACGCGCTTTGCCTTCAAAATCCTGTCCAAGGTATTCAACTTCGATCCCACGGAAGTTGCCGCCAACCCCGTCCACCTCCTTTATGTCCTGGAACAGCAGATCGAGCAGGAACAGTTTCAGGAGGAACTGGCAACGCGTTATTTGGCCTTTATCAAGGAATACCTCGCACCTCGCTATGTCGGCTTTATTGGCAAGGAAATCCAGACAGCCTACCTGGAATCCTATTCCGAGTATGGTCAGAATATTTTTGATCGTTATGTGACCTATGCCGATTTCTGGATTCAGGATCAGGAATATCGTGATCCTGAAACCGGCGAGATTCTGGATCGCGGGGCGCTTAACGAAGAACTGGAAAAAATAGAAAAACCGGCGGGCATCAGCAATCCTAAGGATTTCCGCAATGAAATCGTCAATTTTGTGCTGCGAGCGCGCGCCAACAATGAAGGCCGCAATCCGGTCTGGAACAGTTACGAGAAATTGCGCACCGTGATCGAAAAGAAGATGTTCTCAACTACCGAGGATCTGCTTCCGGTCATATCGTTCAATACAAAATCCTCGAAGGAAGACAAGAAGAAACACGAGGACTTTGTGGCGCGCATGATCGATCGTGGCTATACCGAGAAACAGGTACGCCTGCTGTCCGAGTGGTATCTGCGGGTCCGAAAATCGCAGTAGGCGGTTAAGTGCTACCAAGCCTGGGAGTATCGAGTGAGTTATATTGTTGATCGACGACTGAACGCGAAAAACAAAAGCACCATCAACCGGCAACGCTTTTTGGAGCGGTATCGTCAACACATTAAAAAAGCAGTATCCGAGGCTATCGACAAGCGTTCCATCACTGATATAACGGTTGGAGAAAAGATCAGTATCCCCTCCAAGGACATCTCCGAGCCGATCTTTCATCACGGTGAAGGAGGCGTACGCAACCGGGTGCTGCCCGGCAACCACGATTTCGTCTCCGGCGACCGCATACAGCGCCCGGAAGGCGGTGCCGGGGGAGCGGGTGGCTCCAACGCCAGCAACCAGGGCGAAGGCGACGACGATTTCGTTTTCAATATCACCCAGGACGAATTTCTGAACTTCATGTTCGAAGATCTCGCCCTTCCAAACATGGTCAAGCGTCAGCTGGCCGGGGATGATGAATTCAAGTACAAGCGCGCCGGCATTTCTAACGAGGGTACACCGGGTAAAATCAACGTGGTCCGCTCTCTGCGAGCGGCCAATGCGCGCCGCATTGCACTCACCGGCACCAAGCGCCGACGCCTGAAGGAGCTGGAGGCTTGCGCAGCCCAGCTGCGGGATTCCAGATTACCCAGTGACATCCAGTTACTCAAAGAAATGGACGAACAGATTACCGAACTGCGACGCAAGATCCATCGAGTGCCCTGGCTGGATGACTTCGACCTGAAGTATAACCTGCACGTCAAGATGCCAGTCCCACGCTCCCGCGCAGTCATGTTCTGCATTATGGATGTGTCCGGCTCCATGGATCAGGCCACCAAAGACATCGCCAAGCGCTTTTTCATGTTGTTGTACATGTTCCTTCAGCGCAATTACGAGCGCACGGAGGTGGTATTTATCCGGCACCACACCAGTGCGAAAGAAGTCGACGAGCAGGAATTTTTCTACAGCCGTGAAACCGGCGGCACCATTGTCTCGAGTGCATTGCGTCTGACCGACGAGATTATCAGTGACCGCTATCGACCCTCGCAGTGGAACATCTATGCGGCTCAGGCGTCTGACGGCGACAACTGGAATGACGATTCAAGCATCTGCCACAAGCTGCTGAAGGAAAAGTTGATGCCACAGTTGCAGTACTTTTCCTATATCGAGATAACGGCTCGGGATCACCAGGCTTTGTGGGAATCTTATGAAAAAGTGGCGGAAAGCTATCCGGATACCTTCGCTATGCGCCAGCTGACCAGCGTCAATGATATTTTTCCGGTTTTCCGGCAACTGTTTCACAAGAAGGCCGCATGATGGCAGTACAGGCACAACCGATTTCCACCACGTCGGAATG
>CAZXLJ010000219.1:0-2380 GCA_964641175.1 uncultured Cellvibrionaceae bacterium
ACTTGGATCGGGTAAAACCGACTTCGCCAGGGCAAAGGCCTACGCCCTCGAAAATGTGGACGGGGCGGAATGGGAGCCAGGGAGCCTCTGATCAAGTCCGAATAGCGTCTGGCTTACAGCGCTCTGCGAGATCAAGGCGGCACTTCGAAGGCATGCTGACTGCCTGTCGAGAAGTGCCAACGCAGAGCTCGCAAAGCGATGCAAGCCCCGTGGGCGCGGCCAAAACGCCCTTCCGCCGCGTTGCTCTTCTTGCGAAGGGCTAAGGCCATTCGCTGCGAAAAGCGCCTTGCGGGCTGAACGCCGAGCGTCGGTCCGATTTGGCTCGCAGACGCTGTCCGGACTTGATCAGAGGTTCCCTAGCGCAGATAGGGACTGACGAGTTCAACCATCATCTGCAGATGATCATCGCGATCGTTCAGGGCCGGAATGTAGTGGAAGGATTCTCCGCCGGCATCGAGAAAAACGTGTTTGTTTTCACTGCCAATCTCTTCGATGGTTTCCAGACAGTCAGCGCTGAATCCGGGGCAGATGACGGCAGCGTGTCTGACACCGGCGCGAGCCATTTCAGCGAGCGTCTGGCTGGTATAGGGTTTGAGCCATTCCTCCCGTCCGAACTGTGACTGGAACGTAGTGACGTAATCATTTTCCGCAAGGCCCAGCTTTTCCGCCACCAGGCGCGAGGTCTTCTGGCACAGGCAATAATAGGGGTCGCCAGCATCAAAATAACTCTGGGGCATGCCGTGGTAAGACAGCACCAATCGCTCCGGCCGCCCGTGAGCCGCTATATGCTCGGCGACACAGCGTGCAAGCGCCCCGATGTACAGCGGATGATCATGGTAGCTGTTGAGAAAATGCAGTTGGGGCATCCAGCGCCAGTTCGCCAGCTCCGCGGCGAGGGCATCGAAGGTGGAACCGGTGGTGGGACCGGAGTACTGGGGATACAGCGGCAGCACCACCAGGCGATTGATGCCCTCATCCTGAAATTCGCGCAGCATTTTACCGATGGCGGGCTCGCCGTAGCGCATGGCCATTTTGACCACGGCATTGTGCGCATTCGCAGCCTGAAGCAGCGTTGCCAGTTTGTCACGCTGCGCCAGAGTGATCTGCATCAGGGGCGAGCCAGCTTCGGTCCAGACCTGCTGGTACAGCGCCGCCGATTTTTTGGGCCGCACTCGCAAAACTATGCCATGCAGAATCGGCCACCATTTCCAGCGCGGTAACTCGATTACCCGGTAGTCGGAAAGAAACTGTCGCAAATAGGGCCGCAAGGCAGCGGCGGTAGGTGCGGAGGGAGTCCCCAGGTTGGTCAACAGGACGCCGACTTTTGCGGGTGAGTAAAGCTTATGCATTGCCTGGGTCTGACCGCGATATTTCACGTTCGCCTCTTTGCGCCTAGGTAAATGAAAAGGGGACGGATGCTGCGGCGCCATTCAAACAGAAACCAGGTCGCCAGGAAACTCCGGACAATGCCCCGCCGCACACAAAAAAGGCCGCGCGAGCGGCCCTGTCTTTCTACTGGCAAAGTACCAGATCAGATCTCGATGCCGGATTGGGTCAGCATGTAATTGACCGCGTTGTGAAGCTCTTCATCCGAGCAGTCCATGCAAAGCCCCTTGGCGGGCATCGCCTTGAAACCACTGATGGCGCTCTTGTACAGACCATCGACCCCGCGCTCGGCCAGACGCGGCTGCCACTGGCCCGCTTCACCAGTCTTGGGTGCCCCGGCAGCGCCGGTCGCGTGGCAGGTGCCACAGGATTTGGAGTGAACCGCTTCGCCCGTACGCGGCTCACCACCCCCAGCGGACGCACTGACGGCCGCAGCACAGGCTTCTCCAGCCATACACACCTCACCGACCGGCTTGGTTCGCGTCTCAACCGTATCCGCTGCAATCGCAGTCATGTAAGCCGCTCCACCTACGGCAAAAGCACAAACCGCACTCAAAACTTTCAGCTTGAACGTCACAATCAACTCCTCACAATGCTCAGAAATCAGGGGCGCGCATTATAACCCCACCGGGTGAATAAGTACTGAATACCGGCACACCCTCACCACCAATAACACACTTCCCCCTTGCCAATTTCAAAACAGCTGATATTATTTGCGCCTCTCGCGCTCAGCCAGAAAAAGTTTTGCACCCGTAGCTCAGCCGGGTGAGGCAAGCGTGTTATGAAGCAACGCTTCATGCGCAGCCGAACGGCAACCATCTGTGATGGTTGACCGGGCCCTCGCTTGCGAGGGGAGTAGGTTGCAGCGCAGCGCGCTGCCAAGTGTCAGATGGCACATGTTTATTTACGAAGAAAAAGTTTTGCACCCGTAGCTCAGCTGGGTGAGGCAAGCGTGTTATGAAGCAACGCTTCATGCGCAGCCGAACGGCAACCA
>CAZXLJ010000219.1:2480-2558 GCA_964641175.1 uncultured Cellvibrionaceae bacterium
CAGATGGCACATGTTTATTTACGAAGAAAAAGTTTTGCACCCGTAGCTCAGCTGGATAGAGTAGGTGGCTTCGAACCA
>CAZXLJ010000220.1:0-2555 GCA_964641175.1 uncultured Cellvibrionaceae bacterium
CAAAATCTGAACTGATTGAACGAATCGCTGAACGTCAGGACCAGCTTTCCCCCAAGGATATCGAACTGGCCGTCAAACTTATCATCGAATACATGTCACAAAGTCTTGCCTCAGGTGAGCGCATCGAAATCCGCGGATTCGGCAGTTTTTCCGTGCACTATCGCGAAGCCCGTGTCGGGCGCAATCCCAAAACCGGAGAGCCTGTCGAGCTGGATGGCAAGCACGTCCCGCACTTCAAACCCGGCAAGGAATTGCGGGATCGGGTCAATCAGGGTCTGCAGAACGAGAAGGGGGAATAACATCGATCCGTATCTGGAACCGATATCCATCGGAATAAGTCAGCCCGGCGAGCGGTCCCACTCTCCATAAGGGCTTCCCATCTCCGCACCGATCTGTATATCTACAAAAAATAACAATTTTTTTGTGTGATATTAGCTGAGATTTACTAGCGACTAATTTATAATCGCCCGTCGTCATTCGGGGTAGGCAGCCTGTTGCTGTCATATCCGAGCGCTGTTCAACTCCCGTTAACAAACACGCCGCTAGAATCCCCGACAGTTTTCGCAATCGAATTGTGTCTCGAAAAGGATCGCACTCCCAGCATGTCTACCGTAATACCCGTGGTGTTATCCGGCGGCAGTGGCAGCCGACTCTGGCCCAAGTCACGCCATCACTACCCGAAGCAACTCCACAAGCTTTACGGCGAATACACCATGCTGCAGCACACAATCCTGCGATTGCAGGGTGTGGGTGGCGACCCTATCGTGATTTGTAATGACGAGCAGCGTTTCATGGTGGCCGATCAGTTGCGTCAAATCGACGTGCCCGCCGAAATCGTGCTCGAACCCATTGCGCGCAATACCGCACCGGCGGTTGTCGTTGCGGCTCTGCGTGCACAGGCTGTTGATCCTGATGCAGTCATCGCAGTATTCGCGGCTGATCACCTGATCAAGCAGGAAGAGAATTTTCGGGCGGCATTGCAGACCGCTATCGCCGCTGCACAGCAGGGCAAACTGGTGACATTCGGTGTAGTTCCGGGTCATCCGGAAACGGGCTACGGTTACTTGAAGGCAAGCCCCGGCAATGGCGCCGCCGTACCCGTAGAGGCATTTATTGAGAAACCCGATCTGGCGCGGGCGCAACAATATCTGGCGAGTGGCAATTATTTCTGGAACAGCGGCATGTTCGTTTTTCCGGTAAAAGTACTCCTCGAAGAAATTGAAATCCACAGCCCCGGCATGCTCAACAGCTGTCGCGATGCCATTGAAAATGGCACCAAAGACCTGGATTTTTTTCGGCTGAATAAAGAAGCGTTTTCCCGGTGCAAGGATCAGTCCATTGACTACGCTTTAATGGAGAAAACCTCCAGCGCTTTTATGGTCCCTCTCGATGCACAGTGGAGTGACGTGGGAAGCTGGAGCGCACTTTGGGACGTGAGTGACAAAGACCCGCAGGGCAATGCAGTCGTAGGGGACGTTATTTCTCATGAGAGCCGTAACTGCTATGTCAATAGTGAAGGCCGGCTGGTGGCATTGGTGGGCGTTGAAGATCTGATCGTCGTGGAGACGGCAGACAGCGTTCTCGTCGCTCATAAAAACCGGTCTCAAGACGTCAAGCACATCGTCGAACAGCTCAAGAAAGAACATCGCAGCGAATACATTGCCCACCGGGAAGTGCACCGGCCCTGGGGAAGTTACGATCTAATCGATACCGGTGACCGCTATCAGGTCAAATGCATCCGCGTTCGCCCGGGTGCAAGCCTGTCGTTTCAGATGCACCACCATCGGGCAGAGCACTGGGTCGTGGTTGTCGGCACTGCCGAAGTCCGCAAGGGCGACGAAAAAATCGTACTGACGGAGAACCAGTCGATTTACATTCCCCTCGGGGAAAAACACCGGCTCTCCAATCCGGGCAAAATTCCATTGCGCCTGGTGGAAGTGGCCAGCGGAAGTTATCTCAGTGAAGACGACATCATCCGCTTCGAAGACGACTTCGGCCGGGTTTGATTAAATATCGACCCGGTCGCATTAATACAATCAGTGATAATACAAAAGCCAGTTTGGGCGTAAAACGGTGACCGATCGCAGCGCGCTGACGCGATTGCGGCAGAGTCACCATGGCCGGCGCGAAATAGCTGAGTAGTTCAAAAGCAGCATGAAGCGTCGTGCGATGGGTTGTACGCAATCTGAACAGTAGAGTATTGGCTAATTGGGGGCACTATATGGATTTAAGCTTTGGAGTACTGGTTGTCGCATTTGCAATTACCGCGGTCATGGTCAAAATGCTGCAACCGGTTGCCTACTGGCTGGAGCTGGTAGACAAGCCTGGAGGGCGCAAGAAACACGACGGCCTGATTCCACTGATCGGCGGCATCGCCGTGTTCGTGGGTACCTTCCTCACCGGTTACGTCTTTCTCGATCAACCCACGTTTATTCGATTATTCATGATCGGCGCCGGCTTCATGGTATTTCTCGGCGCCATTGATGACCGCTACGACATAAGCCCCCGCCTGCGCCTCGTCGGCCAGGTACTCATCGCTTCCATTTTTGTCTACG
>CAZXLJ010000221.1:0-2525 GCA_964641175.1 uncultured Cellvibrionaceae bacterium
TTCGGCGTGGGTCCCCGCGTGCGCGAGGACGACGGACTTGAAAGGCACTTTTCGTCGCCATAAACGATGTTGCATGCCTTCAGGCGGCACCACTCGTTCGCGTACCGTCCCGGCTATCTCCCGTCTTCCGGAACACCAACAACTGCGTCGCACCCCAAGACGCAGGATACTGAAAGCGAAACATCCAGTAGTTCATCGACTGCATAAAGCGTCGCAGGCGGCCGGTGGCGTATTTTTGGAGTTCGGTGAATTCTCCGGCGCTGTGATGTATTAGCTGGAAACGGCCGGCCTGCATGTGGTTGATCAGTGCAGATGCGCGGATGTGGTTGGTCCACATTTTTCCGCCGGGCATGTCGTGCCAAAAGCCACTGCCCCAGCGATTGTTTATGTATTGCTTTTCTGGCTTATCAGAAAATTTTCTGGTTATGCGTTCAAATTTTAAATCCAGTGCGTTTTCATTTGTCAGGTACAGCGCCATGGTTCCGCCAGGTTTTAACGCTTTCATCAGATTAAAGAGTGCAGCGTCAAAATCCGGGATGTGTATCAGCACACCCCAACTGAAGACGTGATCGAACTGCTCGCCCTCTAGCGCCACCTCAGCAATATTCAATTGTGAAAATTCGATGGCATCGGAGAGATCAGCATTCGCCGCATTGACCCGCGCATGCTCAAGCATGGTGTGTGAAATATCGACCGCGTGCACATTCGCTCCGAGACGGGCAAGTCGAATGGCGTGCACTCCAGTCCCACACCCCGCGTCCAACACTTTCGCGCCGGGCTGCACCTGCATTTGCTGAAATGCCTTCGCCACTGCTTCATCGTAATAACGCAATGCATTTGGAGGGTAGTAATCGTTCTTCCACTTATCGACGGTGTCGATATGTTCGTAAGCGGCGGAATTGGAGCCGGACGGGGTTTTCTCGACAGAGATATTTTCAGTCAACTGCGCTTCGACAGCAGCGGATGGGACTTGCAACATGGGTGACTCTCCTCAACAACAAGTGGCCGCCGCAATTATTGGTCTTATGGCGGGTTCCAAAAGGTATGTCAAAGAGCATGCCAGTCGCGAGCAATCCATCAACCGATTGATTTTCAAATACTTTTCGGGGCGCAAGCCAGAGGGATTAATGGCGGGAGCATAAAATTATTTATATTTATATAAAAGTTCATGCGTCGTTTGCTGTCGCTACTCCATAACGAATTTCCGTTCGTTACCAACACTTGGTTCTTATCAACCACATGTTGATATACACCCACCGGGCAGTGCTCACTGCGCGGGATGCGATCCTTCAATCCAAGTCAAAGATGAAAACAAAAATGTCTTCTCTTGTAGCTAAATCACCCTTGCCACTGCCGACCCTTTTCCGTCAACCGGTAACGCTGCACGCGGCTACTGGGCTTATCGGGAATTGTCATTTCTATCAGGCCTGCGGCCAGGGCCGGCTGAAGATAACGCGCCCGGAAGGATTTGCGATCATCCAGCTCAAGCGCCAGTTGCAGTGCCTCCCGGCTCATCTCGCCTCGCATACACGCCAGCAACCTCTCGACTTGGGGGGTAACCTGGGGGGCGTCTTGGGGGCTATCCTGGGGGGTCGACTGGATGAGGGCGTCACGTATCATACTCAGCATAAATTCAATGAAAGGCGCTGAATCGACCTGCTCCGTGCTTTCTTCCAAAGCGCGATAGTAGGCGTCCTGATGCTCATGAACGATACTTTCTACCGGCAGATCGGCGAAGAGCGGATTCCAGCCCGCCAGAATCAGGGTTTGCCACAGACGGCCCATACGGCCATTGCCGTCGGCGAAGGGGTGGATAAACTCGAATTCATAATGAAAGACTGCTCCGACAACCAGCGGATGTGCGTCAGTTTCAGCCAGCCAATTGAAAAGATCCCTCATCAGAACCGGCACCCGATTAGCAGGGGGAGCCATATGAATAACCTCACCGCCAGCCATCACGCCCACACCACCACTGCGATAGTGGCCTAACTCATCGACCAGCCCTGCCATCATGATTCCGTGCGCTTCAAGCAGGTCAGATTCATTCTCAGGCCGCCACTCCTGAAAATGATCGTATGCCTTTATGGCGTTGCGGACTTCCTGCACTTCGCGAGGTGGTGCAATCACACGCTTGCCTTCCAGAATCGCCGTGATCTGCGCCTCACTGAGCGTGTTCCCCTCGATGGCCAGGGATCCGCGAATGGTGCGAATGCGATTACTGCGCCGTAATCGCAAATCTCGAGCAACTTCCTTCTGTGCGCTAAGACGACCAATTGACTCACTGATGTACGCGACGAGGTTAAGAATATTCGCCGTTATCGTATAAGGCGGCTGATATGTTTTCGCTTTCTTTACCATCAGTGCGATCTCAATATTTTTACGCTGAATAGCTCTTCAAACATGCTTTGGAAGGAGTGCCAGAGAAACCACCTCCATCATTCCTCCAAAAAATAATCTCCATCAATCTGCTTCACTTCATAAACCTCTTTCACGTTCACCCCGAGATTATTTTCGATCATCAGCTG
>CAZXLJ010000222.1:0-2509 GCA_964641175.1 uncultured Cellvibrionaceae bacterium
AGAGTTCGCGGCCGCGCTCGACGAAGCAGCTGCCCTCGTCCTGGCCGGCGGGGCCGCCCTGCGGCGCGCCCGAGATCTGGCCGCCGAGGATGCCGCCGTTCTGGCTGTTGTCGTTGGAGCAGCGACCGACCACGTGCTCATCGGTCAGGTTGCGGCCGATCAGGCTGATCTCCCAGCGATCGTCGCGCCCGCTCAGGCCCAGGTGCATGTCGAAGCGCGCGAACGCGTCCTGCGGAAAGCCGGGAGGATCGACCAGGGTGACGGAGTAGTCGGAGGTGTAGTTCACGCCGGCACCGTAGTTCACGCGCTTGCCGTCGGACAGGTAGACCTCGTGGTCGAAGGACACGAAGCCGCTCAGGTCCGGCGAGCGCACCAGCCGGCGGCCCGACAGGTCCTGCGCGGAGTAGCGGCCGGTGCTCGGGTTCAACAGCTGGTCGCAACCCTGCGCGATGGTCTGGCCGTTGCCGCAGGGCGCATTGGGGAAACTGTCGTAACGCGCGCGGTTGTAGTTCAGCGCCGCGTTGATCACCATCCCGGGCACCGCGTCGGGCAGGTAGCTCAGGTCGAATTCGACGCCGCGCGTCGTCGCGGAAGCCGCGTTGAGCGTGCGGGTGAAGACCAGGTAGCTGCCGTTGCCCACGTCGGCCAGTTCCAGCGCACCGACCTGCAGGTCGCTGTACTTGTAGTTGTACAGCGCCACGCCGCCAGAGAGCTTGCGGTCGAAGGCGCGGAACTTCAGGCCCACCTCCGCGCCTTCGGCCTCTTCCTCGCCGAACGAGGCGGGCCGGTTGGGCGCGGTGTAGTTGATGCCCATGAACGAGCCGGACTTGAAGCCGGTGCGGTACGAGCCGAACACGGTCAGGTCCTCGTTCGCCTTGTAGGCAACGGACAGCTCCGGGGACACGTTGGAGGCGCTGATCTTCGGATCCAGCCGATCGACCTGGCCGATCGCGCCGAGGCTGGCGTTGAGGTTGTAGAGCTCATGGTGGCGCGTCTCGTCGGTCCAGCGCGCGCCGCCCGAGAGCTCCAGCTTGTCGGTGACGTCCCAGATCGCCTGGCCGAACACCGAGGTCGCCTCGATGTCGACCACGTTGAGCACGTTCTGCATGTTGCGGCCGAGGCCCATCAGGATGTTGCCGCCGATATCGACTTCGTTGCGCATCTCGCCCTTCTGGTAGAAGGCGCCGAGCATGAAGTTCACCGGACGATCCGCGTAGTCGGAGAACAGCCTCAGCTCCTGGGTGAACTGGCGGTTGTCGAATTGGTAGGTCTGCGCCATCAGCTGGGCGACCGGC
The DNA here is from genome assembly GCA_964641175.1 of uncultured Cellvibrionaceae bacterium. GTDB lineage: Bacteria > Pseudomonadota > Gammaproteobacteria > Pseudomonadales > Cellvibrionaceae > CAYNST01. The sequence goes on from CAZXLJ010000222.1 coordinate 1,296, forward strand.
GAGGTGCTGCCGGCGAACAGCGAGCGGTAGTCGTTGCTGTAGTGGCCGGTGACCGAGGTCAGGGTCAGTGCCTCGCCCAGGCCGAAGTTCATCTCCAGCGTTCCGAACAGCTGGGTGCTGTCCTCGAAGGGGATGCCGTCGTTCTCGGTGGCGTCGGGGAACGCGGCCAGGTCGAACCAGGGGCGGCGGATGATGCGGTCGGCCTTGCAGTCCTCGCCCTCCAGGAAGGAGATGTTCAGCGGCGGCACGCCGCCGGTGCCCTCTGGGCAGTACACGGTCTGGAAGCCGGATGCGCCGCCATCCATCCGGTAGTCGCTGTAATTGAGCTTGAGGCGTGCATTGAAGCGGTCGCTGGGTTCGAACAGCGCGGTGCCGCGGAGCAGGACCTCCTCGACGGGCGCGTAGTTGCGGAACGTGGGGGTCCTGCCGCCCAGGCCCGGCACCGCCACCGCCTCGTTGCGGAAATAGCCTTCCTGGTCCGAGACGCGCGCGGCCAGGCGCAGCTTGAGCATGTCGTTGACGGGGCCGGACAGCACCAGTTCGCCGGTCTTTTCCTGGGCCTCGGTCTCGTAGCCGACGCGCACGATGCGCTCGACCTCGTCGGTCGGGTCGGCACTGCGCAGCGAGATCACGCCCGCGGTGTTGTTCTTGCCGAAGAACAGCGATTGCGGCCCCTTGAGCACCTCCACCTGGCCGACGTCGAACATGCCGAGTCCATAGGCCGCACCCTGGCTGAGCGAGAGCCCGTCGATGTTGAGCGAGACGGAGTTGTCCATGGTCGGGTTGATCGCGGTGGTGCCGATGCCGCGCAGCGAGACCTGGGTGCCGCTCGAGGTCACGCCATTGCCCAGCAGCAGGCTGGGCACGCGCGTGGCCACCGAATAGAGGTCGTCGACCTTGGTCTTTTCCAGCGTCTCCTGGGTCATGACGTTCGCCACGACTGGCACTTCGAACACGGATTCCTTCCGCTTGCGCGCGGTGACGGTCACCGCGTCCAGGCTGACGGCGTCAGCGGCGCCGGCACGGTTAACGTCGGCCGGCGGCGCGGCGGCCTCCTGCGCCACGGCGGATGCCGCCTGTGCCGCGAGCGCGGCGGCAATAGTCAGTACCAGGGTGCGTTTGGCGAGCATGGCGAGTTCCGGTTGAAGGGCGGTGGCGTCGTTGGTGCCCAATGTATGATGCATTCTGCAGAATGTGTCACGTGGCGCTGCAGC